>CAZROR010000015.1:0-28215 GCA_964601765.1 uncultured Zetaproteobacteria bacterium
GTTCGGAGTTTCGCGGTTGAACCTCGCCATGGCCTTTGGCATCATGTTCACGATGCTGGGCAGCAGCCGAAACACCGACAGGCCAGACATCACATAGTCGGCTGCTGACGAGCCACGATGTGGAGAGGCGAGCGTGGTCAGACTGGCCACTTTTCTGTGGCCCTGCATGTGCGTGATATAACAACGCGCATCCACGCCACCCATGGAGTGTGCGATCAGGTGCAGCGGGTCGTTCACCCCCTCCAGCTGTCGGGCCAATGCTGCCGCACGTACCCTGATGCTGCGGCCCCAGGGGAGCTTTGGAATGGTAACACGCAACCCCATGCCATCGAGCAGGTGGTGTACACCATGAAAATACTCCCGCCACAGGAAACGACGGAAGCCAAGCA
Organism: uncultured Zetaproteobacteria bacterium; assembly: GCA_964601765.1. GTDB lineage: Bacteria > Pseudomonadota > Zetaproteobacteria > Mariprofundales > Mariprofundaceae > SZUA-181. The sequence goes on from CAZROR010000015.1 coordinate 390, forward strand.
TGCCGTGAATCAGGACGACGTTGGGTCGCATGTCTTCCGGGTTATCCCCGGCGGCTGAAAAAGCGCAGCAGGGAAAGCTGTGGTGAGCGCGAGCCTTCGATGGGCACCGGATAGTTGCCCGAAAAGCAGGCATCGCAGTGTTGCTCCTGGGGGCGCCCCACGGCGCGGTACATGCCCTCAAACGAGACAAAGGCGAGGGAGTCCGCACCGATGGCCTGACACATTTCATCTATCGTCATGTTGTTGGCCATCAGCTTGTCGGCATCCGGCGTGTCAATGCCATAGAAGCAGGAATGCTTTGTCGGTGGACTGGAGATGCGCACATGCACCTCTTTAGCACCGGCGCGCTTTACCATTTCAACGATCTTGCGGCTTGTGGTGCCTCGCACGATGGAGTCATCCACGAGTACGACGCGCTTGCCGCGGATCAGATCGCTGTTCGGGTTAAGCTTGAGCCGGACACCAAAATGGCGGATGGAGTCCTGCGGCTCGATGAAGGTGCGGCCGACATAATGGTTGCGAATCAGGCCCATCTGGTAGGGGATACCGGAGCCTTTAGCATAGCCCATGGCCGGCGGCGCTCCGGAATCCGGCACCGGCACGACGATATCCGCATCCGCAGGTGCCTCCTTTGCGAGTTCCACACCGATCTGGAAGCGGGCGCTGTAGACATTGATGCCCTCCAGTGTGGAGTCCGGACGAGCGAAATACACGTATTCGAATACGCAGAAACGGGGGCGTGCCTGGTTGAACGGCTTGCGGCTGTGCGGCCCCGTTTCATCAATGATAATCATTTCCCCCGGCTCAATATCGCGCACGTATTCTGCACCGATCAGGTCAAAGGCACAGGTTTCCGAAGAAAGAAACCACGCATCGCCCATCTTGCCGAGCACCATGGGTCGGATGCCGTGCGGATCACGTATGCCGATGAGCCGGGTTTCCGTCAGCACAAGCAGCGAGAAGCCGCCATGCAGGTGGTTGACGGCCTCGCCGAAGCGTGCCTCCGCGCTGGCACCGGCCCCCTTGGCAGCCAGGTGAATCAGCACCTCGGTATCCGATGTGGACTGAAAGATGGAGCCCTTGGCCTCGAGCTCGCGCCTGAGCTCGCTGGCATTGACGATATTGCCGTTGTGGCAAATGGAGGCACCGCCGAAGCCGTATTCGAAGGTGAAGGGCTGGCAGTTACGCAGCTCGGATTCGCCGGAGGTGGAATAGCGGACGTGCCCGATACACTTGTCGCCGGTCAGTCGTTCGATATCGCTTTTCTTGAAGACATCCGCAACCAGTCCCATGTCCCGGTGGCTGCTGAAGTTATGGCCGTCGGTGGCAACGATACCGGCGGATTCCTGACCGCGGTGCTGCAGGGCATACAGGCCGAGGTAGGTCAGGTTTGCGGCCTCCGGGTGGTTGAACACACCGAAAATGCCGCACTCATCGTGGAAATGGTCGTCCTGTATGGCTGTGCTCACTGCATGGCGTCCTCAATAATGGATTTGACCGCGCTTCGGTCCTTTTCGGGAATGGCATCCATGGTGGAAGTCAGTGATGGCGGTTTTCCGTCGCCCTGGCGTGAGAACGGGTATCCTTCCGGAATGGCCTGGCCGATCGCATTCGCAAGCTCAAGCGCGTACGGTGTCAGCATGCTGTCTTTCATCCAGGCCTTTTCATCCTTGCTGTAGGAAGTGTAAATCAGGAAGAACAGACCGATCAGCAGCATGCCGCGGGCCAGGCCGAAAAGCACGCCAAGCGTGCGGTCAGTGGCGGTCAGGTCGGCCCTGTCGACCAGCTTGCGCAACATGCCGCCGATGAGGCCCACGAGCAGCATGATGCCGGTAAACACGGCGGCAAAGCCCAGGATGTCTGCCAGCATGCCATTGGCAACCCACTGGCCAAGAAAGTCGCCGACTACGCTCGATGTGCGGCTGGCGACCAGAAAGGCAGCCACAAGCCCGATCAGCGAGATGATTTCACGTACAAAGCCACGCCACAGCGACAGCACCATGGACAGACCAATGATCGCAATCAGGGCGTAGTCAAAAAGGTTCAAACCAGTCCCGCCTGTGCTGCTTCAGTCAAGTGTTGTACCGGGATGCAGCGCACGGGCCCATCGTAGTTCGCGGCAGCGGCATCGGCAACACCGGGCTGTTTCAGGCCGGTATGGTTTCCCCGGGGCAGGATGAGTTGTGTAAAGCCCAGGCTCGCTGCCTCACGCTGGCGCGCATCCGGTCTGGCCACGGCGCGTACCTCGCCGGTGAGCCCCACCTCACCGAAGACAGCCATGTCCGGGGGCATGGGCTTTTCCTGATAGGCGGAAATCATGGCAAGCATCACGGCCAGGTCAGCTGCCGGTTCGGCAATTCTGGCCCCACCGACCACATTGACGTACACATCATGCTGAGCCAGCGGCAGGCCGATGCGGCGCTCCAGCACGGCAGTGAGCATGCCGACACGGCCTGTGTCCAGACCCACTGCCGTGCGCTTGGGCGTGGCGTAGACGGTGGGTGCGACAAGTGCCTGTACCTCAACCATCAACGGACGCGTACCTTCCATGCAGGCGAGAATCACAGACCCTGGTACGTCGACTGCCCGTTCGGCCAGAAAAAGCTTTGATGCATCCCGGATGCCGGTGAGTCCCTGATCACTCATTTCGAATACACCGATTTCTCCCGCAGGACCAAAGCGGTTTTTGACCGCGCGCAGGATGCGATGGGCATGGCCACGGTCGCCTTCGAAATAGAGCACGGCATCAACCATGTGTTCAAGCACGCGGGGGCCGGCGATGCTGCCGTCCTTGGTGACATGGCCAACCAGGATGATGGCGTGGCCGAGCTGCTTGGCCTGCTGGATCAGGGCGGCAGCACAGTCGCGTACCTGGGCCACCGTGCCGGGTGCGGATGTGAGTCTCTGGGTTGCAGTGGTCTGGATTGAGTCGATGATGACCACACCGGGACGGCGTCTCGCGATGGTGGCAACAATCGCTTCCAGTTCAGTGCTGGCAGCAATGTGCAGCTGTTCATGCTGACTGGCGATGCGATCGGCACGCAGCTTGATCTGCTGAATGGATTCCTCTCCGGTGATATAAAGCACGTCACCGGCTTCGGCCAGCTTGCAACTAGCCTGCAGCAACAGGGTGGATTTGCCGATGCCTGGATCACCACCGAGCAGGGTGGCCGATCCGGCAACCAGGCCACCGCCAAGTACCCGATCGAGTTCCGGAATCCGGGTGCCCTGGCGTGGGTTTTCCTGCCCGGCGACAGCCGTGATCGATGTTGGTTCGAATGGCGTACCCTTATCTGCAAGCCGTGCAGAGGCCTCCATGGCTTGCTCACTGATACTGTTCCAGGCATTACATTCGGGGCACTGCCCCATCCACTTGCGAAACTCCGCACCGCAGCTTTGGCAGACAAACAGCGTTTTCGGCATGTGCGGACTCTAGCATTGTGCGGTGGAAGAATCTGCGAGATTCGATAGCCATCCCGGTACCCTGCTGCGTGACACTATATCTTTTGCGGTGTCCGGCTTGACAGGGATGGTCGCAGCCGTATGATGCGCCGCCCTGTTTGAACAGTACGTGCAAGGAGTTTTTGAGTGGCCAATCACGCATCCGCAGACAAGCGCGCCCGCCAGGCAGCCCGCCGCCGGCTTAACAACCGCATGCAGCGCGGCGCCATGCGTACGGCCATCAAGCACGTACAGGCCGCCATTGAAGCCGGCGACAGGGATGCGGCGGCCGAGGCATTGAAGCGGGCAATTCCGCTGATCGACCGTGCCGGCCGCAAGGGCATGATTCACAAACGCCAGGCATCGCGGCGAGTATCCCGCCTGACCGCACACGTCAAAGGCCTGTCCAGCTAGCCCGAAGCACTTATCAGATTGAAAATGGAACCCGCCCGCGTGGCGGGTTTCGTCATTTTTAGACCTTGGTTTCGCCCGTTTTCCACATAGGATGCAGCCATGACGCAAATCCTGCACCTGCCCGGAAGTAGTGCTCTTTCCGGGTTTCGCCGCCAGAAGCTGTTATCAGCATTGAAACGGGTTGTGCCGGACATCGACGGCCTTGAGGCCACGTTTATCCATTTTGTTCGGCTGCATACCGCGCTTGGAGCGCAAGAGCGGCGGCGACTGGAACAGATTTTAAGCTATGGCCCGTGTCGGCAGCACCATGAATCGGTCGGGGAGCAGGGCGCCAGCTTTGTTGTCGTTCCCCGCATAGGCACGGTTTCACCGTGGTCGTCCAAGGCTAGCGATATTGCCGCCCACTGTGGCCTGGATGCTGTTGAGCGGCTGGAGCGGGGCATCATCTATCGCATTTGTCCGGAGGCGGTGGCAGAGGCAAACCGGGATGCCATTGCCGCGCTGTTGCACGACCGCATGACCGAATGTGTGCTGGCGGATATTGATGCGGCTGATGCACTGTTTGATGCCCGGGAGCCTGCACCCCTGGTGTGCGTGGATGTGCTTGGCCGGGGCCGGCCGGCGCTGGAGGCCGTGAACCGGGAACTTGGCCTGGCCCTGTCCGATGACGAGGTGGATTACCTGCTGGAGAGCTTTCTCGGCCTGGAGCGTAATCCTACCGATGTCGAGCTCATGATGTTTGCACAGGCCAATTCCGAGCATTGCCGGCACAAGATTTTCAATGCCGAATGGGTGATCGACGGCGAAAAGAAGGCACTTTCCCTGTTTGGCATGATCCGCCATACGCATGAGACAGCCCCTGCCGGCACGCTGGTGGCCTACAGGGACAACGCCTCGGTTATCCGGGGTGGTGATGTCCATCGCTTCTACCCCGATCCGGAATGCTGCATGTATGCAGCGCGTAAGGAACTCACTCATATCCTGATGAAGGTCGAGACACATAACCATCCGACTGCGATTTCGCCGTTTCCAGGTGCAGCCACGGGCGCGGGGGGCGAAATCCGTGATGAGGGTGCCACGGGTTGCGGCGCACGACCCAAGGCCGGGCTGTGCGGGTTTTCAGTGTCAAACCTGCGCATTCCGGAGTTCGAGCAACCCTGGGAGCAGGATTACGGCAAGCCCGGGCGTATTGCGTCAGCGCTGGATATCATGGTCGAGGGGCCAATTGGCGCCGCGGCCTTCAACAATGAATTTGGCCGGCCAAATATCCTGGGCTATTTCCGCACATTTGAGCAGCGAGTGGGGGATGAGCTGCGCGGCTACCACAAGCCGGTCATGATTGCCGGCGGTGTCGGTAACATCGCCGACGCGCATGTTCACAAGCGTGAGGTGCCGCCCGGCAGTCTCATTATTCAGCTTGGTGGCCCGGCCATGCTCATCGGCCTGGGGGGCGGGGCAGCCTCCAGCATGGATACCGGAGCCAATGTTGAGGCCCTGGACTTTGACTCCGTGCAGCGCGGCAACCCGGAAATGCAGCGGCGCTGCCAGGAGGTACTGGATCGCTGCTGGCAGATGGGTGAAGACAACCCGGTATTGTTCATTCACGACGTTGGTGCAGGCGGCCTGTCCAATGCCCTGCCGGAACTCATCAACGATGCCGGCCGTGGCGGGCGCTTTGAGCTTCGCCGGGTGCACAGCCTCGACCCCGGCATGTCGCCGATGCAACTGTGGTGCAACGAGGCGCAGGAGCGCTATGTACTGGCCATTGCCCCGGAATCCCTGCCGCTGTTCGAGGCGATTTGCGAACGCGAACGGTGCCCGTATGCCGTCGTCGGTGAGGCAACGGATGACGGGCGGCTTCATCTTGTGGATTCGCACTTTGGTAACGATCCCATCGATATGCCGTTATCCGTACTGCTCGGCAAGCCGCCGCGAATGCATCGTGAAGTGAGCCGTATGCCGCCGCTCAGGGAAGAGCTGGATACCTCGGCCATCCGTGTTGACGAGGCGGTGTGGCGCGTACTCAGGCTGCCGGCTGTGGCCGACAAGACATTTCTGGTAACCATCGGTGATCGCAGTGTCACCGGCCTGGTTGCACGCGATCAGATGGTTGGCCGTTGGCAGGTGCCCGTGGCCGATGTGGCTGTGACAGCCTCGGACTATACAGGGCATACCGGGGAAGCCATGAGCATGGGTGAGCGCGCGCCCGTGGCGCTTGTTGATGCACCCGCCTCCGGCCGGCTGGCCATCGGAGAGGCGCTGACCAATCTTGCCGCAGCCCCGGTGGCGGATCTCGGTGATGTGAAGCTCTCGGCCAACTGGATGGCTGCCTGCGGCCACCCGGGTGAGGATGCCCGTCTGTTTGATACGGTTGAGGCCGTGGCCATGGAGCTGTGTCCCGCCCTCGGAGTGTCCATCCCCGTGGGCAAGGACTCGCTGTCCATGAAAACCTCCTGGCAGGAGGGTGGGCGGCAACGGGAGATGGTTGCGCCACTGACCCTGATCGTTTCGGCTTTTGCTCCGGTTTCGGACGTCCGGCGCACGCTGACACCGGAGATCAGGCGAGATAGTGGCGAAACGCGGCTGCTGCTTATCGATCTTGGTACCGGCAAAAACCGGCTTGGTGGCTCCGCCCTTGCCCAGGTCTATGGCAAAACCGGCGATTCACCGCCAGACCTGGATGATGCGGCTCTGTTCAAATCCTTTTTTGGTACTATTCAGGAGCTTAACACCAGGGGGCTGCTGCTTGCCTATCATGACCGTTCCGACGGGGGGCTGTTTGTCACCCTGGCGGAAATGGCCTTTGCCGCACGCCTTGGCCTGCATATCTGCCTTGACGGGCTCGGTGATGATGCGCTGGCGGCTCTTTTTGCCGAGGAGCTGGGCGCTGTCATTCAGGTACGGGCAACTGACACGACAACAGTCCGCAGTCTTCTTGAGACAGCCGGACTGGGTGGAGTCTGTTATGAGATCGGTACGCCGGCGGACAGCAGGCGCATACACATTGTGCATGGCGACACGGTGGTGTTTGATGCGGATTTGCACGACCTGCTTCGTGCATGGTCGGAGACGAGTTTTCGCATGCAGTCGCTGCGTGACCATCCGGACTGTGCACGGGAAGGCTTTGACAGCCTGCTCGACCGGGAGGATCCGGGCCTGCACACCGTGCTCGGTTTCAACATGGAAGCGGACATTGACGCACCGTTTGTCCATGCAGTCCGTCCGAGGCTTGCCGTGCTGCGCGAGCAGGGGGTGAACGGCCAGATGGAGATGGCGGCAGCCTTCGACCGTGCCGGCTTTGAATGTGTGGATGTACATATGTCCGACATCATCGATGGCCGGGCATCGCTGGCTGGCTTTCAGGGCATGGCGGCCTGTGGTGGCTTTTCGTTCGGGGATGTGCTCGGGGCCGGTGAGGGCTGGGCCAAGTCCATTCTGTTCAATGCGCGGGCACGGGATGAATTCGAGGCATTTTTCGCGCGCAGCGACAGCTTCGCGCTGGGCGTGTGCAACGGCTGCCAGATGATGGCCAACCTGCGCGATATCATTCCGGGAGCAGAAAACTGGCCGCATTTCGTGCGCAACAGGAGCGAGCAGTTCGAGGCCCGGCTTGTCATGGTCGAGGTTGAGTCATCTCCTTCGATTCTGCTCGATGGCATGGCGGGATCCAGACTTCCGGTGATCGTCTCGCACGGGGAGGGCCGTGCCGAATTTTCCTCTGATACACAGCTGGCGGCGAGCATCAAGGCGCTCCGATATGTCGACGGTCATGGGCAGGCGACGGCACGCTATCCATGCAATCCAAACGGCTCACCGGCAGGGCTGACCGGCTTTACCACGCCGGATGGCCGCTTCACAATCATGATGCCGCATCCGGAGCGCTGTTTCCGCACCGTACAGTGCTCCTGGCATCCGGCAGACTGGGATGAATACAGCCCCTGGCTGCACCTGTTTCGGAACGCCCGCAAATGGGTGGGCTGATGCCGGAGGAGTGCGTTTCCATCAGCTGCCCTCTGGTGGCATGCGGTGGCTGATTCTGCTACCGTCCGCGGCCATCTATGACTGACCAGACCCGCTTTGTTTTCGTTACCGGTGGCGTGGTGTCCTCACTCGGCAAGGGCATTGCTGCCGCAAGCCTGGCGGCCCTGTTCGAAGCGCGCGGATTACGCGTAGCCATGCAGAAGCTGGATCCATATATCAATGTTGATCCGGGTACGATGAGTCCCTTCCAGCATGGTGAGGTGTTCGTGACCGATGATGGTACCGAAACAGATCTGGACCTCGGCTATTACGAGCGCTTTACACATGTGCATACAAGCAAACGCTCAAACTACACCACGGGGCGCATCTACGAGTCGGTCATCCGGCGCGAGAGGCGGGGGGACTATCTGGGCGCTACCGTACAGGTGATCCCGCATATCACCGATGCCATCAAGAGTGCGATTCTGAACCTGAGCACGGAAGAGCCGGATGTGGCCATTATCGAGATCGGCGGTACTGTCGGTGATATCGAGTCGCTGCCGTTTCTCGAGGCTATTCGTCAGCTTCGCTTTGACCTTGGCCGGGAGCGGACGGCCTACATTCACCTGACCCTTGTCCCCTATATCGGCGCAGCCGGAGAGCTGAAAACGAAGCCAACCCAGCACTCAGTGCAGAAACTGCGCGAAATCGGTATTCAGCCGGATGCACTGCTGTGCCGCAGTGAAAAGCCGATTCCGAAGAGTCAGCGCGACAAGATCGCGCTCTTCTGTAACGTGCCCGCCCATGCCGTAATCGCTGCCCCTGATGTCGATACGATCTACGAGGTGCCCCTGCGTCTGAACGAGGGGGGGCTGAGTAGCGTTATTCTCGAGCACTTCGGCATGCGCAACCCCGAGCCGGACCTTGCTGTCTGGGAGGATATCTGCTGCAAGGCGCGCGAGGCCAGCGATGTGGTGCGCATCGCCATGGTCGGCAAGTACGTTGAGCTTGTGGATGCCTACAAGTCACTGAATGAGGCGCTCATGCATGCGGGGCTTGCGCATGGCGTGCGCGTTGAAGTGGATTACGTCGATGCCGAGGAGCTGGAGCGCCATGGCATGGACAGGCTGAAAAAATCCGATGGCGTGCTTGTCCCCGGCGGATTTGGCGAACGCGGTATCGAGGGGAAAATCGGTGCGGCACGGTTTGCACGCGAGAACGGGGTGCCCTATCTGGGTATCTGCCTTGGCATGCAGGTGGCCGTGATTGAATTTGCCCGCCATGTCGCCGGGCTGGCAGGTGCGGGCAGCAGCGAGTTCGACGAAAAGGTTGAGCATCCAGTCATTGCCCTGATGACGGAGTGGGAGCAGGAGGGCGTACGGGTGCAGCGTGGGTATGATGATGACCTCGGCGGCACCATGCGTCTGGGCGGATACCCGTGTCGCCTGCGTCCGGATACGCATGCCCACCGCGCTTATGGGCGCACGGACATCAGGGAGCGTCACCGTCATCGCTACGAATTTAACAATGCCTACAGGGAACAGCTTGAAAAGGCAGGGCTTGTTATCGCCGGCACGTTGCCGGATGACTCGCTGGTTGAGGTGATCGAGGTGCCCGATCATCCATGGTTTGTCGGCTGTCAGTACCATCCGGAGTTTCTGTCCCGCCCGTATGCCGCACATCCGCTGTTTGCGGCCTTTATTGGAGCGGCCAGGAAAGTAGCTGGCTAGGCATGGCAAGCCCGCATTATCACATCCACGTGGGCGGATTTTGCATCGGCAATGATTTGCCGTTTGTGCTGATGGCCGGCCCATGCGTGATCGAAGACGAGGATTTCACCCTGAAAACCGCGGTAGCTATCGCCGAGATCGCGGAGACATGCCAGGTGCCGCTGATTTTTAAGGCAAGCTTTGACAAGGCGAACCGTACGGCTGCGGACAGCTTTCGTGGTCCCGGCCTGGAGGAAGGGTTGCGTATTCTGGCACGCGTCCGTGAAGAAGCCGGCGTGCCGGTCATGACCGATGTGCACACGCCGGAACAGGCCATACCCGTGGCTGAGGTGGCCGATGTGCTGCAAACACCTGCGTTTCTGTGCCGCCAGACCGACTTTATTCAAACGGTGGCGGCATGTGGCCGGCCGGTGAATATCAAGAAGGGTCAGTTTCTGGCGCCCTGGGACATGCAACAGGTGCTGGCCAAGGCGTTAAGCGTAGGCAACCACGATATCCTGCTGTGTGAGCGCGGGGTAAGTTTCGGTTACAATAATCTGGTATCCGATATGCGCTCTCTCGTTGTTATGCGCGAAACCGGCCAGCCGGTTGTGTTTGACGCGACGCATTCGGTGCAGCAGCCGGGGGGGCTGGGTAAGGCGAGCGGGGGCAACAGGGCCCATGTGCCGGCGCTTGCACGTGCCGCCGTGGGTGTAGGTGTGGCAGCCGTATTTATGGAAGTGCACCCTGATCCGGATGCGGCCAAATCTGACGGGCCGAATTCACTGGCCCTGGACCACCTTGAGGCGCTGCTGAAACAACTTGTGGGTATTGATCGTGTGGTCAAGCCCCGCCAACCATAAGGCTCGGCTGGGCCGAGCCTGGAAAGAATGAGGAATAGTAAGTGAGCAACATTACAAGCGTACACGCAAGAGAGATTTTCGACTCACGCGGCAACCCGACAGTGGAGGTGGATGTACGCCTCGCCTCCGGGGCCTTTGGCCGTGCGGCTGTGCCGAGTGGAGCCTCGACCGGCACACGGGAGGCTGTGGAACTGCGTGACGGAGGCACCCGCCTGGGCGGCAAGGGTGTCAGAAACGCGGTGGCACATGTCAACGGTGAAATTGCCGATACGGTAAAGGGCATGGAAGCAGCCGACCAGGATGCGCTGGACCAGGCGATGATTGAGCTGGATGGTACGCCGAACAAGGGAAGGCTGGGTGCAAACGCTATTCTCGGTGTCTCAATGGCCGTGGCCAGGGCCCAGGCGGCAGAACAGGGCGTGGGCCTGTTCCGGTATCTGGGTGGTCCCGATGCGGATCTGCTTCCGGTACCGTGCATGAATGTCATCAATGGCGGCGCCCATGCGGACAATAACATTGATTTACAGGAATTCATGATTGTGCCTGCTGGCGCACCCAGCTTTTCCGAGGCCCTGCGCATGGGCGCCGAGGTGTTTCATGCCCTGAAGGCCGTGTTGAAAGGCGGTGGCCATAATACGGCCGTGGGTGACGAGGGCGGATTCGCGCCTGACCTGCCATCGAATGAAGCTGCGATCACCGCCATCCTCGAAGCGGTGGAGCAGGCTGGCCTGGAGGCGGGGGCGGATGTGTTTCTGGCGCTTGATCCGGCTGCCTCCGAATTTTACATCGATGGTGCCTACCGGCTGCAGGGCGAGGGCAAAACGCTCGATGCGGCCGGCATGGTCGACTTTTTTGACGCCTGGTGCAGGCAGTTCCCGATCCTTTCCATTGAGGACGGCCTGGCGGAGAACGACTGGGATGGCTGGCAACTGTTGACAGAGAAGCTGGGCGCCAGGGTGCAGCTGGTCGGTGATGACCTATTTGTAACCAATCCGGAGATTCTGGCCCAGGGCATTGAGCGCGGCATTGCCAATGCGCTGCTGGTCAAGGTGAATCAGATCGGCACGCTTTCCGAAACGCGGGCGGCTGTGAGCATGGCCATGGAAGCCGGCTACCGCTGCATGATTTCACACCGGTCGGGTGAAACGGAGGATACGACGATTGCCGATCTTGCCGTGGCGCTTGGCTGTGGCCAGATCAAGACAGGCTCCGCCTCACGCTCCGACCGGCTGGCCAAATACAACCAGTTGCTACGTATCGAGGAAGAACTGGGCAGTAAGGCGCGTTATGCCGGGCTTGCCGCATTCGGCAGGGGATAGGCTCTGAAGGCGGCGCTACGGGTCGCCGGATGGATCATGGCAGCACTGGCTGTCGCCTACATGGGCTATGATCTGCTGTTTTCCGATCATGGTTATCGTGTTTACCGCAAGGAAAGGCAGCAGCTTGAGACGCTCCGGAGTGAAATCGCCCGGCTACGCACCCAGCGGGAGCAAGTGGCGAAGGAGATTTTGCGCCTGCGCAATGACCCGAAGGCCCTGGAGGAGCTGGCACACCGGGAGCTGGGCTATGTCTACCCGGATGAGCTGATTGTCATCATGCCGGAGAAGAAGTGAGATATCTGATATGGTGGTGACACGCTTTGCACCGTCGCCAACGGGGTTGCTGCACCTGGGCAATGTGCGTACAGCGCTTCTGAACTGGCTTTATGCACGGAAGCATGACGGTCGTTTTCTGCTGCGCTTTGAGGATACGGACAGAGTGCGCTCCAGTACGGATTTTGCTGATGCCATCGTAGAGGATCTAACCTGGTTGGGGCTGACCTGGGATGGCACTCCCAGCTTTCAGTTTGACCACAGCGAACGCTACCGCGCTGCCCTGGATGAGCTTGCCGAACAGGGCCTGACCTATCGCTGTTTCTGTACGGCGGAGCGCCTCTCTCTTGATCGCCGGCTTTTTGCCTCGCACGGGTTGCCACCACGATATGCCGGGCATTGCCGTGAATTGTCGCCATCGGAGGCGGCATGCAGGAGCAAGAGCGAGCCGTTTGTCTGGCGACTGGCCGCCAGCGGATCGGGCGAGGTGAGCATACGTGATGTCCTGCGGGGTTCGGTACGCTTTTCACGTGCCGACCTGGATGACCCTGTGATTGTCCGCTCCGACGGCAGCTTCACTTTTCTGCTTCCCAATGCCGTGGATGATGCGCTGGACGGTATTACGCATGTTCTGCGGGGCGATGATCACCTGACGAATACGGCCTATCAGGCCTGGCTGCTGGAGGCACTTGGTCATGCTCCCCCCGTCTATCTGCACCATGGGCTGTTGCTGAACGAGGATGGGGCCAAGCTGTCGAAGCGAACCGGCAGCCATGATGTGCGCAGCCTGCGTGCAGCCGGGCTTTTGCCGGCAGCGCTTGTTCAGGCCATGACACGCCTCGGGCATCCGAATATCCCCGATACAGCCCTTGATCTGGATGCACTCGTGGCACACTTCGAGCCTGAGCGGCTTTCGACATCTGCCGTCAGGTGGACAGATGATGACATGTGGCGCTGGCATGCGCGCCTGTTGCATCAGATGCCGGCCCACTGCCTGACAGGGCTGATTGCACCACTTTTCCCGACCGTGGAGGCATCACGGCTTGAAGCATTTGCCCGGCTTGTACAGAGTAACCTGCGCAGGGTGGAGGATGCGAAGGCTTATGCCCGCCTGCTGGACGCGCATGCCGGCCTGTCTGCGGAATCAGAGGCAGTGCTCAGGCAGGCAGGTGCTGATTTTTTTGCCAAGGCCCTTGAGACATGGCAGCAGACAGCAGATGCAGGCTGGGCAGGCTGGACCGGGCGGCTGAAGGAGGAAAGTGGCTGCAGTGGCCGTGCGTTGTTTCTGCCTTTGCGTGCTGCCCTGACGGGGGCAGTGCATGGCCCGGAGATGGCGCGCGTGATTGCCTTTCTTGGTCGGCAAGGGGTCCAGGCGAGGCTTGAGGATGCTTTGGCCCGATGATGGAACAGGCGGGAGGGATAACGCGGGTGACGGACGACTTATGCCCTGATGTCCGCAAGGCCGGATTATGACACTGTACATCTACAATACCCTGACGCGCAGGAAAGAGCGCTTTGTTCCTCTCAGGCCGGGTCGGGTCGGCATGTATGTCTGTGGCGTTACCGTCTACGACCACTGCCATGTGGGTCATGCCCGTGTCATGGTGGTTTTCGATGTCATTTACCGCTGGCTGATGCGGCTCGGCTATGACGTGACCTATGTGCGCAATTTTACCGATGTGGACGACAAGATCATCCGGCGCGCGAATGAGGCCGGCGTAGACTGCGGGGCGCTGACCCGCGAGATGATTGCTGCCTTCCATGCAGATATGGATGCGCTGAATTGTCTCCGGCCGACATCAGAGCCACGCGCCACCGAGCACATGCCGGAAATGATCGACATGATTAAGCGGCTTATTGACAAGGGCCTTGCCTATGTGGCGGATAACGGCGATGTCGTGTATGCAGTGCGCCGGTTCGCCGGCTATGGCCGGCTCTCCGGCAAGCGTATCGACGAACTGGAGGCTGGTGCACGTGTGGATGTGGATACAGCCAAGCGTGATCCGCTTGATTTTGTGCTGTGGAAGCAGGCTAAACCGGGTGAGCCTGCGTGGGACTCTCCATGGGGGAAGGGCCGTCCCGGCTGGCATATTGAGTGCTCGGCCATGAGTTGTGCAAAGCTGGGTACAACCTTCGATATCCACGGTGGCGGCATGGATCTCAAGTTTCCACATCATGAAAATGAAATTGCCCAGAGTGAGGGCGCAAATGGCAAGCCGTTTGCACGTGTCTGGGTACACAATGGATTTGTGAATATCAACCAGGAGAAGATGTCCAAGTCGCTGGGAAACTTTTTCACAGTTAGCGAGGTACTGGCCCGCTTTCACCCGGAAGTACTACGCATGTTTATTCTCGGTACGCATTACCGGTCGCCACTGGATTTTTCGGACAAGGCGCTGGAGGTGGCTCGACAAGGGCTGGACCGATTGTATGAAACAAAGCGACGCCTGGGAGGACTGTGCGAGACACATGATGCTCCAGCCGGTGTGGAGGCAACGTCATATGTGAAGGCCTTCGAGACGGCAATGAATGACGACTTCAATACACCGGAGGCGCTGGCTGCTTTGTTTGCGCTGGCCAAGGAAATCAATCGGCGTCTGGATGAGCGTGAGGATGTCAATACGCTGGCAATGGCATTTTCATGGATGTGTGAAAAGCTGGGCATTGTCCAGGCAAATGCGGATGCATGGTTTCGGGCCGATGCGGACATTGATGTTTCATACGTTGAGACCCTGATAGCCGAGCGTACCGCAGCGAGGGCACAGCACGATTTTGCCCGCGCTGATGCCATTCGTGATGAGCTGGGTGATATGGGTATCGTGCTTGAAGATGGTCCAGCGGGTACGACCTGGAAACGGAAGCCAGCGGAGCGACAGAGTGTGTAGCCCGGTAGCAGGCAGATTGTGGAGCTGCGATCACGATGGGTGGTTGTGGGAGGAAATGGCGTGAGGCTTGCTCTGGATGGTGGAGCCCCGGTTCGGAAGAGCTTCCTTGTGTTTGGTTCGCCAATGATCGAAGAGGCGGAGATTGATGAGGTTGTCAGTACGCTGCGCTCCGGCTGGATTGGCACCGGTCCGAAGGTGCAGCGCTTCGAGGAGATGTTCAGGGAATACTGCGGGGCCGGATATGCGCTGGCACTGAGTTCCTGTACCGCTGCCCTGCACCTGAGCATGATTGCAGCTGGCGTGGGTGAAGGGGATGAGGTCATCGTGCCGGACATGACCTTCTGCGCTACGGCCAATGCTGTATTGCACACCGGAGCCAGACCGGTGTTTGTTGATGTGGATCGGGATACGATGAATATGACCGCCGAGGGCATCCAGAGAGCGATAAGCACCCGTACGAAGGCCGTGATCCCCGTCCACATGGCTGGCCGGCCATGCGCCATGGATGTGATTCTTCCCCTGGCGAGAGCGCACGGGCTGTTGGTTATCGAGGATGCGGCACATGCGATAGAATCGGTGTGTCAGGGGAAAAAAATTGGCAGCCTTTCGGATGTCACATGTTTTTCATTCTATGTTACAAAAAACCTTGTCACGGGCGAAGGCGGCATGGTCACCACGGACCATGATGTCTGGGCAGAAAAGATCCAGGTCATGGGGCTGCATGGCCTGTCCAGGGGTGCCTGGAAACGCTATTCAGATGAAGGGTTCAGGCACTACCAAGTGATTGCTCCCGGCTTTAAGGCCAATATGACGGATATGCAGGCTTCCCTTGGCATTCACCAGTTGCCGAGGCTTTCACGCTATCATGAGCGTCGGGAACAGATTTGGCGGCGTTATGACGAGGCCTTTGCAGATCTTCCGGTAACGATTCCTGCCCCGGTACGTGATGGGGATGTGCACGCCCGTCATCTTTATACGCTGTTGCTCGATATTGATGCCCTGCGTGTGAATCGGGATACGGTCATGCATGCCTTGCATGAGGAAGGCATCGGTACGGGGATTCACTTCCTTGGGCTTCACCAGCACCCCTATTATCGGAGCATCATGGATGTGGCGGATGATACTTTTGCCAATACAAGCTGGATTGCCGAGCGAACGCTAAGCCTGCCGCTTTCTGCACGGCTTTCGGATCAGGATGTGGATGATGTCATTGAGGCTACCCGGAAGGTGCTGATGTGTTACAGCCGGTAAAATATAAGTCTACCCGTGTGTTGCGGTTGCAGCCTGCATGGGGGATGTCATGAGTTCAGCCACTGGACAGGGAGCGCGTCAGCAGAAAAAACCGGAAATAAGCATTGTCATTCCCGTATATAATAGCGAGGAGTGTCTGCAGGAACTTTATCGTCAGATAAGTTGTTCGGTGAAGATGGATCATGAGGTCATTTTTGTGAGTGATCACAGTACCGACAACAGTTGGCGGGAGATACGTTGCCTTGCATCCCGCCACGGGAATGTAATCGGGCTGAACCTGCGCAAAAACTTTGGTCAGGACAATGCCATCATGGCAGGGCTTAACCATGCGGCAGGCAGTTATATCGTTATCATGGATGATGATTTGCAGCACTCTCCGAAAGATATCAACCGGCTATATGATCGCTGCAAGGAAGGGTTTGATGTTTGCTTTGCAAATTTTGCTGTCAAAAAGCAACGTCTTTGGAAGAATTTCGGGAGCTGGCTGAACGGCAAGGTGGCCGAGTGGATGCTGGGAAAGCCGAAGTCAATTTATCTGTCGCCCTTCAAAATCATTAATCGAACTATCGCGGATGAAATCATTTCATTCAAGGGGCCGTATCCCTATGTCGACGGCCTGCTTTTGAACTATTCGAGCAGATTTACTCAGATTGAGGCTGAACATTCAGAGCGATATGCAGGCAGGAGTACCTACTCACTGATAAAGTCTATCGCTGTTTGGGGAAGGCACTTTACCGGATTTTCTGTCTTGCCCCTGAGGGTTGCGACCTTCGTTGGCCTTACCTCAGCCCTGGCCGGGATTGCCTTGAGCCTTTACTATATCGTGGATTACTTTCTTTCAGAGCATGTTATCGAGGGCTGGACTACGATTGTGGTGCTGCTTCTCTTTCTTGGCGGGCTTATTCTCATGGCCCTTGGCATTATCGGTGAGTACGTTGGCAGGTCGTATCTGGTTCTGAACCAGAAACCGCAATACAGCATCAAAAGTGTTGTCAACCTTTCAACGAGGGGGGCGCCAGATCAGTCAGGCACATGAGACAAGAAATCTTTTTATGATATTCCAACCGGAGTTGGTCTCTGGGCCGGGGGCTGTATCAGGAGACGGGGACAATGCTGCCCGAGGTTTATGAGATGCAGGCGGGCCTGGAGGCCTTCCATTTCTGGTATGTGGGCCGGCGCAGGCTGCTCAGAGGAGTGCTTTTCGGCATGCCGCGTGGAAAGTGGCTGGATGTTGGCTCCAGTACCGGCAGCATGTACGGGGCATTTCCACGCCCCCCGATCGGCCTCGATTTTTATCTCCCTGCACTGAAGACAGCACGAAAAAAAGGCTGGCATAAGCTGGTTGTAGCGCGTGCAGAGTCCCTGCCCATGGCATCCACTTCCCAACTGGCTGAACAGCCTGTTTCTGACGGTGTTCAAGCTCGAAATCACCTTGCCGGCACGGGGGATCAATCTGCCGCTTGGTGGTTCACTTCTCATCGTGGCCAGGAAGTAATGCCAAGGTTCTACATCGTCCTTCGCGTTGGGCAGATACGGTGAGTGTAAAGCAAATATCCGTGTGGCTGCTCCTGCCGGTAGTGGCCTTTCTTTCCGTTCTGGCGCTGCAACTGTTTATTATTGCCACTGATATCCATATCGGCGATGAGGATGCCGCTGCCTATGCCTTGCAGGGGCAAAATATTGCCGATGGCAAGGGCCTGGTCAGCGATTCAGTCTGGATACATTTCAAGCCGTATGATGCCGTAGACCATGATGAAGATTACTGGCCGCCCCTGCAGTCTTACCTGATTGCCGCTTCGCTGAAACTGGTCGGTGATAACCTTTTTGCAGTCAAACTTCCCAGCGTCATCATTTTTGCGGGGCTTGTGATTCTGGTTTATCTGATTTCCGCGAGGTTGTTTTCCCAGCCGGCTGCGCTACTGGCTGCGGGCATGTGCATGGCGGCAGCAGACCTGGGCCTGTATGCAATTGGCGCACGCAATGATCTTCTGTTTATTGCCCTTGCTCTTGCGTGTTGGTACGTCAGCAGCCTGGCATGGAGTGACGGGCGTATCGCCTGGAGATATGTCGGCCTGGCCGGTACCCTGGCTGGGCTGGCCTTTCTTGACAGATCCGTCTCTGTGGTGCTTGTCCCGACATTTGCGACGTGGTTTGCACTCCGGCTGTTTCTCTGGCGTGATGCCTCTTTGCTGCACAGGCTGAAGCAGCTGATTATCTCTATAGCGCTGTTCACTGGCTGTTTCATCATGGTGAGTTCACCGTACCTTGCGAGGAATTTGTCTGTATTCGGGCAGCCACTTGCGGATCTGAATCAGGGGTTTGTTGCCTTGGCTTTGCATGAATATCAGGCGGCTCCTGAAGCAAGAAGCGTTGACTCCGACCTGTCGCACTACAGGGGGTTTCGTGAGATTTACATCAACCGGTCTACCCAAGTGTCCTATCTTTCCCCGGGTACACTGGCAACGGTGTTTCATAAGGCCGTTCATGAAGCAGGTATAGCGGCAAAAATGATCAAGCGTAGTTATATAGTCCCAGTCTGGTTGTTATTTCTGGCATTGATTTCCTATGCCTTTGTTGGCGAACGAGCCAGATACCTGCTGGAGATATTTCTGATCTGTGTACTTGGGCATCTTCTGATGATATCCCTCTTCTCACATACGGAGCAGCGCTATTATGTTTTCATGTTGCCACCTGTCTTTATCTTTTCAGCCTATATGCTGATAGAAATGTCACGTTGCCTGGCTAGCAAGGGCAATGCGTCATCCATGGGGGGGGCGTGGAAGTCAGCTTGGGGGGGCTACTGGGGCATCGTTACCTTTTTCCTGATTTTTTCTGTTCTGGTTCCGGCTGGTGCGTTTTATGCGCATGCCGTGGATTCACGCAAGGTACCAGATGGTACTGTTGCAGAGGGTCGTTGGCTGAGCAAACATACACCGGAGGGTGCGGTTGTCATGACAGCTAAGCCTCTTCGTGTGGCCTTTTATTCACGACGGCCAACGGTCATGCTACCGCTGGCAGAGGCGGACATGGTGTGTCGGCTTCTCGACCACTATCATGTGGATTATCTGGTTGCATCCAATGATTACGTGAAAAACCTTCATGCTAGCACAGCTGGCGTTTGCCAGGGCATGCTTTTCAAGGAAGGGACACACATCGGGAGAAAGGTGATTTTCAGGGTTTTGAGGGCCGGGAGAGGGATGTGATTTTATATGTATGCTTCTGGTGGGGACGGATCACAGAGTCTTTTCCCTCTGGCCATGGAATCATGACATGAGTGAGAAACTCGGTTCCACCGGGCCTGATAGCGCATACTTCGGGCATGAACATGTCACCATCATCCAGCCATCAAAAGGCTGGAGGCTTCTTGATTTCAGGGAACTCTGGGCCTACCGCGAATTATGGTATGTGCTGGTCAAGCGCGATATCAAGGCCCGGTACAAACAAACAGTGCTGGGAGCTGCGTGGGCAATTATCCAGCCCGTTGTGACAATGGTCGTGTTTACGGTCGTGTTTGGTGGCTTGGCCCGCATTCCCTCTGATGGGTATCCCTACGCAATTTTTACTTATGCTGCCCTGCTGCCATGGACATTTTTCGCCAACACCATCACAAGCTCTGCAAATTCGCTGGTGAATGACGCCAACCTTATCAGCAAGGTGTATTTCCCCCGATTGATCATTCCCATGTCAGCCGTGGGAACTGGCCTGATGGATATGATGATATCCACAGCAGTACTTCTTATCCTTATGTTTTATTTTGATATCAGCTGGACACTGAACTTGCTGGCAGTACCCCTCCTTCTGCTGGCGGTGATTTTTACGGCTCTGGGCGTAGGTGTACTGATTTCTGCACTCACTGTCGCCTATCGTGATTTTCGATATGTGGTGCCATTTGGCGTTCAGATTTGGATGTATGCATCACCCGTGGTCTACCCGACCAGCCTGGTTCCGGAGAAATGGCAGTGGCTGGTACTGATGAATCCAATGACGGGGCTTATCGACGCCTTTCGATCAGCATTTCTCGGCAGGGCCTTCGACCTTCATGCGATCACGATATCGTTCGCTGTATCCATTGTCATTTTCCTGATTGGCGTAGCCTATTTTGAAAAAGTCGAGCGGCATTTTGCTGATATTGTCTAGGATCCTGATCTGATGCAGGCAATTAAGGTCGAAAGGCTTTCCAAGCAGTACGTCATCGGTGGCAGGGAGCGTGTTGACGAAACCTTTCGTGAGATGCTGATTTCTCTATTGGGTGCACCGTTCAGGCGCCTGAAAACATTAAGGGGGGAGGTGACGGAGGAGGAGCGTTTTTGGGCTTTGAGAGATGTCAGCTTTGAAGTGAAGGCGGGAGAGGTGCTTGGGATTATTGGCAGAAACGGTGCGGGAAAGAGTACGCTGCTGAAGATTCTAAGCCGTATTACTGAGCCCACAGAAGGTCGGGTAGAGATAAGAGGAAGGGTAGCCAGTCTTCTGGAGGTAGGTACCGGGTTTCATCCCGAGCTAACGGGACATGAAAACATTTATCTGAACGGTGCGATCCTGGGTATGACGCATCAGGAGATAAACCGGAAGTTTGATGAGATCGTTGCCTTTGCAGATATCGAAAAGTTTCTCAATACGCCGGTCAAGCGGTATTCCAGTGGTATGTACATGCGTCTGGCCTTTGCCGTTGCTGCTCACCTGGAGCCCGAAATCCTGTTGGTAGATGAAGTGCTTGCAGTGGGAGACGCATCGTTTCAGCGCAAATGCTTGGATAAGATGCAATCTGTGGGGCAACAGGGAAGGACGGTCATTTTTGTTTCGCACAACATGCCTGCGATTACACGTTTGTGCCAACGGGCAGTTCTACTGGACGGGGGGAGTATTCTTCGAGACGGCAATGCTCACGAAGTCGTCAAGGAGTACCTGCATGTTGGCAGTGGCACCGCGGCTGTACGGGAGTGGCCAGATGCGAAAAATGCCCCAGGCAGTCAGTTTGTACGTCTCGAAGCCGTCCGTGTTGTATCAGAAGACGGCCAGGTTGTGGAATCTGCAGATATCAGGCGGCCTGTCGGTATCCAGATGGAGTATGTAGTGCTGCGCCCGGGCCGCGTGCTGGTTCCAAATTTCCATTTTACGAACGATGAGGGAATTCTCGCTTTTATCGTCAATGACTGTTCTGCTGAATGGGGACGGAAACCCAAGGCGCCCGGCAGGTACACAACAACTGCCTGGGTACCCGGAAACTTTCTGTCCGAGGGTATGTATATCGTGGGAGCAGCCATCAGCACAATGGATCCTTTCGAGGTACATTTCTTTGAGCGCGATGCCGTGGCCTTCAATGTCATTGACAGTCTGGATGGTGGGTCATCACGTGGAGATTTTGCCGGTTCCTATCCGGGGGTTGTTAGGCCAATGCTGAATTGGACCACTCAGGTGGAATAGGGTCTGCCAGGCATATGGAGAAAATGACAACAAAGCTTGCAGCAAGGCGTCTGGTCGACAGGTTGCTTGGGGGCAGGCTGCTGACAGTTTATCGAAGATTGGGCCGGGATATCGTGGATATTGTGGATGGCGCTCGCATCAGATACCGGCCTTATACGGATATCGGACGATGCCTGTACTATTCCAATGCCTTTGAGAAGAGCGAGCTGGCCATATGTGCCCGGCAACTGGAAAGAGAAAGCGTGGTCATCGATATTGGTGCTAATATCGGCATTCACAGTATTTTTTTTGCTGAAATTGCAACAGCTGGCATGGTATTCGCATTTGAGCCATCGCTGGAGACCTTTGGCTACCTGCGCGAGAATACACAGTCATATGAGAACATCATTCCATTGAATCTTGGTCTTTCAGACAGGGCATCCGTATCTGACTTCTTTGTTGCCGAGGATGATGCGTATTCCGGCCTCAAGGATACAAAGAGAAAGGGAATCGAGGGAGTTCGGAAGGTCGTCGTGCTACGGTTGGATGACATTTTCCGCCTGCTGAAGCCGGAGGTAATTGATTTTGTGAAGATCGATGTGGAGGGCCTGGAGCACAATGTGCTGCTCGGAATGGTATGGGTTATTGAAAACTACAGGCCAGCCATCTTTTGTGAGATCTATGGAGGAACAAACTCAAATACAAGCCCTGAAAAAACGGTAGATTTGGTTGTTGACTGGGGGTATCACGCCTACGTTGTAGTGAATGGCGAGCTGAAGGCATATGACCACCATGATGACCGCTATTATAACTATCTTTTTTTGCCCACGGAAAAAGATAAGCAAGTGACACACAAATGATCGCACCTGCTGATTGGTAGTGGGGCTGGGGAGGAAAGGTGAGCATAGGGTCGGTCGTACGCGGCATATTGAGAAGATTTGGATACGATATTATCAGCTTCAGCCCCGAGAAGCCTCCTGCGAACCAGTCCGCACAGCGGCTGCAAATGATCAGGCAACACAAAATCGGATTGATCCTTGATGTAGGAGCAAATCAGGGACAGTACGCGAGCTATATGAGATATAACGGGTACACAGGAAGAATCGTGTCTTTTGAGCCATTGACCTCCGCTTTTTCTGTTCTTCGGCAGCGAGCGGACAGTGACCCACGGTGGGAAGTGATGAACGTCGCTCTGGGCAGCAAAAACGGTAGCGATATGATCAATGTTGCTGGCAACTCGCAAAGCAGCTCCTTGCTCGGGATGCTGCCCGGGCATGTAAAGGCAGCTCCCGAATCAGCATATGTCACCAGTGAAGAAGTCGAGATAAGGACGCTGGACTCTCTCTTTGAACACCTGTGCCCGGAATATGAGAATGTATTGCTGAAGATTGATACGCAGGGCTACGAGCTTGAAGTACTTAAAGGCGCCAGGAAGATGCTGCCACGTGTCTGCATGGCACAGCTGGAGGTTTCTGTGGTGCCTCTCTACGAGGGGGCACCACTTATGACAGATGTGCTTGTATTCATGCAGGCCGCAGGGTTTTCGCTTATGCAGCTGGAACCTGTGCTGAATGATCCTGCAACCGGGCAATTGCTACAATTGGATGCCACGTTCTGTCGGCTGGAAACGACATGATGCTTCTGCTGGCAAAGGGGGTGGGGTGAGACGGGTAAGCGTCGCCATCAATGCCCAGTTTGAACCGGGAGGGCGCTTTGGCGGGATGGAGCAATTTATGACTGGTCTGCTGTACGCGCTTGGCCGGTGGGGCAGTGATGATATGCAGTATGTTGTGGTTGGTCCTTCATCCAAGCCGGCGTGGATGAAGGATTATTTGGGAGAGAATCAGCGCATTGTAGCGGGGCCTTCACCACAGCAGCCAGCCAGGCCGAGCCTGGTTGAACGGGGTAAGCGGTTACTGGGACCCGCCCGCCGCCCACTTGCCGCCTTGAGGCGGCGTGTACTTGGCCAGACTGAAGTGGCGCGCTTCTGTGTTCCGGACTCCGGTGGTTTTTTTGAGTCACTTGATGTGGATGTGGTTCACTTTCCCTATCAGGACTATATACGCTGTGAATTGCCCACAATTTTTAATCCCCATGATTTACAGCACCTGCATTTTCCCGAATTTTTCCCGGAAGAGCGGATTGCCTGGCGCGAGCACCTTTACCGCTTTGCCTGTGCGCAATCCAGGGTGGTTGTGGCAGAATCACAATGGGCCAAAGACGATCTGGTGAAACAATATCATCTTTCGGATGGGAAAATTGTCGTCATTCGTCGTGGTGCACCCACAGCCTTGTATGATCCTCCGTCTGCTGCCGAGCTGGATACGCTCCGCCGGCAACTCAGTCTTCCTTCTGTTTTTGCACTTTATCCGGCAAAAACGTACCCACATAAGAATCATGCAATGTTATTCAGAGCCATTCACTTGCTCCGCGAGCAGTTTGGACAAAAAGTACATCTGGTTTGCCCAGGAACAAAAAGTGATTACTGGCCAACGCTGGAAAATCAGCTGGACCATCTGAAGCTGCACGATCAGGTGCTGTTTCCTGGTTTTGTCTCAGGTCGGGAGCTACGGGGTCTCTATCGGCTGGCCAGATGCCTTGTATTCCCCACTCTGTTTGAGGGGGCTGGGTTTCCGCTTATCGAGGCCTTTCATGAAGGGCTGCCGGTTGCGTGTTCAGATATCCCCGTACTGCGGGAAAGCGGAGGGAATGCAGCCTGTTACTTTCATCCCGGAGAGGTGGAAAGCATCGCTAGGGTGCTTCAGTCTCTCTTTTTCGATGATGCTCTTCGACAGGAGAAGGTCCGCCTCGGAAGGCAGCAGCTGGAAATGTTCAGCTGGCAAAGAATGGGCCGTACCTATAGATCTCTTTACCGCCAGGTAGCGGGCCAGCGCCTGAGTAGTGCCGAGCAGGCCATGCTGAAGGGAGGCTAGGTGGGTTCCTCTTCGTCAGGACCGTTGCCCCCGCCGCCTGCGGGGAAGTCAGGTTGGCCTTGGCAGGAGGCATCTTCCCAGCCTGGAATTAAGCGGGAAAAGCTACCGAGAATCACTATTATTACACCATCATTCAATCAGGGCATCTATCTCGAGGAAAGCATACGGTCAGTATTGCTTCAAGGGTATCCGAATCTGGAATACATGATTTTTGATGGCGGTAGCAGTGATGATTCAGTACGTATTATCCAGAAATATGCACCATGGCTGTCGTTCTGGGTGAGTGAGCCGGATCGTGGCCAGGCACATGCCATCAACCGTGGATTCGAAAGGGCAAGTGGCAATATTGTCGCATGGCTCAATAGTGATGACCTGTTATTGCCAGGGGCACTAATGCGAATCGCTGAAGCGCACAGGAGGCAGCCGCACGCCATCATCCTGGGGGATGTTGAAAACTTTTGTATGGGTGACCACGTACAGGCGAATATCACACACCAGCATAATGTGACATTGCGACACCTGCTAACACCCTGCAAGTCCTGTGTCCGCTTCCGCTATCTCCAGGTGTCCGAGTATGCCGATTGGCGCTGGCATCAGCCGGGAACATTTGTCCCGCATGGGGCCTTGCTGGAGGCCGGTCCACTGGATGAAAGTCTGCATTATGCCTTTGACAAGGATTGGATATTCCGGCTTTTGCAATTGGCACCGGTACACTACCTACGTCATCCGGTCAGTCGCTTCCGCATCCATGATGCGCAGAAAACCAGTGCTGATTTTGCTGAATTTGTACGTGAGAGTTATGTGGTCAACCGGCGTTACATGCATCTGGTTCCTGATGCAGAGCATCACTACCTGGAAGGGTTGTACAATTTCCGGCTGGCAACCATTTATTTGGTACAGCACGCCGATTACGCCCATTGCTGGAATCGGTGGCGTGGAATGCAAGCACTGTTTTCCGCCGTTGTGCACTACCCGAAGATACTTTGTGAACCGGTGTTCCAAAGGCTTTGCCTGCGGGTGCTGCTGCCGCGTGTACTCTGGCGTTCTCCGACTGGTAGCAGGGTCTGATATGCTGACATTGTTTGCCATACCCAAGCCTTTTGAGGGACATATCGGCATCATCCAGCGCAATGCGGTTCAGAGCTGGCTGGCCTTGCACCCGGATATCGAGGTGTTGCTGTTTGGCGATGAGCCGGGCACGGCGCAGGTGGCTCGACAATATGGTGCCACACATGTTCCCCGGGTGGCATGCAATGAATACGGCACCCCCCTGGTCAGCGACATGTTTGCGAAAGCCGAGCGCATGGCAAAGCATCCTTTGTTATGCTATGTCAACGCGGACATCATTCTGATGAGCTGCTTTATACGGGGACTACAGACAGTTGCCAGCGCAAAGCAACGGTTTCTGATGGTCAGCCACCGTTGGGATGCAGACATCAGTGAACCGCTGGACTTTGAAGATGGGTGGGAGGCATCACTGGCGGACTGGGTGCGTCGCAATGGCTCACTGCACGGTCCGGCTGGGATTGATCTCTTTGCTTTCCCCAAGGGATTGTGGGGAGAACTCCCTCCTTTTGCTATAGGAAGGCCCGCCTATGACAACTGGTTGCTGTTCCGCGCACGCCAGCTTGGTGCAGCCCTTGTCGATGCCACACCTGTGATAATGATAGTTCACCAGAATCACCACTATGGGCACAATCCACAGGGGAAGAAAGGCATCTGGGAAGGTCCGGAAGCTGAACGGAACAGGCAGCTTGCGGGTGGAAGCGATCACCTGTTTCTTTTGCTTCATGCCAGCCATTTGCTGACAACATCAGGGGTAAGGCGAGCACTGGACTTCTGGCACATTTATCGGCAAATAGAGGCAGTTCCTGCCCTGCATCCGGGATTCCGGAGGCCTGTGCGCCTCCTGCTCCGCGCTATGGAAGGCCTCTCCACATTAAGGTCCGCTCTACGCGGAGGCTGAACCTCTTTGGGATAAAACCCGCCTTCACCCGCTGGCACGACTCTGGGCGGCGCCGATGCTCTTGGAGCATCCCCGTCAACGCTTCCCGCGCCTCGCCGACTGGCTGTCGCACCTATCCGACTTGTTCGCGGCCGTGGACCCAATACGGACGTCCTCAAGTCCCGGCCAATCCGCGACCTTTTGCAGCCAGATGCTCCCTCCGGTATTCTTCAAACAAAGCGGCATATCGCGTGCGAATCGTTCAGGGAAGAAGTGTTCCAGATAGGTGTTGAAGAACTCGATACGAAAGCAATGGTTGTATTGTAGGAATCCGTGCAGAAGATAGGCCTCGTTCCACGCCCTGCCCTCATAGATCCACTCCTTCGGATATTCGAACGGATAGAAGACATCGTGGAAATGGATGAACACCCCCACCTGCAGCGCCGGCATGATTCGAAAGAAAATGTGGTTGACGTCGCTGCCTACCCGGCTCACATGGGTGGAGTCGATGAAGAGGATGTCATTCTCTTCGAGCGACTCGAAAACGGCCGTATCGACCTCCTGCAGCGGACTGGAAATGATGCGCATGCGCAGTCTGTCTTCTTCGCGGATGAGCCTGTAGAGCAGATCGGGATAGGGCTCGATGAAAGTGCAGGCGATGGAATTTCCGAAAAAGCGCTCGTCGGTGTCCAGTATTGCGCACGAGGAATAACCCGACCCGACCTCGATTATGCGCCGGGGGCGAAGGTGCCGTATCATGCAATAGAGGATTACGGCATCGGAGTAGGTGTAGGCATTGTTGTCGAGATGGTAGCGGGAGCGCCCATCTGGCCGCTCGGGAAAGGGCAGTTCGTGATAATAACCCTTGAACACTTCCAGAAGCTCCAATTGCTGACGGATGCGCAGATCGACGCTAGGGATCCCGGACGGTGGAGGCGCGAAGATATATGCGTCATTACGGCGGACCTCCTCCGGATCTGGAATCGGTGAGAAGTAGTGCCCGGGTGGAACGAAACGGCCACCGATACGGTGTTCTGTACGCAAGCGATCGAGTTCCCGGGCAAGACTACGGAAAGGAGGCAGGCGCTTGATGATCCTCTTGGTTATGGACGACACGTAATCCTCTAGCTGTGACCTTTCAATAGGTTGTTCATCCGGAACCTACCCGGACAATTGGCGATACACACTCGACCAATGTTCAGGAGTCCCGAATGAACAGACACAAGAATAAACGATTGATAATATACAGTCGACACCTGCTGGTGCGCTTGTGTTAGCGTCCCATCACGTGGTAATGGGATGGTCCGCCCCGCGCCTCTCCCGTCTCGGCATCATTGTGCCAGAATGGGAGTTATCAAATCCATTCGAAAGGAGGCACGGGGGTTGAGTCCCTATACTGCTGTAAATTCATATGAGGTGGATGGCCACCTGCT
>CAZROR010000016.1:0-27146 GCA_964601765.1 uncultured Zetaproteobacteria bacterium
TAATTGCTGTAAATTCAGCTTTCATTGGTATCTCCTATTCCTGATTCGCTTAACGTCTTGGATCACTTGCCGCTGCGGAGCGTCAGCGGAATAGCGGTCAGGTGCAGCGCCATGTTATGCCGATTTCATACAGAAAGCTTAGAAATGTATGGCTTAAGTGCTTTTTCAAGTCTGACCATTGCATCTATCATATCCGCATGGATTTCCGGCCACTTAGATTCTTCATCACGATATCCTCCTGTAGTAATTTTTTTACTTATTCTGCATGCTCGCCTGCCCTCAAGCCCTTCCCATTCTAAAGGGCCGCCAAATACCTCTTCAATTGAGGATTCGTTTTCTAGTAACTGCTCAAAAATTTTCTTGTTTTCTTCCCCTTTTTCTTTCCCTCGATCAATATATAGCTCTACTTGGGACTCATTCTTTCTTAGTCCATAATTAAAGCTAAGCCCTTGTTTACCCGCGCTTGCCCCAATCCAGTTATGCTGAGATGGTGATATATTTGCGTGTATCTTTGTTCTCGCTTTGGCTGTTTCTAGAAGCCGCTTCCAAAATCTTTCCCGTATTTGATATCGCTCTGCTATTTCCTTTTTTGCTTTACCAACCTCTTTTCCTTCTTCACTTGGCCCAACAATTACAGTGAGCAATGGCGCTGGCGGCGAATCACCGATTCGAATCGCCTCAAGTTTTAACAAATAGAAATTCGCAGTTGAGGACTCATTAAGCCAAGAAATGGATGCAATATGTTCAGGTCTTGGTTCAGAGACAACCCAGACAGCGGTTTTTGCTCCCATCGCTACTAAATAAGTTATTAACTTTCCTAGATGATCATGGTCGCTCTTCTCTAGTTGATTCTCGATAATGACAGGGCTTCCTGCATCGTCTTCTGCAACAATATCAATATTAAATGTGCCCGCAGATTGTTCGCGCTCCGGATTTGAAAGATTAAGATCGATGGCATCACTTAGCACATCAATGTTGTCTTGAAGCCAAGTTGTCAGATCAAGAGCCTCATGCTTCCATACTTCGCGAAGTGGAACTCTTTCGATTTTTCCTATCAATTTTATTCCCCCAGATTTCGGCCAAATAAGGCATAACAATCCAAATATAAGGAATGGCTGTTCCTCATATTGGGCTTATGTAGGCGGGAGTTCATTCCTCTGTATCGCGGATCAGGGCAAGAAAAAGGAATCGCATTGTGGATGCTCATGGGCGCCCCCCTTTCACAGGGAATCAGAGGCAACACCATAATCCGAACATGCCGGCCGGGCAAATCATGGTTGCGACTATGCTTCCTGCCTTCATGGGTACCCGCTTCGGATGCTTTCTGCCTCTTTGGCGATTGTGATAGCTACCGGCTGGAGAGGCCAGCTTGATATGACTAGGCACATTAGCTAATATGACAGTGGCATAGGAGACAAGCCATGCATCAGGTGAATATTCATGAAGCAAAGACCCATCTGTCGAAGCTGATTCAGGAAGTCCTTGCCGGAGAGGAAGTGGTGATCGCCAAAGGCAACACGCCGGTCGCCAGGCTGACAGCACTGCCCCGGCAAAGGCAGGTACGCCAGCTGGGCACGGCGAAGGGCAAGATGGTCATGGCTGATGACTTTGATAAACCGCTGGACGACTTTGCGCCATACATGACGCCGTGAGGCTCCTGCTGGATTCCCATGCCTTCATCTGGGCCGCCACGCTGGATGAGCGTCTGAGCCCGAAGGCAAAGGCATTGCTGCTGGATGAGGGCAATGATCTCTTTCTCAGCGCTGCCAGCATCTGGGAAATGGCCATCAAGACCAGTCTGGGAAAGCTGGTTGTTACGCAGCCATTGGAGCAAACCATCAACGAACAGATTCAGATCAATGGCTTGCAGGTTCTGAATGTTGAGGTGGCACATGCTTTGGCCGTCGCATCGCTGCCCTGGCATCACCGGGATCCGTTCGACCGCCTGCTTATCTGCCAGTGCAGGCTGGAGCGGTTGACCCTGCTGAGCCGTGACAGCGTGATGGATGCCTATGGCGTAGAGCGCGTGTGGTGATCCATCAATTTGCCCGATCCTGCATCAAGGCAAGGGTCATGAAATATTGGATTGCAAGACCAGATTTCCGGCATTAGAGCTTTCCAAGCTCGTCAGTACGATGAGAATGACACTAGATTTAAGCCAGCGCCTGCGGGTCATTCGCATGAAAGGCCAGACATCGTGCTGAAGGCCTTCGAGACAGCCCTATCATTCATAGGTTCTTTGAAACTCCGGTACGAGATGAGGAAAATGATGACATGGCAGGCTCAGAATAGATGCAGAACGCACCAAAAAGAGAGCAGATCTTGCCATCACGTACAAGCTGCTGACCCTTCCGTTCCCTACGCCTCGCCCCTGAGCAGCGAAGCAACAAGTTCGGTGAAGTCGTCGCCCTGCGACAGCGGCGGCAGGACTTCGACATCCTCTCCTCGCGCCTGCTCCGCCATGTCATCCAGGCTGCGCCCCTCGAAGAGCAGCATCGGCTGCGCCCGAACCGGAGAGACGCCATCCTCACGCCACAGGCGCAGCACCGAGGCCACTGACGGCTCGGTGTGCAGCGCGCCGTGGGCGGCCAGCGTGCAGCGCCTGTTGCACGCGTGCAGGGCGGCGTAAAGCGCCTCGAAGCCAGAGAAGCGGTACAGGCCGAACAGCGCATTGACCCGTCGGCTCTCCGCCATTACCCGATCATAGGCAAGTTCAGCGATGCGATCCGCATGCGTGGCCAGCGAGGGCAACAGACGCGCCCCGGATTTTTCGGCCAGTTGAGGTGCATCCGTCGTGCCGTGCTTGCCTTCCCCCAGAAACAGCGGCAGCACATGCGCGCCTTTCGGAAGCCTTTCATCGGAGAGAAAGGCGCAGCCAACCTCCTCGCCCAGCCGCCCGGATACCTGAGCCGCAAGCGCCCTGACCTGCGCGGCATGTCGCGCATCGGCCGATCCGTGTGCCAGCAAGACATGCATCAGCCGGCTCCTCCCCGATGGCAAAGACAACGGGCAGTACCGGGCATCATGGCCTCCTTTCCAGGCCAAGCGCATCCCAGAGGAAACTGAAATCAAACGGGATGCTCTGCCCTGCTTCCATATTTTCCATATCCTTGAGCAGGGCAATCACCTTTTCCTTTCCCTCCGCGGTTCGCACCGCCTGGCGGGCGGTTAGCCCATCCAGCGCCGGCAGGGGCTCATCGGGCCATGACGCATAATGTTTTCGCTTCAGATCATGCTCAATCCGCTGTCGTATCTCCTCGGGAATATCCGCCTCCGCGACCGGTGATGTATCCCCATGCCGTAACATGGAAAGCGGATCGCTTATTTCACGGGTCAGATGCCGGACGGCATCGCCGGCAACCTGCTCGAACCATTGTTTTTGCCTGTCGGCTGAGCTTACGCTGCGGCTGAACAGTTCAATGCGATTGCCTTCAGTGACGTTGATTGCCACCAGTATGCGGTTGTACCCGGCCTCCACGGCCTGCAGACGATGCCATCCGTCCCTTCTGTCACCCTCGACATCCGGCTCCTTCGCCAGCCTCTCCTGCAGCCGCTCCCAGTCCAGCACCCTGTAATGCTCGGTAATGAACATCATTCTGTCACCCGTAGCTGCGTCCTGCACTTGTGGCAGGGGGTGTTCCTCCGTCAGGGATTGCAACCACGCATGCACAATCCAGTGGCCGATCTCCCGCTTTCTGTCCGCTTTCCGCGACGGAAGGTGTTGGCCGGGCAACGTTTCCTCAAGCCAGGCCGCATACCGCCGCGGCATGGGATAGACAGCTCCGGACAGCTCCAGGTGATCGCCGATGCATATCAGGCGTGCGCCCAGCGTATCCCACTGCCTGAGCTCCTGCGAAGCGCTCCGCTCCGTGACAAATATCGGCTTCGCCTTGCGCCTGGCCAGCATATCCCTGAGCACCAGGCCGACACCCGGCCTGGCTTCCTGT
Organism: uncultured Zetaproteobacteria bacterium; assembly: GCA_964601765.1. Lineage (GTDB taxonomy): Bacteria > Pseudomonadota > Zetaproteobacteria > Mariprofundales > Mariprofundaceae > SZUA-181. The sequence goes on from CAZROR010000016.1 coordinate 3,948, forward strand.
ACCTCATAGAGCCGCAATGGCTGTTCACTCAGGTGTCTCAGGTATTCCCGCTGCTCCACGCTCAGCTTCGGCCCACCCTCGCCAAGCACCAGCTCCATGACCGGCGCCTTGCGCCGCCCCAGCCGAAGGCGCCCGTCGGCAAGCAGGAACTCGAAGATGTTTTGGGTGGCAAACTCGTTAAACTCGGGATCAGCTTGCAGAAGTGACTGGAAGCGCGCGAACTCATCATCACTCAGGTCACCCGCGTACTCATCATTAAACCAGCGTGAGATTTCCTCTTCGTAATGCATGTGCAGCCAGTCCAGCGCCAAGCCGGCAGCGCCCTTCCGCGCATTCGCCCGCCTGGCTTCAACCCTGTCTCTGAACATGCAACAACGCTTGTATTTCCTGCCCGAGCCACACGGGCACGGGTCATTACGTCCAATCTTCTTCATTCCTGCCATTCCACTCCCCGTCAGCAACCGGCGCGTCGCCGGCCATCCCGCCGTAGTATGTATCGGACGAGCCATGCGCCGAAAGCACGCACATCAGAATTCAATGCCCTGCTCGGCCTTGATGCCCTGATCGAAGGCATGCCTGATTTTCCGCATCTCGGTGACGGTGTCGGCCACGGCGATGAGCTCGGGCGGGGCATTGCGCCCGGTCAGAATCACATGCATCCAGCCGGGCCGCTCAGCCTCGAGAAATGCCGCGATTTCGGCCCCCGTGATCCAGCCGTAGCCTGCGCAGTAGTTGATCTCATCAAACACCACCATGTCGTATGCATGTGAGCGCACCTTGGCCTGGCACAGTGCCCAGATTTCGCGGCTGGTTGCAATATCCTGCTCCGGATTCTGCGTGTCCCATGTGAAGCCATCCCCCAGCGCGTGCCACTCAATATTGTCGAATCGCCCGGCCGCCTGCTGCTCGCCGGTTTTCCATTTGCCCTTGATGAACTGGATCACGCAAACCCGCATGCCCCAGCCGGCGGCGCGGAACACCATGCCGAAGGCCGAGGACGACTTGCCCTTGCCTTCGCCGGTGTGAACGATCACCAGGCCCCGCCGCCGCTCGCGCGCCTTCATGTCCCTTACTCTCTCAGCTGGTCGCCCGCTTCGCCACCCTGATAGTCCGGCACCAGCAGCCGCGCATCCGGCTGCAACAGCTTCGTGTGGAAAAGCTCCTGCAATACACCGGGCGTGAGCAGCGATGCGGCCGGGCCGGCGCGCACGCGACCGTCGCCGAATATCAGAATCACATCATCGGCGATGGCTGCTGCCTGTTGCACGTCGTGTAGCACGGCGAGTATGGCCTTCCCCTCCCCGGCCCTGGCACGCATGGTTTTCAGCCACACCGCCTGATGGCGGATATCCAGATGTGTGCATGGCTCATCAAGCAGCCAGACAGGGCAGTCGCGCACGAGCATCGCGGCCAGTTCAACGCGCTGGCGTTCGCCGCTGGACAGCGCCCCAAGCGGCCGATGGCGCAGGTGCAACAGCTCCATGCTGCGGCAGGCGGCTGCGCATTGCGCCTCCATTGCCGGTGCACTCATCGTGGAGTCCATGGCCAGGCTCAGCCGTTGCCCCACGGTCAGGCCGAACTCCGCCGGAGGCATGACCCCCTGCCAGGCGACAAGTGCCGCCAGTTCCCTGCGGGTGTGTGCCTCCAGGGGCTTATCTCCAAGACGTATTTCGCCGACATCGACTTCCAGCATACCGGCCAGCGCCAGCAGCAGGCTGGACTTTCCGGCCCCGTTCGGGCCGAGCACCACGGCAATCCGCCCGCTCTCAAGGCTGAAATTCAACGCATCGATCAGGCGGCACCCCCCGCGTGACAGCGACAGGCCCGATACTGACAGCATCATACGCGCCGCCACAGCAGCCACAGAAAGACGGGCACGCCGATGAAGGCCGTGATGACGCCGACGGGCAGCTCGGCCGGCGCAATGATGCTGCGCGCGCCGGTATCGGCCAGCATCAGCAGCATGCCACCACCGATGGCCGAGGCCGGCAGCATGGCCCGGTGCATGCTGCCGAAGATAAGGCGCATGGCGTGCGGTACCACGAGGCCGACAAAGCCGATGGTGCCGGCCGCGGTCACCGCCACCGCCGTGGCCGCCGAGGCTACCAGCAGCAGCTGCCAGCGCAGGCGCCTCACATCGGTGCCAAGCGCCGTGGCGTGTTGCTCGCCAAGCAGCAGGCGATCCAGCGGGCCGGCCAGCAACAGGCCGCAGGCCAGTGCCAGCGCCCACAGCGTGAGCAACAGCGGCACCGGAATCACCGTTGCGGACAAGTCACCGAGCATCCAGTTCAGCGCTGCGCCCAGTTGCCCCTGCGGCAAAAGCGCCAGCAGCAGTGCAATCACGGCCGACCAGAAGGCAGCCAGCACGACACCGGCCAGCAGCAGCCTGCCCGGCCCGAGGTGCGCAAATGCCATGACGACCCCGATGCCCACGCCGGCGCCCGCAAACGCCCCCAGGGACATGCCGACCGCCGAGGCCGGAAGCAGGGCGAGCACGCCGACCGCACCAACCGAGGCACTGCCGGCCACGCCGAGCACATAGGGCTCGGCCAGCGGGTTTCCGAGCATCACCTGGAACCAGGCACCGGCCAGCGCCAGCAGGCCGCCGACAGCAAAGGCCGTGAGCAGCCGCGGCAGCCGCAACTCCCAGAGAATCGTTTGCTCCATCGCACCGGTAGCTGCAAACGGGTTCAGCCAGCGCTCCCCCGCGGCAAGCGAGAGCAGTACGGTCGCGACAAACGCCAGCAACAACAGCGCGGCGCCATAGACAGGCCTGCGTGTCACCGGAGCGTCTCCTCAAGCGCGGCCTGCAGCCGCTCCATGCCCGCCACCAGCCGTGGCCCGGGGCGGTGCATCAGGTCCGCATCGGCAACGACAAAGCGTATCGGGCGATCCCCGAACCAGCCTTTCCAGAAGTGCTTCCGGGCAGCGATATCACTCGTGTCGGGAAGTACGATGATGTCGGGCCTGGCAAGCAGCACCGCCTCGACATTCACTCTGGGGCCTTCCTGCCGGATGTCTGCAAATACGTTTTTCAGTCCCAGCACCCGCAGTGCGCTGTGAATGAGGCTTGTGCCACCCGCGGCAATCAGCGGGTCGTGCCATATTTCATAGAATATACGCAGGCCACGACCCACGTGCCGTACCGAAAGCGCGTGCAGTCGGCGGCGAAGACCGGCCACGGCGGCTACGGCCTCCTGCTCATGGCCGGTGAGCTTTCCCATGCGCAGCATGTCCTGGAAAACGGCATCCACGGTACGCGGATTACTGGCCATCACCCGAACGCCGGCTGCCTTCAGGCGGGCGATGCCCGGCATGCCTGCGTGCAGCACCACCGCCAGCGTTGGCCTGAGCCGAAGCGCCGCCTCCACATAGATTCGCTGATGACTGGCAACCCTCGGCAGGAGTTTGGCGCCATCCGGATAGTCACAGTGTTCACTGGTGCCGACAATCTCCTGGCCTGCTCCGATGGTAAACATTATTTCACAGATATGGGGAGTCAGGGCAAGGATGCGCTCTGCCGCCTGTGCTGCCGGGGAAAGCAGCAGCAGGACGCATAGCAGGGCTTGCTTCACAGGCGCCTGAAGCGCAGGCGGACGCGGTATTTGCCACCAAAAATTGGAAACGGCTGGGCGCGGTGTACGGTCTGCATGGCTGCACGATCCAGAATGGCGTAGCCGGAACTGGCCAGAATCATGACGCCATCGGCCAGTCCCTTGCTGTTCAGTGCAAAGCCAAGCTCCACTTCGCCTTCAATGCCGCGCCTGCGGGCGCTTGCCGGATAGAACTTGTATGCCTCAAGCCGTGAGCGCACCAGCTCCCGTTTGTGGTGCTTGTCCTCCGACCTGCTGCCTGCTGTTGACCTGATGGTGTGCCTTGCCGATAGTATATCGTTTGTAGCCACCCTGGGCTGAACGCTGACGCCCTGTTCAACAGCCTTCGCGGGAGCATTGGCCCGGGGCTCTATTGTGGCTGGCTTTAATGCGGGAGCCGCGACCTTCTCACGGACATGCGCTGGCCTGGATATGGGTTGGGGTGCAGCCGTAGGCGCAGGCTTCTGCGGCTGGCTGCCAGCAACGGCTGGCGCCGCTGTAACCAGTTCGATGCTTACCTCGGCAGTTCGTATCGTGCCGGCAGGCAGGCTGAGCCTGTTCCAGACGTAGAAGATGAACAGGCCGTGGATGGCGGCACTTGCCGCCATCCAGAGCCACAGGGTGCTTGCTCTAGAACTAGAACGAATAGCTCACGCCTCCACGCACATTGATTTCCGGTGCCGGATAAAAGAAATTGGAGACACCGTAGGTACTGTACTTCCGGTTCAACAGGTTGGCCACGCGGACATATCCCTTGAGGTCTTTCATGCGGTATTCCGCAGAGATATCCATGACAAAATACGATGGGAGCTTCTGCCGTGTATTGGCCTGGTCACTGATTTGGAACGAGTTGCCGACATAGGTGACATAGACGATGGTTGACAACCCTTCAGTCCAGTCCGCCTGCCAATTGCCTCCGGCGCGGTGCCTGGGCACGGCAGGAATGGTCTTTCCGTCAAATGAGCCACCACGGAAATGTGCCTTGCTGTACGTGTAATTGGCCGACAGTTTCACCCATTCATGTGCATTCCAGTGTACGGATACCACCAGCACGTCATGGCGCGTCTTATTTGTGTAATTCTCGTTCGCAAACGTGGTTGGATTGTAGAATATTTCATTGTCCAGGTCGGCCCGGCTGGCGGACACCTCAAGCCCCGCATCACCCAAGTTGTATTCGAGTCCTACGCCGTAGTGCCGGCCGGTCTGTGCCGTAAGCGTTGTAGTCACCGCCCCGGAAAAGGTGTTGAAATACTCATCCAGCAGCGGATTGCGGATCGAGCTTGCCACATTCAGCCGCAGTCTGAGCCCCTCGATGAGGCCGACGGATGCGCCCGCCTCCCAGGCATTGTCCCTGTTGGTCAGTACCTGAGCAGGTGTCTGGAAGGTGGTTTCCACGCGCTCGGAACGCCAGCCACCCGACAGGTCCCATCGGTTGCCCATGCCTCCCAGCTCGAGCAACCCGTAATAGCCGTCACGCTTTCGCTTCGTAATCGAGGATTTGGTTGAGCCGATACTGCCGTCTGTCCGGTCGATGTCCGCACCCGCAGTTAGCCGGAAACGAATCGTATCTGTACGGGAGAATGTCAGCCTCGGGCGCAGCGAACGGGTACGCAGCACAATGTCACTTGTTGAGCCGAAGTTCACAAATTCGGAGTGTGATGTACGCCGGCGCACGCCACCGGCCAGATCCAGCTCCAGCCCGGCATCGGAAAACCAGTTGAGCCCGCCGTCCACATAGCTGTCCGTTGTGCGGCTGAAATCCCGTGGCGATGTCGTCTGCCTGCGGTTGGCATTCAGTTTTGCCTCGCTGAGGCTGCCGGGCAGCCCCGCCCTGTCGCGGTGGTGATTTCCCTGTAGCCGCAAGCTGAGCCCGTTCGACAGGTCAAGCTCCGCACGCGCGCCGCCATCGGCCCGCTCGAACGTCGAGTTGTCTCTGTAGCCGTCCGTTTTGGAGCCGGAAAAGTTTGCTTCCACGCGGATGTTTCCGCTATCGGCACCGATGCGGCTGTGGCCGGCATAGGTGCCGAAGCTGCCACCCTCCAGGCTGATTTCCCCTCCGGTTTCAGGCACGCGCGTGATGATGTTGATAACGCCGCCAACCGCACCGTCGCCGTAAAGCACCGAGCCGCCGCCATGCACGATCTCGATGCGCTCAATCTGGTCAACGGGAATCTGCGTCCAGTCTACGCCCGAAAGATCGGGGCTGTTGATGCGGCGCCCGTCGATGAGCACTACGCTGTTCGCGGGCGCAGACTCGCCGAAGCCGCCGATGTCCACCTGTGATCTGGCGCCAACACCGGTGGTGTCCCGGACAATGATGTTGGCCTTGCCCTGTAGCAGGTCGACCACATTTTCGGCATGGGATGCCTGAATGGCTTTCCGGTCGATGATGATCACCGGGCGTGATGATGCAATCGTCGGGGCCTTGGCCCTGCTGGCCGTGATGTTGATGGTGCCCAGGTCACTCTGGGCATGTACTACTGATATTGGGGCTGCCAAAAACAGCACCCATGCTGCTACCTGTTTATATCGCATGGTTTTCCTTCCTTCGCGCCCACCGCGCATTAATGTGATGTGGGCTGTGCTCGGAAGAACATGGCAGCGCAGGCGAAATACCATCGGAAACAGATTTTGCCAGACGACCGGCCTCCCTCCGAGGCACTTACCCGTGTTGCCGTGGGCCGGTCTCCTGGCTTGCCCTGTGTCGCCTTTATTCTGCCTTCCCATGCATGGCACAGTGGCGTGTAAACAAAGGTATCGGGCCTACAGTAGCGGGGGCTGCGCCGGACTTGGCTCGTTTACTGGAACCGCACCGGACTTCCCGTTTCACCCCTTGCGCAAGAATTGCGCGCGGGGCACCCAAGGCGGGGAGAACTGTATGTGCTGGACATGTATCAGGCAAGCGGGGGAAGCTGGATGTGTGGCGGCAGGCCACTCAGGTGTCGATGCCGAGCTCTTCCCAGATGGCGTCAACACGCGCTTTTACGTCTTCGGACATGGCAATTGGCCGCCCCCATTCACGGTCGGTTTCGCCTTTCCACTTGTTCGTGGCATCGATGCCGGCTTTGGAGCCAACCCCGGCCACAGGCGAGGCAAAATCGAGATAATCGATCGGTGTATTTTCCACAACCGTAAAGTCACGCGCGGGGTCACAACGCGTAGAGATGGCCCAGATGACCTCGGGCCACGAGCGGCAGTCGATATCGTCGTCCACCACGATCACGAACTTTGTGTAGGTGAACTGCCTGAGATAGGACCACACACCAAACATCACGCGCCTGGCGTGGCCGGCATAGGCCTTTTTGATGGAGACCACGGCGACACGATATGAACATCCCTCCATGGGCAGATAGAAATCCACGATTTCGGGAAACTGTTTCTGCAGGATAGGCACGAACACCTCATTAAAGGCCAGACCCAGCACAGCCGGCTCATCCGGCGGCTTGCCCGTATAGGTAGAGTGATAGATGGCATCCTCCCGCATGCTCATGCGCTCGACCGTAAACACCGGGAAGCACTCTACTTCGTTGTAATAGCCGGTGTGGTCACCAAATGGCCCTTCCTCGACGTACTCGTCGAGTGAGACGTGTCCCTCAAGCACGATCTCGGCCGATGCCGGCACCTTGAGTGGTACGCCGGCGCAATCGGTGAGCACGGTTTTGCCACCACGCAGGAGCCCTGCGAACTGGTACTCGGAGAGTGTATCCGGGATCGGGGTGACGGCGGCGAGAATCGTGGCGGGATCGGCACCGATGACAACCGCGCACGGGAAGACCTTGTCCCCGGCCAGGCGGGCCTCGCGGTGATCCTGCGCGCCACCGCGGTGCTTCAGCCAGCGCATGATGAGCCTGTTCCTGCCGATTGCCTGCTGCCGGTATATACCGAGGTTATGGCGCTCTTTGCTTGGGCCCCGGGTTACCACAAGCCCCCATGTAATCAGCGGTGCCGCATCCTCCGGCCAGCAGGTCTGGATGGGTAGCCGTGAGAGGTCCACCGCCTCACCCTCAAGCACCACCTGCTGCCAGGCTGCCTTCTTCACGGTCTTCGGGGCCATGTGCATGACTCGCTTGAGCATTGGCGCCTTGCTCATGGCGTCACGAAAGCCCTGGGGTGGGTCGGGTGCTCTCAGATAGGCGAGCAGCTCGCCTACCTCGCGCAGCTCCGCAACGGATTCACGCCCGAGGCCCAACGCGATGCGCTCGGCCGTGCCGAACAGATTTGCAAGCACCGGCATGCGGCTGCCTTCGACGCGCTCGAATAGCAGTGCCGGACCACCAGCCCGCAGCGTGCGAGCCGAGATTTCGGTGATTTCAAGCGCTGGCCGGACGGGGACGGTAATGCGCCTGAGCAGGCCGCGCGTCTCGAGATCCGCGATAAAGGCCCGCAGATCAGGATAGCTCATGCGGACTCGGGGCTATCCACAATTTCAAACACGGTATCAAGCTTGGACAGGGCGAACACATCACGCACGTTTTCAGTCAGGCCGGAAAGCACGAAGCGACCGCCCGTGCTGCGACTCCACTGCAGTCCCTCGACAAGTGTGGCGATGCCTGCCGAGTCCATGAAGTGAACACCGCTCAGGTCGATGTGGATCTCCTTGTAGCTGTCGTTCAGCAGGGGCTTCAGCCGTTCCCGCAGCTCAGGTGAGGTATGAATGTTGACATCACCACGCAGGGCGAGCCGTACGCGGGATGCATCCTGTCGCTCTTCGTTAATCTCGATTTTCATCGTGTTCCCCTTTGAGATGCCGGACTAGCGTCCAGTCGTTGCCATCGGGCCTGGCTTTGTGATGAAACTCATCCATCACTGCGTCAATGAGGTGCAGGCCCAGGCCACCTGGCTGTACCTTTTCAAGATCCCTGCCCTGCAAGTCATGCTCATTCTGGATGGGGGGCGCGTAGTCACGAAAGACAAACTTCAGGGCATCTTCTTCGAGCTCTGCCGTCAGCTCAATGGTGCCGCAGTTGCCCTTGTAGCCATGCCGGTTGATGTTTGCGAACAGCTCGTCCACGGCGAGCACCATGCGGTTGGTCTGTACGTCATCCATGCCCACTCGTGCGCCCATGACCTCAACGACGGAGCGCAGAATATGGATGCAGTCGCAGGCGCTGTTAAGCGTGCAGCTCAGTCTGCTTGGTTCATGCGCGGACAAGGTTCCATCTTCCTCCTGCGGGACAGGCACAGCCTATGCCATGCCGTATCGGGGAGCAATGCAGGTGGTTCCGGCTCAGGAAGGCTCGTCCAGCAGCAGCTGGATATGGCGTGCGAGAAGCTCCGGGCTTACGGGTTTGGCGATGATGGTATCGCATATGCCTTCATTGACTGCCGATTCGACCTGTCCATTGATGTCGTAGCCCGTCATCAGGATGATGGGCGTGTCCGGAGACACTTCCCGCATGCGCGGCGCGGCACGGGCGCCGCCCATTTCAGGCATAATCATGTCCAGGATGACAACATGAATGCCCCCCCGCCGGTTGACAAAGTGGTGCAGGGCCTGCTTGCCGTTCTGAGCTTCGATGACGTTGTATCCCATACTTCGCAGCGCTTCCGCCATGCTTTCCCGTACGGCGTCCTCATCATCAGCCAGGAGAATGTTTTTGCCCTGACCTGAAACCGTTTCGATGGGAAGCGTTATCTCGGTGCTTTGGTGGTCATCCGGCGCCAGGGGCAGGCAGATGCGGACTTCGCAGCCCTGGTTGACTCCTCTGCGGATGGAAAGAAAGCCGCCGCTCTGTTCGGCCAGCCCTTTTGCCATGGCAAGCCCCAGCCCGGTGCCCTTGCCTGGCGCCTTGGTCGTGAAGTAGGGGTCACAAGCCTTTCGTGCGACGTGTGGCGGCATACCTGCACCATTGTCCGCGACTCTCAGACATGCATGTGTGCGGCCATGATGCTGGATGTGCTCAAGGCAGATAAGTATTTCGGGTGCCTCTGTCCGGTCAAGAGCATCCACGGCATTGTTGAGCAGGTTCAGTAGCGCCTGCTGAAGTTGGGTCGGATCCACGCGCACGGTTGTGCTTTCAGTGGTGATGTCCGCATGGACACGGATGTTTTCCGGCACGCTATCCCTGGCGAGCTTGAGTGTTTCCGCAATGAGTGGCGATAGCGGCGTGGGACGGGCATCCATGTGGCCTTTGCGCGCAAAGGAAAGCAGGGATCTGATGTGTTCCACGGCCTGGAAGATAACCTGCTCCATGGCCGTAATCTTGCCAAGCATGTCGTCCGGGCTGGCGCCGTTGTCCAGCATTCGCCTGAGCAGGTAGGTGTTTCCCGACAGGCATGCCAGCATGTTGTTGAAATTGTGCGCGATGCCACCCGCAAGCGTGCCGACGACCTCCATTTTCTGGGCATGTTGCAGTTGCTGCTCAAGCGCACGCTGTACGGTAATATCTCTTTTGATGCTGACAAAATGAGTGATGCGGCCATCCTTGCGCACGGGCGCAGTGGTATATTCGGTTACGCCCGGATCTCCATTGCCATCCTTGCGCACCTCACACAGTTCCTCTCGCCATGTTTTCCTTTTGCGTACCACGCAGTCGAAAAAGCTGCGGCGCCATTCCCTGCCCGCGATGCGGGGTTCGAACTCCTCAATATAGCGGCCGATAACCTGTCTCTTGTCCGCTCCGACCATGCGGCAGAATGCCGCGTTGACGTACTCTATACGACCGCGGCGGGTGGTGATAATAACACCTTCACCGAGCTGGTTCATGGCGCGGGCCAGAAGCGAGAGATCCTGTTCGATGCTGCTGACCTGTCTGCAAAGCGGCTGAACAACCCAGCGCCACAGGGGCCAGCAAACGATGAGGGAAAGAATGACGGGATCTGTAACAACAAGAAGCCAGGGTGGCGTGATTCTGTTCAGGCCCGTGGCAGTGAAAAGAAACATGATGAGAAACGCACCGCCCGCAACGATGGCCAGGATTCCCAGGGCGGCTCTCAACAAGTCACCTCTAGACAGGTGTCCTGCGGGGGGGGGGGGTAAATTCGGCCCTGGTTATCATAATAGCCTGAGTGCGTAGACTATCATCATAACTTTGTCAAGGCTGAGCTCGGCTGAGCTCGGATGAAATCCGCTGCTTCTGCGCAGCAGGAACAGCTGCCCTGTCAGCATGTCCAGGGATATCGATGAGGATTGCAAACAACAGGAACCACATCTGCCGCACGGTTCAGGGATCGCCGCATACAATTTTGCCGGAGAGTGGTCGACGCAGAGACACCACGGCATTGTCTGTGCGCCGGATGCCGGACTCAGTGTGGCCATTTGCGTGCCGCGGTTCCTGTGCCTTACCCCGGGGCAGTATGGAAGTCTGTTTCATCCATCATCCGCGTTACGGCCGGAAGGCTCATGCCATGTCGACAGCAGATGAGATCCGTCGCGCCGAAGCGGGCCGTGATGGCCGCGGCATGCTGATCGAGCATCGCTTCACCGGCCGCATCAGCGTCGTTGACGACGATCCAGCGCGGCGCCCGCCCCATGCGACACAGCCTGTCGAGCGTGAGCAGGGCATGATTGATGCCGCCGAGGTGTGCGCGGATCACGAGCAATACTTCGCAGTCCGGCATGTCTGCGAGCCAGTCGCAGACGAGATAGCCCGAAGTCAGCGGCACCATCAGGCCACCGACTCCTTCGATAAGGCTGAGGGCATGTGCGGCTGATTTTTCCGCACACCATCTGACAAGCGCTGCCGGCTCGATGGCTACGCCCTGCGATGCGGCCGCATAGGCCGGCGCCAGGGGCGCATCGAAGCTGTAGCGGTTGATGTATGCAGCCGATATCTCCGGCAGCCCCTGAGCCTTCAGCAGCGCCGCAACATCCGCATTGACCTGATGCCTCTCACAGCCGCTGGCCACGGGCTTCAGGCCAATTACGTCTCTGCCCGCTGCCCGCAGCTCGCGCAGCAGTGATACCGTGACATGCGTTTTTCCGGCCCCGGTGTCCGTCGCCGTAATGAAAATCCTACGCGCCATCGGCCGGCCTGATCGGGATCACGTCGCCCTTCGGAGCAAAGGGCGCCTCGGCATGCCATGCCTGGGCATAAAGCGCCTCGAAGGTGGCGTGGATGCGGCCATCGGGCATCCTGTGGGTATCCGTATAGATGGCTTCGAGCCGCTTCAGCAGCCGCCGGCCGTACAGGCCACCGGGCCGGTTGGCGATGGCGGACGAGGAGGCGCCAAGGCGCTTGAGCTCGCGCACCAGCGCCATCGTATCCGGGTAGGTCAGGGTAAAAAGGTCCGCATCCGTCACTGGCAGTTCCACCGGCAATGACATCAGCGCATCGCCGAGGCTGGTGACATCCGGGAACGGCAGCACAAGCCCTGCCCGCTCATGGGTAATGCCGGCCAGCGACTGGCGCAGCTCGGCCAGCGTGCGGCGGCCGAATGTGGAAAACAGCATCAGGCCGCCCGGCGCCAGCACACGCCGCATCTCGGCCAGCATCGCGGGCGGGTCGGTCACCCACTGCATCGTCAGGTTCGAGCAGACAAGGTCGAAGCTGCCGTCGCGGAAGGGCAGGTGCAGGGCATCCGCCTGCTGGAAATGACAGCGGCCGCGCCATGGCAGGCCGTGCGGCATGGCTGACCGGGCCCTGGTTAGCATGGCAGCGGATATATCCAGGGCGGCAATACTGGCGCGGCGGAAGCGCTGCCGCAGCAGCCGTGTGAAATAGGCGGTACCACAGCCGATGTCTAGAATCCGCTCCGGCCGGATTTTTGTAAATGCCAGGTGATTCAGCAGCCGGTCGGCAATTTCCCGTTGCAGCACGGCATGCGCATCGTAGCTGTCTGCGGCCCGGGAGAAGGCCGCACCGACGCGCCGGCTGTCTAGGTAATGTTCCGGCACCATGCCTCCAGCTTGCGGTTGAATATCTCGGCCTGCGTCAGAAACGGCGCATGACCGGCACCCTCCAGGCGCACGAATGCCGCGCCTGCGATATGCTCGGCCAGGTATGCCCCGGCCGTGACCGGTACGACGGCATCGGCCGTGCCGTGCAGCACAAGGCATGGCAATGCAAGCTCCGCAAGTTGCGCGCGCAGGTCCAGGCCGGCCAGCAGCGTCAGCCCCTCATGCAGGGCGGCGGCACCTGCCGGGCGGTCCCGCTCCATGGCCGCCCTGGCCACGGCACGGCTTTGCGCGCAGGACAGGCCGTCGCCGTGCAGCATCAGGTTGAAAAAATGGCGGGCCGCCCTGGCCGGATCCTTCTGCACACCTGTCTCGAAATCATGGAATACGTCGTCCGCACAGCCGAGCGGCCAGTCAGTGCGACGGCAGAAGCATGGCGTGGTGGCCACGAGTACCAGCGCGGCAACACGTGCCGGATATGCCAGCGCCAGCCGGATGGCCAGCAGGCCGCCGAGTGACCAGCCGATCAGCACTGCAGGTGTTGCCGGCAGGCTGGTCGCCAGCCTGTCCGTCCAGTCGGTGGCAGGGGCCTCGGGGGCACCGCCGTGACCGGGCAGGCATGGCATGCCGAGCGGGTGCCTGCCGCTGAAATATGTGCGCTGTGCGTGCCAGATACGGTCCGACTGGCCCCAGCCGTGCAGAAAAACAAGCGGCTTCACAGCCGTGCCAGCGCCGCGGTCAGCGCTTCGATCTGTCCGGCTTCGTGTGCCGCGGAAATCGTGATTCGCAGCCTTGCCGTGCCCTCCGGCACGGTTGGCGGGCGGATGGCCGGCACGAAAAAGCCCGCTTTCCGCAGCGCTTCGGATGCGCGCAGCGCCGCCATGTCGTCGCCGATGAGTAGCGGCTGGATCGGTGTGTGCGAGGGCAGCAGGCGCAGGCTGTGTTTTTTCGCAAGCGCCAGGAAATGACCGAGATTTTCCTGCAATCGCGCCAATACTTCGCCCTTGCGAACAAGCTCCAGGGCGGTCAGTGCAGCCGCCACAGCGGCAGGTGGCAGCGCCGTCGAATATATCATCGTGCGCAGCCGTTGGCGCAGCCCGTCAATGGCCTCCCGCGTACCGAGAATAAAGGCGCCGTAGCTGCCAAGCGCCTTGCCCAGTGTGCCGACCTCGATGAGCCGCGCATGGCCGCATGCCCCGGTGGCTGCAATGAGGCCACGCCCGCCAGGTCCCGTTACGCCGGTGCCATGAGCATCATCGATCACAAGCAGCGCGTCATGTGTCTCTGCCAGGGAAAGCAGTGCCGCTATATCCGCACAGTCGCCATCCATGCTGAACACGCCATCGCTGACCATGATGCAACGGCTCGCGGCCTGCCGCGCCATAGCCTTCCCCAGTGCGGCCATGTCGCGATGCGGGAAGCGGTGCACGCGCCCGCGGCAAAGTCTTGCCCCATCAACCAGCGAGGCATGGTTCAGCCGGTCACAGAACAGACGGGTGTGGTGGTCGGCCAGCGCATCGAGCAGGCCGATATTGGCCAGCATGCCGGAACCAAGGGCCAGCGCTGCCTCGTAGCCTTTCCATTCGGCGAGTGTCGCCTCCAGCGCATGCAGCTCCGGGCCGTCACCGGACACCAGGCGGGAGGCCCCGCTGCCGAAGCCGGCCACATCAATGGCATCCTTTGCCGCCCGGCACACGGCGGGGTGATGGCTGAGGCCCAGATAATCATTGGCGGCAAAATTGATCAGTTGCCTGCCGCCCACCTCGATCCATATACCGTTGCGGTGGCATGCGGGAAGTCGCCGGTGCCGCGCCGGAGGCACGGGAGCGAACCAGTTGCGGCTATCAGGCATGCGCGGCATGCTGGATGCCATGTCTGTCGTGTCAACCAGATCGGGCCGGTGGGTTGACCGCGTGCTGTGCGCTCTGTTCCCGCCCTGCTGCGTTTTCTGCGGCGCACCGGTCGTGGAACGGCACAGCTGCTGCGCGGATTGTGCGACCGGTGTTCGCGTATTGCCGCCTCATTGCTGCAAGCGCTGCGGACTTCCCATGCCGGCCGACCTGGCGCCGGGGCCATGCGGGCACTGTCTGCACCGGCCGCCTCCACAGGCGCAAACCCTCAGCCTGTATGTCTACGACGGTCCGGTGCGCGAGGCCATTCTGGGCTGGAAGCTGGAGGGCCGTGACGCCGGCTTGCTGTGGCTGCTCGATGCGGCGGCAGCACGCCTTCAGCAGGTGTTCACACCGGAGGATGTGCTGTTGCCCGTACCGATGCCGATACGGCGCATGCGTAAAAGCGGCCAGCATCACGCCGCCGCGCTCTGCTGCCACATTGCACGGATCGCGGGCTGCCGCATGGACTGGCGGCTGCTAAGGAGAAGCGGTGAGCAGCCGCGCCAGTCTGTGCTTCCGGGTAGTGCCCGCCGGCGTAATCTGGCCCATGCTTTCCGGCTGGATGTGGCTCACTGGCGCGACATGCAGCCTGTGGGGCGCCTTTGGCTTGTGGACGATATCTTCACAACCGGCACCACCGTACGCTATGCCTGCCGCTGTCTGAAGCAGACGGGGCAGCCCGTGTCAGCATTTACACTGGCCCGCGTGCTCCGCTGATTCGGGTCCCATTGGTTTCGGAGTCCATCATGGCTAGGCTGCCGCGCATGGCAAAGATCGAAGTGTATTCCGGGCCATTCTGCCCCTACTGTATGCGGGCCAAGGCGCTGCTGCGGCGGCGTGGCCTCGACTATGTTGAATATGATGTCCATGCCAATGCCGGCAAGCGGGAAGAAATGCTGCGGCGCACGGGTGGTGCGCGCACTATCCCGCAGATATTCATCAATGGCCGCCATGTCGGCGGCAGCGACGAGTTGCATGCGCTGGATCGCAGCGGTGAGCTGGATGACTGGCTGGAAGGGAATTAGGCCCTAGATTTCGTACAGGCGGCGCGCCAGGCGCGCCCAGTCCGCCTCATCCAGCTGTTCCGGTCGCACGCTTGCATCAATCCCTAACGCATCCCAGTCCGCCGGTGTCAGCAGCCCCCGGAAATTATTGGCGAGCGTTTTACGACGGTGTCCGAAGCCCTGCCGTACGGCCTTTTGCAGGGCCTCGTAGTTGCAGGCTGGCATTTCCTCCCGGGGCGTGAACAGCAGTACCGCCGAGTGCACTTTTGGCGGTGGCGCAAAGGCCCCGGGTGGCAGAGATAACAGCCGCCGTACCCTGTAATGGTGACGTACCAGAACGCTCAGGCCACCGCGCGCCCTGCCGCCAGGGCCGGCCAGCAGGCGCTCTGCCACCTCTCGCTGATACATCAGCACCATGCCGCCCGTCAGGCGCAGTGCGGCCAGCCGGGCCGTCAGCGGCCCGCTGATGTTGTACGGCAGGTTACCAACAATCCACTCGGGGCAATCACGTTTGACGACCTCATTGATTACGTCGAGTACATCCGCGTGAACCACACGCAGGTGCGGATCAGCACGCTTTGCCCAGAATGCGGCAAAGCGGTCATCCGCCTCGACGACTGTCATCTGCTTTGCCCGGTCAATCAGGTGCTCTGTCAGCGCTCCCGGGCCAGGGCCGATTTCCAGTACCGATACGCCCTCGGGCACCGCCGCCGTGATACGTGCGATGGCCCGCTGGTTGCGCAGGAAATGCTGGCCCAGTGATTTTTTCGCCCACGCACCGTGCGCAGCGGCGGTTTCTTCATGGCGGCTCATGGTGGACGGACGCTAGCAAAGTTTGATTCGGCACGCTTTTGGCCCTTGCTTTGACCGGGTGGAAATCTAGTATTCGCGCCCCCTTTGGCCCGAATGGGGCCGGTCAGACTGGAGGAAGGCCATGCATAAGCGCACCCTGATTGCCGGCAACTGGAAAATGAACGAGCTGCTGGATGAGGCAAAAGAGCTTGTCTCGAGCCTGGGTGAAAATCCGGCGCCCGAGCACGTTGAAGTTGCCCTGATGCCGCCGTTCACGCTGCTGCATCCGCTCGCCCCGATGCTGGAGGAAAGGAATATCCGGCTTGGTGCGCAGAATGTCTATTTCGAGCCGCGTGGTGCATTCACCGGCTCCATCTCGCCGCTGATGCTCAGGGATGCCGGCTGCCACTACGTGATTATCGGGCATTCCGAGCGTCGTGACATCATGGGCGAAAGCGATGAGCTGATCCGCGCCAAGCTGCATGCCGCATGGGAGTATGGCCTTGAGCCCGTGCTGTGCATTGGCGAACACCTGGATGAACGTGAAAAGGGGAAAACGAACAGCGTGCTGAAGGGGCAGCTGGCCGTGCTTGAAGGGGCGCCGGAGAAGGCCCCGCTCACCGTCGCCTATGAGCCGGTCTGGGCCATCGGCACGGGCAAGACCGCCACGCCTGAGCAGGTCACCGAGACGCATGCCTTCATCCATGAGGAGCTGACCAGGCTTGGCATGGACTGCCGCGTGCTCTATGGCGGCAGTGTCAATCCCGGCAATGCCGAGGAATTATTGAGCTGCGATGGTGTTGAAGGCGCGCTGGTCGGGGGCGCAAGCCTGAAGGCTGATGCGTTTACAAGCATTATCGAGGCCGCCGCAGCCGTGGCGAATAGGACATAACAAATGACCACATTGATTGTAACCCTGCATATTCTTGCTGCCATCGTGCTGGTTGGCGTAGTGCTGATCCAGCGCGGACAGGGTGCTGATATTGGCGCCTCTTTTGGTGGCGGTGGTGCACAGACGTTGTTTGGCAGCCGCGGCTCCGGCTCCTTCCTGGGCAAGCTGACCGGTGCCCTGGCCGCCGTGTTTATGTTGACGAGCCTGACACTGGCCTTCTTTTCCCAGCAAAAGGCCGGGTCGGTTGTCGAGAAAAAGCTGGCCGCACCGCTGCCTGTGCAGCAGGAGGCTCCGCCGGCATCCAAGGGTGGCTTTGACCCCAGCAAGCTGATGGATGAAAGCAGCAAGGATCAGCTGCCGGGAGTAAAATAGGCAATCAATTCATGCCGGAGTGGTGAAATTGGTAGACACGCCATCTTGAGGGGGTGGTGGGCTACGCCCGTGCTGGTTCGAGTCCAGTCTCCGGCACCATATTAAAATCCAGCGGTATCCGAGGAAGGCCCGTAAGTGTAATGCTTGCGGGCCTTTTTTCCCGGCTGATCGCACCGCTGACCACGCCATGAGCGAGAACACCCTAACCCCCGCCCTGCGCCGCATGGGCTACAGTAAGGACGAGATGTACAGCCATGGCTTCCGTGGCATGGCGTCTACCCTGCTGCATGAACAGGGGTGGCCTTCCGCCGTGGTTGAGGCGCAACTTGCCCATGCCGAACGCAATGCTGTGCGGGCCGCCTACAACCATGCCGAACACCTGCACGAGCGCCGGGAGATGATGCAGGCCTGAGCGGACTGGCTGGACGCCCTGAGAAACGGCGCCAGCGCGGTGCCGATCCATGGGAAGATTGCAATCTAGGTTATACAAGGTTATACTTACCTATGCGCTACAGGGTGATGATTGTCCGCAGGGCATCCAAGGAACTGAAAAGCCTGCCTGCGCGAAGCCGTGAGCGTATCGCGGAGCGGATTGCCATGCTGGGGCATGATCCTGACAACCCGGCATTGGACGTGAAGCGGCTGACGCATCATCCACTGGCAGGTTTTCGCTTGCGGGTGGGTGCTTACCGGGTGCTGTTCAATCGCGAGGATGGCATCCGCATCATTGAAATTGTCCGGGTGGCGCAGCGTAAGGAGGCATATAAATGAACCCGCAGATTATCTACGAAGGCGACCGTCCCGCGTTTGTGGTATTGCCTTATCAGGATTATGTGAAACTGACGGCAGACGATGATGAATTGATACCGTTCAATGTCCGCGACTACGTGGCAAACCCTGTCAAGGCAGCGCGTATCGAGGCAGGGCTCACGCAGAAGGAGCTGGCGAGCCGGTTGGGTGTGAGCCAGGCCTACATTGCCAAGGTGGAAACGCCTTCCTACAAGCCCACGGATAAACTCGTCGTGCGTGTCCGAAAAGCCATCGCACATGACCAGGGCGCAGCGGAAAAGGCTGCATGACGATGTTCCCGCTGGTTGAACTCGGAAGGCCGGCTAACGGTAGACCCCGGAATTACACGCTTGCAAGTGCCCCGGGGTCATTTATTTTGCGCTGACAGCCTGGCCGGGGATTAGGAGGGAACCATGGGAATGCGAAATGGATGGCAATTGCTGGCGCTGTACGCGTTGCCTTAGTGGAGGCATTGCACGCCTGGGCGGATGATGCGGCGGAATGCGGGAAACTTTTTCTGGACAACCTTAACCAGCAGGCATTCTCGTCATGCCGCAAGGCGGCAGAACAGGGCGATGTCGATGCCCAATACACCCTCGGAACTTTGTATGAGAACGGCCTTGGCGTGAAACAGGACGATGCCGAGGCCGTGAAATGGTACCTCAAGGCGGCGGAGCAAGGGGATGCCCGGGCCCAAATCAACCTCGGTGCGATGTACGCCAAAGGCCAAGGGGTGAAGTAGGATGATGAGGAGGCCCTGATGGTGGCGCCGGACACGTCAACGCCTATCGGGCTGCGCGTCAGCGAACTGGGCGGTCTGCAACTGTCGTTTGTCGACCGCGCGGCAGGTCTGGTGCGCGTGGTCGGCAAGGGCACCAAGGAGAGACTCGTGCTGTATGGCGAGGAAAGCGCCTGAAAAACGGGCCAAAGGGGCGTTTCAAGTGGGGTACAATGTGGGGTACAGTAGAAAACCACATTTGGAATACGCTGCAATATCAGTCAGTTAAGGCATGAATATGCATCCAGTCTCCGGCACCAGACAAGCAAAGGGGGAGTGATATCAGGACAGCTTCCCCTTTGCGTTTTTCCTTCCGTTGTCATAGAAAATTCCCACAGTCAGTGCACTGATTCCCCTTTGCGCGGAGCGCGCTATTCACCGAAACTTCATCCGGGGCGTTTATAAAGCGACCCAAATATGGCATAACTCACCATCCAGATTGCACAGGAGACAACCCCCATGCGGAAACCCCTTATCATCCTCATAGCCCTTACCCTGGCTGGCTGCGCCACCACTGGTACCGGCCCAGGTGAAAAAACGAAACAGGGTGCCATGAGTGGCGCGCTGCTTGGAGCCGTAGCGGGCGCAGTCATCGGCCATCAGGTTGACCGCACAGGCGGCGCGCTGAAAGGTGCAATTATTGGTGCCGCCAGTGGCGCTGCAATTGGTGCCGGTATTGGTTCCTATATGGATAAGCAGCAGCAGGAATTCGAACGACAGCTTGAACAGGAGCGTGCTGCTCACCAGATTGAAATTGAGCGGCTGAAAAATGAGAACCTGAAGATCACAATGGTCAGCGAGGCATCGTTCGACTTCGACTCTGCTGCCATCAAGCCGGCCTTTGAGCCCGCCCTGAACAAGGTGGCCGATATTGTCAGCCGCTACTACCGCACCACCATCCGCATTGTTGGCCATACGGACAGTATCGGCTCGGAGGCCTACAACCAGAGGCTGTCCGAGGAGCGTGCCGAGGCCGTGGCCCGCTATCTTGAGCAGCGCGGAGTTGCCGCACGGCGCATCCGCACAGAGGGCCGCGGCGAGCTGGAGCCCAGGGCCAGCAACGACACGGAGGCCGGGCGCCAGCTGAACCGCCGCGTCGAAATCACGATCATTCCGGACAGGGATCTCGGCTAGAGACTACCGGCCAGGCGTGACGGCACACATGCTGGATGTCCTGTGTGTGGGGCATGCCGCCTGGGACATCACCATGGCCGTCACCCGGCATCCTAGTGAGGATGAAAAGCTGAGCGCCACCGCCATGACATGTGCCGGCGGTGGCCCGGCCGCCAATGCCGCTGTCACCGTTGCGCGGCTTGGATGGAAAAGCGCCTTTGCGGGGTTTCTCGGTAACGATGCCTATGGTCGCCTGCATCTGGATGAGCTGCGGGCCGAAGGCGTGGATACCCGTTTTCTGGTACGCGGGGAGGATGCCACGCCTGTATCCGTCATCCTGGCCAAGCCGGACGGCACGCGCACGGTCATCAACCACAGGCAGCACACGCCATGGATTGTATCCGACCGGATCAACTTTTCTCCACTTAATTTCCGGGCCATCCTTTTCGACGGCCATGAGCCGCTGATTTCACGGCCACTGGCGGAGCGCGCTCGCGGGCAGGGCATTCCACTGGTTCTGGATGCAGGCTCGGTACACCGTGGCACACGTGAGCTGGCGCCGCTTGTTGACTATCTTGTGGCATCAATGAAGTTCGCGCTGGACTTCACCGATGCCCCTGATGCCGAGGCGGCACTGGACCGCCTGGCTGATGTTGCGCCGAATGTCGTGGTGACGTGCGGGAAGGACGGCCTGATCTGGGCGCGGGGAGGACAGCGAGGCAGGTGTGCCTCCTTTGATGTGAGCGCCGTGGATTCAACAGGGGCGGGGGATGCCTTTCATGGCGCCTTTGCACTCGGCGTGGCGCGGCGGATGGATTGGGATGAGCTGTTGCGTTTTGCCTCGGCCACGGCCGCGTTTGCCTGCACGCGGCTTGGCGCCCGTACCGGTATTCCAGGGGCGCAGGATGTCGCAGCCTTTCTGGGACGGCAGTAGCCATGCAGAAGGTGCTCGTCAGTGCCTGTCTGCTGGGTGAGCGCGTGCGCTATGATGGCGAAGCAGCTTCCGTATCCAGCGAAATTCTCAGTCGCTGGGATATGGAGGGCCGGCTTGTTCCCATTTGTCCGGAAATGGCCGGCGGGCTTCCCACGCCGCGGCCCGCCGCGGAAATCATGCAGGCCGATACCGAAGGTGTGATGCAGGAAACCAGCCGGGTACGCACCAGACACGGTGACGATGTTACGGGCTTTTTCCTGACCGGTGCACGGCGAGCGCTGGCCCTGGCGCGTACTCATGGCATTCGTGTGGCAGTTCTGAAGGATGGCAGCCCCTCCTGTGGCAGCCGTCGCATCGGTGATGGCAGCTTCAGTGGCCGCAAGGTACCGGGCCAGGGGGTCACCACCTGCATGCTTCGCCGGCACGGTATCCGCGTGTTCAGCGAGGCACAGATCGACAAGGCCGCAGCCTGCCTGGCCAGGCTGGAACAGGCAGATGGCGAATAAAACGCTGGGGCTCGATGAGTCCCTTTACCGGTATGTCCTGGATACCAGCCTGCGTGAGCCCGTAGTCTTGCAACGGCTGCGCAAGGCGACGGAGAGCGAGGACATGGCCGAGATGCGTTCCGCCCCGGAACAGGGGCAATTCATGGCTTTACTGATCAGGCTCATGGGTGCAAGGCGTATCATCGAAGTGGGTACCTATACGGGCTATGCCACGCTATGGATGGCGCTGGCGTTGCCCGAGGATGGCGAGGTGATCGCCTGCGATATCTCCGAGCGCTGGACGTTTGTTGCACGCCGCTTCTGGGAGGAGGCAGGTGTGGATTCGCGCATAAGGCTGCATCTCAGGCCTGCGCTGGAGACGCTGGACGAGCTGCTGGAGCGCGGTGAAGCCGGACAATTCGACTTTGCCTTCATCGATGCGGATAAGGTCAACTACGAGAATTATTTTGAGCGCTGCCTGGCACTCATTCGGCCCGGCGGCCTGATCGTGGTCGATAATGTGTTTTGGGGCGGTAGCGTGGCTGATCCGGACAAGCACGATGAGGCTACCCAGGCTATCCGGGCCTTCAATCAGAAGCTGAGAGACGATGTCAGGGTGGAGATTTCAATGTTGCCGGTGGCCGACGGCCTCACGCTGGCCAGGAAATGCAGCGTGCCGGGCGGTACAACGGCCGCCTGACAGGTCAGGCCTTTTTGACGAACTCCGATTTCAGTTTCATGGCGCCAATGCCGCTGATCTTGCAGTCGATGTTGTGGTCACCCTCCACAAGGTGAATATTTTTCACTTTTGTGCCAACCTTGATCGAGGACGAGGCGCCCTTGACTTTCAGATCCTTGATAACTGTAACGCTGTCGCCGTCATGAAGCAGGTTGCCATGGGCATCCCTGACCTCAAGGCCGTCCTCTCCGGCACCTGTGGCCGCTGTCCATTCGTGGGCACATTCCGGACAAATGTACATGCCCCTGTCCTCGTAGGTGTACTCCGACCCGCATTCCGGGCAATTGGGCAAATCGCTCATGGTCTCTTCCTTTTCATGCCGAGCAAGGCCACATGCCCTTGCGGTTGTGGCGGCGCAGTCTCTTATGCCGGGCAGATGATTTCCAGCCCGGGGTATGCCGTACGGTAACGGCCGATATCACGGGTCAACAGCGTCAGGCCTGCTATTGCGGCGTGGGCACCAATATAAAAATCCGGCAGGGGAGAAGTTCTTCTGCCCCCTCTTTTCCGGTAAGCAGGAATGCCTTGCTGGTGAGAAAGCCGGCCCCATAGGGAAGAGGCTCTCGAATAAATATCGCCGGATCGAGAAAGGCTTCCGGTTTTTCGATGGTTAAAAAGCCAACGCATACTTCAGAGCAGATCAGATGGTTGATAATCAGTGGACCGGTATCAGCACGCTGTTCCAGCTGTGCGCCCACGTTTTGCCTTATCTGAACGCACCAGGCGGAGTGCATTCGCTTCAGCAATAAATTCGACGTCCACGTGCGGCCCGAGCCCGAACCTGTCCCGCAAGGGCTTGGGGATTGTCACCTGACCCTTTGATGTAATGCGCATAGACACCTCCAGGAATTCTTACTTTCTGGCTGTTTTCGTCTACCCCGGTCTTTTTATGGATTGCGGATAGCATGGAGCTTTACTTGACATCAGTATTTTCCAATCCATAAATGAGCCTGAAAGTGGCGGCATGGTATGAGGAGTCA
>CAZROR010000017.1:0-25753 GCA_964601765.1 uncultured Zetaproteobacteria bacterium
TCTCCACCCAGCGCGCCACAACCTCTTCATCCGACAGCTTGTGCATGTGCTTCAGGTAATGCAGACCCGCAATCAGGCGCGTCGGGATCGCCGGCGCCCCACGATCCGATACAAACAGCTTGCCCCATTCATCATCAAACGCTTCCCAGTTGATCAGCCGGCTCAGTTTCACCAGTTCGTGTTCCAGTGAAATCATGTTCTCCAGACGGCTGCGAAACAGTTCATCCTGAGGCGTCGATTCCATCCGCTTCGGGCCCATATGCCTCCCCCCCCGTATTTGCAAGATTTCCCATGGCTAAAACACCATTACTTGCAATTATGATACCCAAAACAACAGAAAAACAGAAACAAAAACAATATGTTGCGGATTATTCAGGGGCGACTATTTACGATATGCATCTGAATACACTGGTCTGGTCCGGGTATGTGGAAAAATCGAGGTCCAACAGCAATCAGTCATCGCGCACATTCAACAAGGGCAAACGCTGGAAAGAAGAGCTGATAAGCGCCTTCATTGAGGCATTGATTGGACTGGACAGCGGCAGCTATCCGGCAGCGCCTGCGGAATACGACGTGCTGGAAGATATCTTCGAAGGCTTTGTCGAAAACATGCCAAGGCCACCGAAAGGCTAGGGCCTGTTTTATGGAGTCGCAGATGGCGCTGAACAGGCAAGGCCGGGGTGCGTAGCGCACCATGCAGGGGTACCAGGAAGAAATCTTATGTCAGGGAACGGATATCGATGTGGTTATTCAACAGTGACCGACTTGGCAAGGTTCCTGGGCTGATCCACATCCGTGCCTTTCAATCGCGCCACGTGGTAGGCAAGCAACTGTAACGGCACCGTCGCCAGCAATGGAGCGACAAAAAAATCGCCGTGCGGAATGCGCACGACGGACTCGACATGGCCGGGGCACTGGGCTGCGGGCATGTCGGTAATCAGAATCACCCGTGCGCCACGTGAACGCACCTCCTCCAGATTGGAGAGCACCTTTTCCAGGTGATGGCACATGGGCGCAATGACAATCACCGGCAGATTTTCATCAATCAGGGCGATCGGCCCATGCTTCATCTCGCCCGCGGCATAGCCCTCGGCGTGCAGATAGCTGATTTCCTTCAGCTTCAGCGCGCCTTCAAGGGCCACCGGATAACATGGCCCGCGACCCAGAAACAGTGCCCCGTGCACGTGGCCAAAGCCCTGGGCGATGCGCTCGATGTGTGTCTCCTCGGCCAGCAGTTTTCGCAGCTGCTCCACAAGCGCACGCAGGGCCGCAAGCTGCTCCGTGATCTCCGCCTCCTTCATTGCACCAAAGCGCCGTGACAGCGCCAGCACAAACAGCATAAGTACGGCAAGCTGTGCCGTGAATGCCTTTGTCGAGGCCACACCAATTTCCGGCCCGGCATGCAGCTCGATGACGCCGTCCGCCTGGCGGGCAACAGATGAATGCGGCACATTCACAAGGGCCAGCGTGCGGTTCTCCGGCGTATGCGCAGAAAAAAGCCGCATGGCCTCCAGCGTATCCGCCGTCTCGCCGGATTGTGACAGTGCGACAAACCAGGTATCAGGCCCGATCACCGGGTCGCGGTAGCGGTATTCCGAGGCCATATCCACATCGACCGGAATCTGCAGATAGTGTTCAAGCCAGTAACGTGCCGTCATGGCGGCATGGAAGGATGTGCCACAGGCGGCCATGACGATGCGTTCCGGTAGCGGAGCCTCATGTACAAAAGCTGCACCGGGAAATACGATGTCACTGCCCTGCACATAGGCTTGCAGGATATCGGCCACCACCCGCGGCTGCTCGTGGATCTCCTTCTCCATGAAGTGCCGGAAGCCGCCCTTGTCCACGCTGGCCGCCTGTACGGGCATCGGCTGCCAGCCGCGGCTGGCAGGCCGGCCGCCCGCATCGTAAAGCTCTGTCCCATCCAGGCTCAGACAGCCGAAATCGCCCTCGTCGAGATACAGCACCTCATCCACCATGCCGGCCAGTGCCATCACATCCGAGGCGGCATAGATCGCATCCTCGCTGCGCCCCAAAAGCAACGGGCTGCCGCGCCGGGCCACCCAGAGCCGGGCATGATCCCCCGCCACCATGGCGACAATGGCAAATGAGCCCTCGAGCTCGGCCAGGCTCGCACGCCAGGCATCCATCAACTTGGCAGTACCGCGAATCTGATGAGAGAACAGCCAGGGCAGCACTTCCGTATCCGTGTCCGAGGCGAATGTGGCCCCCTCTTTCTGTAAACGTCTCCTGAGCACATCATGGTTCTCGATGATACCATTGTGCACGACAGCCACAGCATCGGAGAGGTGGGGGTGTGCGTTGTATTCCGTGGGCGCGCCATGAGTGGCCCAGCGCGTATGCCCGATGCCGGTGCAGCCGGACAGCGGAGATCGCTCCAGTGCCCGGACCAGGTTTACGAGCTTGCCGCGCTGTTTACAGGAGCGGAATGTGTGGTCGGTTGCGATACAGATGCCGGCGCTGTCGTAGCCCCGGTATTCCATGCGACGAAGGCCATCAAGCAGATGTGCCTGCACATCCTGGCGCGCTACCGCCCCGATAATGCCGCACATCAGCGCGCCTTCTTGCTCGGCCGCTTCCAGTTAGGCCGGTGCCGCTGCTCCGGACGTGCCGACAGCGTAAGTCCCCCGGCGCGTACGTCGCGCGTGATAATCGAACCGGCACCAATCGTCGCATCATCCTCGACACGAACCGGCGCCACCAGCTTCGTATCCGAGCCGATGAACACGCGGTTGCCAATCGTGGTCCGGTGCTTGTTCGCGCCATCATAATTGCAGGTAATCGTGCCGGCTCCGATATTGCAGTTCTCACCCATCAGCGTATCACCGATATAGGTCAGGTGATTGACCTTGCTGCCACGGCCGATCACCGATTTCTTGATTTCAACAAAATTGCCGATACGAGTCTGCTCATCCAGCTCCGCGCCGGGCCTGATCCTTGCAAAGGGTCCGACCCGCGTGTTGCTGCCGACATTTGCGCCGTGAATATGGGAAAAGGCAAACACATCCACCCCGTCATCAAGCCAGCTGTCCACGAGCACGGCATAGGGACCGATGCGGCATTCATTGCCGATATCCGTGGAGCCAATGAGATAACAACCAGCCTGAATCACCGTATCCATGCCGATACGCACCGTGGCCTCGATACGCACTGTCTCGGGATGCTCGATGGTCACACCGTTAAGCTGCCAGTCCCGGATAATCCGGTGCTGCATGGCTGCCTCTACTGCCGCCAGTTGCACGCGGTCGTTCACGCCGGCTATTTCATCCGTATCCTCCGCCTCCACCACTTCGACCGTATGCCCATCGGCCAGCGCCAGCGGTACGATATCCGGCAGATAGTATTCACCCTGTGCATTGGCATTCTCGACACGATGCAGAAGCTGAAACAACAGGTCTCGGCGAACGCAGTAGATACCGCTGTTTACCTCACTGATCTGCCGCTCAGCTGCACTCGCATCCTTTTCCTCGACAATGCCAAGGCAGGCTCCGTCCTCTGCGCGCAGCACACGACCATAGCCGTGCGGATCATCCAGCCGGGCCGAAAGAAAGGTGACTGCCGCCCTGGTGTCCTGATGATGCTGGATGAGCGCATCGAGCGTTTCGGTTCTGAGTAGCGGCGTATCCGCACAAAGCACAAGCACATCCGTGGCATCACCACAGGCCTGCTCGCACTGCAGCACAGCATGTGCCGTACCCAGCTGCTGCTCCTGCACGACCCAGTCCAGGCCACGAGGCTGTCCGATATGTACACGCACGCGGTCCGCCCCGTGCCCGATCACAACAGTCATTCTCTTCGGCTTCAGGCCTTCCACACCGCTTAACACATGCTCAAGCAGCGTGCGGCCCAGAACCGGGTGCAGCACCTTGGGCATATGTGAACGCATGCGTGTACCTTCGCCTGCGGCCAGAATAATGACCTGAAGATCAGGGTGCCGCTGAATCATGTTTTCCTCCTGAACAGGCAATGCAAAAGGGTCGCACAATGTGCGACCCTTGCAAAGTGTAACGGCAGAAGATCAATGCTTCTTCTTGCGTAGCCACTGAAGGCGCGCAGCCAGCATCGCAAGCTCTGCCTCGGCAGCTGCCACGTCGACATCGCCTTTCTGCTTCTCAAGCATTTCCTCGGCGCGGCGCTGTGCGGCCAGGGCCTCGGCCTCGTCAATATCCGTGGCACGCTCGGCCGTATCGGCAAGCACCGTGATGACATCGGGCTGCACTTCCATGTAGCCCCCCGAAATGAATACCTCGTCCACCTCGCCGCCCGGCCGCGTGATACGCATCTCGCCTGGCCTCAGCGCTGTCAGCAGGGGCGCATGTTTCGGCATAATGCCCAGCTCACCGGTCTCACCCGGGGCGGCCAGAAACTCCGCCTCTCCGCGATAGACCTCGCGCTCGGCGGTTGCCACAAGGACGCTGATCGCGGCCATCAGCCCTTCGCCTGCATCTTCTCGGCCTTGGCCACGGCATCATCAATGCCACCGACCATGTAGAAAGCCTGTTCCGGCAGGTGGTCGTATTCGCCGTCCAGGATGCCCTTGAAGCCGCGGATGGTGTCCTCCCGCTTGACAAACACACCCGGTGCGCCCGTGAACACCTCAGCCACGTGAAACGGTTGTGACAGGAAGCGCTGAATCTTGCGCGCCCGCGCTACCACAAGCTTGTCTTCATCGGACAGCTCATCCATACCCAGAATGGCAATGATGTCCTGAAGTTCCTTATAACGCTGCAGGGTACGCTGTACGCCGCTGGCCACCTCGTAGTGCTCCAGTCCGACAATTTTCGGATCAAGCTGGCGCGATGTCGAATCAAGTGGATCAACGGCTGGATAGATACCCAGCTCGGCAATCTGGCGAGACAGCACGATAGTGGAATCCAGGTGTGCAAACGTCGTCGCCGGTGCCGGGTCGGTCAGGTCGTCAGCCGGCACGTAAACGGCCTGCACAGACGTAATCGAGCCCACCTTCGTCGAGGCGATACGCTCCTGCAGGCGACCCATTTCCTCGGCCAGATTTGGCTGATAGCCCACGGCAGACGGCATACGGCCGAGCAGCGCCGAGACTTCCACGCCAGCCAGCGAGTAGCGGTAGATGTTGTCGATGAAGATCAGCACGTCACGACCCTCATCACGGAAATACTCCGCCATCGTAAGTCCTGTCAGGGCCACGCGCAGTCGGTTGCCCGGCGGCTCATTCATCTGGCCATAGACCAGTGCCACCTTGTCGAGTACGTTGGATTCCTTCATTTCGTAGTAGAAGTCATTGCCTTCGCGCGTGCGTTCACCAACACCGGTGAATACGGAATAACCGCCATGTGCTTTCGCAATATTATTGATCAGCTCCATCATGTTGACGGTCTTGCCCACGCCAGCGCCACCGAACAGACCAACCTTGCCGCCCTTGGCAATCGGCGCCATCAGGTCAATCACCTTGATGCCGGTTTCCAGAATCTCCTGGGCAGGTGCCAGTTCCTCGAAGGTCGGAGCAGCCCGGTGAATCGGCCAGCGCTCCTCCGACGGTACGTTTTCACCATCAAAGTCGATACCGGTACCCAGCACATTCATGATGCGGCCAAGCGTTTTTTCTCCCACAGGTACCTTGATCGCATCACCGGTGTCTTCCACCGTCATGCCGCGCCGCATGCCATCTGTGGAGCCCATGGCAATGGCGCGCACGGCGTTGTCGCCAATGTGCTGCTGCGTCTCCATCGTCAGGCCCATGTCCGGTACGGTCAGGGCATTATAGATGGCCGGCAGCTCGCCCGCCGGGAAGCGCACGTCCACCACCGCGCCGATGACCTGTATGACTTTTCCTACGCTCATGTTGCTATCCTCTCTTTATGCAAAAAAAACTTACTGGGCCGCAGCCGCACCGGCGCAGATTTCCGCCAGTTCCTGCGTAATCGCTGCCTGACGGGCCTTGTTGTATGAAATGCTGAGTTCCTTCGTGATGCTCTTGGCATTGTCCGTGGCGCTCTTCATGGCCACCATACGCGCGGACTGCTCGCAGGCCTTGTTTTCCAGCACGCCATGGTAAACCAATGATTCCACGTAGCGGCGCAGCAGACCGTCCAGCACTTCCCGGCTTTCGGGCTCGTAGATGTAATCCCAGTAGCCGCCATGCGTCGGCTCTTCCGCCATCGGGCAGGGAAGCAGCCGCATGAATACCGGCTTCTGCGTCATCGTGTTCACGAACTTGCTGTAGATCAGGTACACCTCATCCAGCTCGCCATCGGTATACATATTCATGGCCAGATCAGATACACCAATGGTATCGAAAAGGCTGGGACTGTCCGGAATATTCTCAATGCTGCCGGCCAGATGCACACCAATACGGCGCATGAACATGGCGCCGCGCCGGCCGATGGAGAGCGCCTGAAGATCAGCCTTGAATTCCTTGACCTTGCCCAGTGTCATGCGAAAGGCATTGGCGTTCAGGCCACCACACAGGCCCTTGTCCGTGCTGATAATCAGCAGCCCGATGCGCCTGATTTCCCCGCGCTCAACGAGAAACGGATGGCGGAACTCAGGATGTGCCTGTGTGAGGTTACCAATCACGCGCTTGATGCCTTCCTCATAGGCTCGTGCAGCCAGCACGTTTTCCTGTGCGCGGCGCATTTTCGAGGCTGCAACAAGCTCCATCGCCTTCGTAATCTTGGCGGTGTTCTGGATGGCCTTGATCTGGCCGCGAATCTCCTTGGCAGATGCCACTGGTTTACTCCTTCAGCCGCCGGTTTTAGTACGTGCCCGTCGACTTGAAGTCGGCTATTGCCTTGTTCAGGGCTTCGGTTGTTTCATCTGTCAGCACCGGTTCTTCATTCAGGCCATTGACAAGATCAGCATGCTCGGCCTTCAGGAGGGCCAGGTAGCCCTTCTCAAAGTCACGGATGCGATCCACCTCGATATCGTCGAGGTCGCCATTGTTCAGTGCCAGCAGGATTGCTGTCATTTCGGCCACGGTCATCGGGCTGTTCTCTTCCTGCTTGAGCACCTCAACACCGCGCTTGCCGCGCTCAATCTGCTTGCGTGTCGCCTCATCAAGGTCCGAGGCAAACTGCGCAAATGCGGCCAGCTCACGATACTGCGCAAGGTCCAGGCGCAGGCCGCCGCCGACCTTCTTCATCGCTTTCGTCTGTGCCGCACCGCCCACGCGGGACACCGAAAGGCCCGCATTGATGGCAGGGCGCTGGCCGGCGTTGAACAGGTTGGTTTCCAGAAAAATCTGGCCATCAGTAATTGAAATGACATTGGTCGGCACGAAGGCGGACACGTCGCCTTCCTGCGTCTCGATGATCGGCAGCGCCGTCAGCGAGCCTGTCTTCCCCTTCACCTTGCCACCCGTGAATTTCTCCACATAGGCCTCGTCCACGCGCGACGCACGCTCCAGCAGGCGCGAATGCAGATAGAACACATCGCCCGGGTAGGCCTCACGGCCCGGTGGGCGGCGCAGGATCAGGGATACCTGACGATAGGCCCAGGCCTGCTTGGTCAGATCGTCATAAACGATCAACGCATCCTCGCCACGGTCACGGAAATATTCGCCCATCGTGCAGCCGGAATACGGTGCAATGAACTGCAGAGAAGCAGACTCGGATGCTGAGGCGGCCACCACGATAGTATTGTCCATGGCCCCGTGCTCCTTCAGCGTGCGCACAACACTTGCTACCGTCGATGCCTTCTGGCCCACGGCAACATAGACGCAGGTAACGCCACTGTTGCTCTGGTTGATTATCGTATCAATCGCAATCGTCGTCTTGCCAGTCTGGCGGTCACCGATGATCAGCTCGCGCTGCCCTCGCCCGATCGGCACCATCGAGTCAATCGCCTTGATACCGGTCTGTAGCGGCTGATCCACGGATTTACGCTCGATCACGCCCGGCGCGATTTTCTCCACCGGGCAGTATTCCGCCGCGTCAATCGGCCCCTTGCCATCAATGGGCTGCCCGAGGGCATTGACCACACGACCTTTCAGCCCCGGCCCGGTCGGCACCTCGAAGATACGGCCGGTGCACTTGACCTCGTCGCCTTCCTTCAGATGCTGGTACTCACCGAAAATCACGGCCCCCACGCTGTCTTCCTCAAGGTTCAGCACCATGCCAAGCGTATCACCCGGAAACTCCAGCATTTCGCCGGACATTGCGCCGGAAAGCCCGTGAATCAGGGCCACACCATCACCTACGGAAATCAGTCGTCCGACATTGGCATCCGCTGCTGCTGCCTTGTAGCCCTTGATCTGCTCCTTAATGATGGAGCTGATTTCTGCCGTATCCAGTTTCATCGTTGCTATCCTCTACCTTACGAAACCTAAAATAATCTTATGCTGCAATAGCGCGGCGCAGGCCTTCCAGCCTGCCACGCAGCGAGTAATCAATCTGCCGGTCACCGATGCGAATGATGACGCCGCCCAGGATACCGGCATCCTGGCTGACCTTGAGTTCCACCTTCTTGCCGAGCGCCTTGGCCAAAGCCTTCGCGAGCTTGTCCTGTACAGCCGTATTCAGCTTGACTGCAGCAGTCACTTCAGCCACGACTTTGGCGGAGGCCTCGCGCTGCATGACTTCAAACAGCTCATGGATCTCCGGCAGCAGGCAACCCTTGCCGCGTGCGCACAGCATGTTTACAAGCCTCACAAGCTCCTTGGGCAGCTTCCCGGCCGCTTTGATAAGCACGGCCGCCTGTACCTCGGCTGGCAGCTGCGGATCGACAAGTACGTCATGAACGGCCTTTACCCTCGCCACCTCGGCCAGGGTCTTCAGGCCGGCGGAGAGCTTTGCCCCTTCCGACTCCAGCTCAAACAAGGCCCGGGCATACCGACGCGCAATGCCACGTGTGCTCATGCGCGGCCAATCCCCTGACTAATCACCTTGTCAATCAGCTTGGTATGGCGTTTGGCGTCCAGCTCGGCATCAAGCACCCGCTCTGCAGCAAGTACTACCAGATCGGCTACCTCCTTGCGCAGAGCCTGGCGCGCCTTTTCAACCTCGGCGCCAACTTCCTCGCGTGCCGCATCAACAATCTGCTGTGCCTCCACGCGTGCCTTGTTGACGGCCTCTTCGTTGATCTCGGCCGCCCGCTTCTCGGCTGCGCTAACAATCTCCTGCGCCTTGCTTCTTGCCTCAGTCAGCTGCTTCTTAATCTCGGCTTCAGCCTTGGCCTTCGCATCTCTGCCCGCATCGGCGGCGGCCAGACCTTCGGCAATACGCTTTGCACGTGCCTCAAGCAGATCGTTCAGCGGGCCGTACAGATACTTCCTGAGCAGAAATACCAGGGCCAGAAAGACAATAATCTGGCCGATAAAGGTCAGGTCCAAACTCATGACACTACCTCGCCGCCTTCGTGAATTTCGGGTCTGTCACTGCCTAGCCGAGGAACGGATTGGCAAACAGGAACCACAGCGCAAAGGCCATGATAATGAACGGGAAGGACTCCATCAGGCCCGCAAAGATGAACATGTTGAACATCAGCTGCGGCCGCATCTCGGGCTGGCGTGAAATACCTTCCAGCGTCTTCGAACAGATCAGGCCCCAACCAATGGCAGATCCCAGGCCGGCTGCGGCCAGAATCACGCCAACGGAAATCGCCGTTGCTGCTGTAATAATCGTTGTTGCGTCCATGCTTCTTACTCCTATGCAGTTAATTCAAAAACATATCGCTTGCGCGAATCAATGCTCCACCGGCTGGTGTGCAATAGACAGATACACCACGGTGAGAATCATGAAGATAAAGGCCTGCAACAGCCCGATAAACAGATGAAACATGGACCAGCCCAGGCCCACGAAGAAACCGAAGAACATGCCAACAGCGCCCCCACCAAGAAGCAGGAAGGCGATCAGCAGGAAAATCACCTCTCCAGCAAACATGTTACCGAACAGACGAAAGGAAAGGCTCAACGGCTTGGCAACCTCTTCCACCAGCTTGAGTACAAAATTCAGGGGTACAATCAGGTAGCCGAACGGCTTGGGAATGAGGTTCGCAAACGGCTCGAACAGCAGCTCCTTGATGAAATGCACCGGCTTAAGCTTGAACTCGTAATACAGCACAAGCACAAATACCGATACGGCCATCGCGGCCGGCAGATTCAGATCGTTTGTCGGCACAGGTCGGTAATGCTCGACGCCAAACAGATGCGCGATGTGGCCCATCAGGTAGGCAGGCAGGATATCGAGCGTATTCAGTAAAAAGATATAAACGAAAACCGTCAGGGCCAGTGGCGCAATCAGCGGGTTGTGTACCGGGAAATTATCCTTCACAGTCTGATTGATAAAATCAATGACCGACTCCATGAAGTTCTGCGTCCCGCTCGGCGCATCTTCGGTCAGGCGGCGGCCCAGGCGCATGGCGAAGATCACAAGGCATGCGGCCACCACGATGGTGGTAAGCATCGTATCCAGATGGATCCGCATGAACGAATTTTTCTCATCGATGACATACGTCCAGTAGTGAAGATGGCTGGCAATCGTGCTGCCGTGTTCCTCTGCGGCCAAGGATCCTCCCGTTTACGGCTCGGTTTTCGAGCGGGCGGCAGGGTAGCCGAAAACGGCCAGCTGCGCAACCAGCAATCCGCCTGCCACGGCCAGCAGATGCAGGCCGAGAAAGTGCGCCAACACCAGCGCTAACACCAGGCCCAGAAAACGCAACACGGCACCCAGATACAGAATGCGCTGGCCCGTGAGCTGATCCGACCTGGCCGCCTGTGCTACCCGCCTCGCAAGCCACAATGCATTCAGTACGGCCACACCGGCCCCATAGCCAACCGCCAGTCCCGGCATCGCACCCTGCCAGATGCCTGTGACAAGGGCGGCCGCCAGACCAAACACACACTGCCATCGTATCGTGCCACGGACGGCATCCGTCCAGTCCCGCTGTTCGCTATCTGTCGATGTGGTCAATACAGCGCTACGGGTCAATCGCCGTAAATCGACTTCAGGCTGTCCAGATACTGGCCCGCCAGCGTCTTGCCATCTTCAAGCACTGCATCGGGGTTCTGACCCAGGACGCGCATCGAGGCGCGCGCATAGCCTGTCTTTTCCTTGTCACTCATCTCTTTCCAGTCGGCCGCATCAACGACTCCATCGCCCGTCTTGTCGTATTGCGCATCCGGCGATACGGGCACAGCCGCCAGTGCCGGTTCTGCCAGCAGCATGACCAACGCTGTCAGCAAGGTGCGGCGACACATGCGGAAAGACCACACCGGAACCCCCGTGACGATACGCATGGCTACAACTAATACCGGTAATGCTCCGGCTTGTACGGACCTTCAACCGGCACACCGATATAGTCGGCCTGCTCCCGGGTCAGCGTGGTCAACCGGGCGCCGATCTTTTCCAGGTGCAGCCTTGCCACTTCCTCATCCAGCCTTTTCGGTAACACATAGACGCGGTTCTCATACTGGCCGGTCTGATTGAAGAGCTCAATCTGTGCCAGCGTCTGGTTCGAAAACGAATTTGACATGACAAAGCTCGGGTGGCCGGTGGCACAGCCGAGATTCACGAGCCGCCCTTCGGCCAGCAGCGTGATGCGCTTGCCATCCGGGAAGATAATCTGATCCACCTGCGGCTTTACGTTCTCCCAGGTATACTTTCTGAGCGAGGCAACATCGATCTCATTGTCAAAGTGGCCGATATTGCAGACGATGGCCTGATCCTTCATCGCTGCCATATGGTCATGCGTGATCACGTTGAAATTGCCCGTCGTCGTTACAAAGATATCGGCTTGGGATGCAGCCTCATCCATATACACCACACGGTAGCCCTCCATTGCCGCCTGCAGCGCGCAGATCGGATCAATTTCAGTCACCCAGACCGTGGCACCAAGCCCCTTCAGGGACTGGGCACAGCCCTTGCCGACATCACCATAGCCCAGCACGACGGCGATCTTGCCGGCGATCATCACATCGGTAGCACGCTTGATGCCATCAACAAGCGACTCACGACACCCGTAGAGATTGTCGAACTTGGATTTGGTTACGGAGTCATTCACATTGATCGCCGGAAACGGCAACTCACCACGTTCCTGCATCTGGTACAGACGATGCACTCCCGTCGTCGTCTCCTCGGTAACGCCGCGGATGGCATCGCGGCGTGCCGAATACCAGCCGGGCTCCGTGGCAAGACGCTGCCGGATAGCGGCATAGAGCACGCGCTCCTCTTCGCTGCCGGGATTGTCCAGTACGGAAGGATCAGCCTCGGCCTTCGAGCCCAGAATGACAAGCAGCGTGGCATCACCACCATCATCGAGGATCATGTTCGGTGTGCCGCCGTCATGCCACTCCATGATGCGATGTGTATAGGCCCAGTATTCCTCGAGCGTCTCGCCCTTGTGTGCGAATACCGGCGTGCTGCCAGCCGCGATCGCGGCCGCCGCATGATCCTGTGTGGAAAAGATGTTGCAGGATGCCCAGCGCACCTCGGCACCCAGCGCCTTCAGGGTCTCAATCAGCACGGCCGTCTGAATCGTCATGTGCAGCGAGCCCGCAATGCGAGCCCCCTTCAGGGGCTGCGTAGCGCGGTATTTCTCACGGATGGCCATGAGACCCGGCATTTCGGTTTCGGCGATGGCAATTTCCTTGCGGCCCCAGTCGGCCAGCGAGATATCCGCCACTTTGTAATCGTTGAAGTCTTTCACTGGCTGTACAGCGCTCATCAATATCCTCCGTTCAATATGTTGTAAATATGAACGGGCGCAGTTGTTCTTCGTATTTTCTCCCTGAGCCTGACGAACCGGCCGGCCCGTTGCAGCGCCCCTCAGGGAATATGGACGTACCCCGTCCGGTTAAAGCCCGGCTGCGTTGCGCAACGCCTCGACCTTATCCTTCGCCTCCCAGGTGAACTCGGGAAGCTCGCGACCGAAGTGGCCATAGGCGGATGTGGCCGCATAAATCGGCCTGAGCAGGTCCAGCGTCTGCACGATACCCTTCGGACGCAAATCAAAATGCTCGCGTACGATGTCGGCAAGCTTCGCCTCGTCCACCCTGCCGGTACCAAAGGTGTCCACCATGACCGACAACGGACGCGCCACCCCGATCGCATAGGCCACCTGTACCTCGCAACGCTCGGCCAGGCCGGCGGCGACGATGTTCTTGGCAACATGCCGCATCATGTAACAGGCAGAGCGGTCTACCTTCGTCGGGTCCTTGCCCGAAAAGGCACCAC
Source organism: uncultured Zetaproteobacteria bacterium (assembly GCA_964601765.1). Lineage (GTDB taxonomy): Bacteria > Pseudomonadota > Zetaproteobacteria > Mariprofundales > Mariprofundaceae > SZUA-181. Next base: position 13,170 of record CAZROR010000017.1, read on the forward strand.
CGCCGTGATGGCCGAAGCCGCCATAGGTATCAACAATGATCTTGCGGCCGGTCACGCCGCAGTCACCCACCGGCCCGCCGATCACGAAGCGGCCGGTCGGGTTGATCAGATATTCGGTGCCCGCATGCGTCAGGCCCGTCGGGTCGAGAATCGGCTTGATGATTTCCTCCATGACGCCTTCGGACAACTCGGCATGCGTCACGTCCGGCTCATGCTGCGTGGAGAGCACGACGGCATCGATGGCCACAGGCCTGAAGTCCTCATAGCGCACCGTCACCTGCGACTTCGCATCCGGACGCAGGAACTTGAGCACGCCGGCCTTGCGCACCTGGGCCTGCTTTTCGACCAGCAGGTGTGAAAGATAAATGGGCATGGGCATGAATACTTCGGTCTCATTCGTCGCATAGCCGAACATCAGCCCCTGGTCGCCGGCGCCCTGATCCAGGTCCAGGCCCTCGCCTTCGTTTACGCCCTGGGCGATATCCGGGCTCTGCTTGTCGAGGGTCACGAGCACGGCACAGGACTCCCAGTCGAAGCCCATGTGCGAGGAGTTGTAGCCGATATCTCGCACGGCCTGGCGCACGATATCCTGATAATCCACCACGGCCTGCGTGGTAATCTCGCCGGCCACGAGCACCATGCCGGTCGTCACCAGGGTCTCGCAGGCCACGCGCGAATACTTGTCCTGCGCCAGAATGGCATCCAGTACGGAATCGGAAATGCGATCCGCCACCTTGTCCGGGTGCCCCTCCCCGACAGATTCACTGGTAAATACAAAGTTGCGACTCATGCGTTTCCGGCTCCCTGTGCCATCGGTGTGAATGCCAATGCCGTAAAAAAATGGCGCCGAACTCTAGCGCCATCATCGCCTTCGGCAAACAGCGGAAAGTTATCGGCGCAGGAGCAGGGTGCCCGCCAGCATGGATGCAAGGCCGGCCGGCAGCAGCCAGGAAGGTGCCCCCAGCGCCCAGGCATAGCCGCATACCGCACCGCCCGCAGCCAGCAGCACGATACCGGGCAACGTGCCGACAGGCGGGGCCGGGCTTGTCTGCGCCGAAACGCCCGGTGACTGCGTCACAGCCAGAGCCTGCCTGATCTGCCCGGGCAGTTGCAGCCATTCCTGCAGGCCATCGCACATCTCACCGATGCCTTCTTCCAGGCGTGCCGTTGGTCCCATGTGCCTGGCGACCCACTCGGCCACGAGTGGCCTGGCCAGCGTCCAGACATTGATGGAGGGTTCCAGCTCACGGCCCACGCCCTCGATAACCACCATCGTTTTCTGCAGCATGAGCAGCTCGGGTCGGGTTTCCATCTGAAAGCGCTCGGTCACGGAAAACAGCACGAACAGCAGCTCGGCCAGCGAAATATCAAGCAGTGGGCGATTGAAGATTGGCTCGGCCACCTCGCGCAGCGCATCCTCGAAGGCCGAAAGGTTCACATGTGGACCGATATAGCCCGCCTGCCGGTGCACCAGTGCGGCACGCGCATAATCCTGTTTGAGGAAGGCAAGCAGCATGTCGGCCAGATACTTGCGGCTCTGCATGTCCAGCCGCCCGACGATACCGAAATCAACCATCAGGATACCGCCGTCTTTCGACACAAAGATATTGCCCGGGTGCATATCGGCATGGAAATAGCCGTCGACAAACACCATGTGGAAAAACAGCGTAATGGCCGCCTCGCACAACTTGTGTGTGTCGAAGCCGGCGGCAATCAGGCGGTCGCGCTCGTCAATCGGGATGCCCTCGATGCGCTCGGTGACCAGCACCTCGGCCACCGTGTAGTCCCACAACACCGCCGGTACGCCCACGCCCTCGACATCTGCGAGGTTCTCCGCAAAGCGCGCGGCATGCGCCCCCTCGGCCCTGAGGTTCAGTTCCTCGCGGATGGTCGCAGCAAACTCCTCGACGACGCGCGGTGCCTTCAGCCTGCGGTATTCGGGAAAATAGCGATCAAACATTGCGGCCAGCAATCGGAGCAGGCCGAGATCCGCCTCAATGGTCTTCCGGATGCGTGGCCTGCGTACCTTCACCGCCACCTGCCGGCCATCGTGCAGTTCGGCAAAATGTACCTGTGCAATCGACGCCGCCGCCACCGGGGTCGTCTCAAACGAACGGAACACGCCACCCTCGCCGAGCAGCGGCCGCTTGTAGGCGCGCTCCAGCACCTGCCGGATGGTCTCAAAGGGCTCCGGCGGGACATCGTCCTGCAATTTCTTCAGCTCCAGCGCTATATCCAGCGGCAGCAGGTCCACGCGCGTGGACATCATCTGGCCGAACTTGATGAACGTGGGCCCAAGGCGCTCAAGTACCAGCCTGAGTTGCGCGCCCGTCTCACGTGAGACCTCGCTGTGCAGAAAGATGCGCATCAGCCAGGCATAGGGCCGGAACAGCCGCAGCCGTACGGCCAGCGGTGCCATGCCGTGCGAGGCCAGCATATGCGTGATCACCAGCAACCTGGCGCCGCGTCTGGCCCGGCTCAGCAGACTCATGATGTCTTTCTCTTGCGTGCCTGCCGTTTGTCTGCCGCCTTGTCCATGCCCCCTTCCAGGCGTTTCAGTCGCGTATCCAGGCGTTTCAGCTGACGCGCCGCATCCTCAACTCCTGCCTGCCAGTCCTGCAGACGTTCGTGTGTGGGCACATCCATGTCACGCAGGCACCGGTCAAGTCGGCTGCGCGAGGCATCCGCCAGTTTTGCTTCGGCGACAAGCAGCGACTTGGCGGCGGCAGCAACGCGGGCGCCGAAAAACTGACCAAAGGTGGCACGCAGCTCACGCTCCCAGTCGATATCTGCGGCTACCAGCAGCTTCTTGAAGCGCAGCATGGCCTCGGAATCACCGGATAGCTTCAGCACGCGCTGAAAAACCAGATCATCCGGGTCCTCGTGCGCGAAGCACAGGCGGGCAAAGCCACTCGTTGTTGCATCAATACGCACATCCGCCTCTTCCCCGCCGGCCGGATGCACCCAGGGCCGGCCATGCGAAAAGCCGAGGTGAAAATCTGTCCCCATGTCCCGGACATGAATGTGGAACACCTTCCCTTCGAGCCCGTCAAGCTGCGACTTCAGTGCGGCATCGCGTGAGAAGAACAGGTCCAGCACGGTTGCGAGCACGACAGCCTGAACGGGTACCGGGATCAGGCGGAGCGGGAGGAACATGATACTCATTTGATGCTGTAGCCCCGGTGCAGGGCGACAATGCCTCCCGTCATGTTCTCATAACGCACGAGTTCAAAGCCGGCCCATGACATCAGCCTGGCAAAACGCCGCTGATCGGGAAAACGGCGGATAGACTCCACCAGATACTGATAGGCGGCCCGGTCACCGGTTACCCACTCACCCAGCACCGGAATAACATTAAAGGAGTAGGCATCGTAGGCGATGTCCAGCAGCGGCAGCACGGGATGTGAAAACTCCAGGCAGATGAACTGACCGCCGGGAGCCAGTACGCGGTGGAACTCGGCCAGGCCCGCCTCGATATCTGTAAAATTACGGATACCGAAGGCAATGGACACCAGATCAAAGCTGTTATCCCGAAACGGCAGCCGGCAGCCATCGGACTGGATGCAGTCAGCCCGGCCGGGCAGCAGCCCATGATCCAGCATGTGGCGCGCGCCCTCGGCCAGCATCGGGCCGTTCAGGTCGGTGAGCACCACGCGCCCTGCCCCTCCAAGCCTGTGGCACAGCCCCAGGGCAATATCACCGGAACCCGCTGCCACATCCAGCACGCGCATGCCCGGACGTACTGCGGCTACCGCCAGCATGCGGTGCTTCCACAGGCGGTGGAGACCCGCACTCATCAGATCATTCATCAAATCGTATTTGTCGGCCACGGATGAAAACACGCCCATCACGAGACCGGATTTCTCGGCGGCGGGAACGCTCTTCAGGCCAAAATGTGTGGTGTCATTCACGGCCGAAGCGTAACAGGCAGGGGGGCTGGCTCCAACCGCGCGAAACGAGAAAAACTGTGGAAAATCGGTGGATAAGGTGTGTGCTCCTGTGCACAATATATAGTTTGCATAAGGCCCTTGACACCCAAGATGTAGCGCCTAATCTTATCTCCCCGGGTTGGGAGACCCTGGAAGCATATTCAGGCGGAGGAGAAATTATATGAATGTTGCGGGTGTAAAAAGCATATCCCCGGAAGAAGAAACGATGATCGAGTTGCAGCCCGCGTCGCTGGATATCTGGGACCGTAAATACCGCCTGAAGGATCTGCACAACAACCCGATTGACCAGACCATCGAGGACACCTACGAGCGCGTGGCCCGGGCACTGGCCGACGTCGAGGAGCCCGGCAAGCGGGAGTACTGGTTCGGTCGCTTCATCTGGGCCCTGGAGCATGGCGCCATTCCGGCCGGTCGCATCATTTCCAATGCCGGCGCACGCGAGCACAAGCCCGCCACATCCACGATCAACTGCACGGTTTCCGGCACCGTACCGGATTCGATGGACGGCATTCTGTCCATGGCACACGAGGCTGGCATGACGCTCAAGGCCGGCTGCGGCATCGGCTATGAATTTTCGACCCTGCGCCCCAGAGGCGCCTATGTGTCGGGTGCGGGTGCCCATACATCGGGCCCGCTGTCCTTCATGGACATCTTCGATGCCATGTGCTTCACGGTATCCTCGGCCGGCGGCCGGCGCGGCGCCCAGATGGGCACCTTCGACATCTCGCATCCGGACATCATCGATTTCATCCGCGCCAAGCGCGAGGACGGCCGGCTCAGACAGTTCAACCTCTCCTGCCTCATCACGCGTGACTTCATGGAGGCGGTCAGGAATGGCGCCGACTGGCAGCTCGTATTCCCGGCCAACAAACAGGAGGTCGAGGACGATGAAACCGAAATCGTCTTCCGCGAGTGGCCGAGCATCCAGGAGGGCTATACGACGGACGACATGGGCCGGGTCGCCTGCCGGGTCTACAAGACCATCAAGGCGCGGCGGCTGTGGGATGTGATCATGGCCAGCACCTATGACTACGCCGAGCCGGGCTTCATCCTCATTGATCAGTACAACGAGATGAACAACAACTGGTTCTGCGAAAACATCCGCGCCACCAACCCCTGTGGGGAACAGGGCCTGCCGCCCTATGGCGCCTGCCTGCTGGGCAGCATCAATCTGACGCGGTTTGTCAACGCGCCGTTCACTGACGAGGCCAGCTTCGACTGGGATACCTTCCGTGAGGTGGTGGCCGTGTTCACACGCATGCTGGACAACGTGGTTGAAATCAACGGCCTGCCGCTGGACAAGCAGCGCGACGAGATTCACAGCAAGCGCCGGCATGGTATGGGCTTCCTCGGCCTGGGCAGTGCCCTGACCATGATGAAGATCCCCTATGGCTCGGAGCCCTCGCTGGAGTTCACGGAGAAGATCGGCTACGAGATGGCGAAGGCCGGCTACCAGACAGGGCTGGAGCTGGCCAAGGAGAAGGGGCCGGCACCGATCATGGATGAGGAGTTCGAGGTGACCGCCGGCATGCTGGCCAGGCGTCCGGAGATGCGCGCAGACGGCATCAAGGTGGGCGACCGCATCAAGGGCAGGGTGCTCTGGGCGAAATACTCGCGCTATATGCAGCAGTTTGCCGAGACCGGTGACAAGGATGACGCCAGGCTGCTCCGCGAGCTGGAAAAGACAGGCTGCCGCTTCACCCATCATTCCTCGATCGCCCCGACCGGCACCATCGCGCTTTCGCTGGCGAATAATGCATCCAACGGCATCGAGCCCAGCTTCGCGCACTATTATTCGCGCAATGTCATCCGCGAGGGCAAGAAGACCAAGGAGAAAGTGGATGTGTTCTCCTTCGAGCTGCTGGCCTACCGCCAGCTGGTCAACGCGGAGGCCATGCCGTTTTCCACCGATGAGGCCACGAAACTGCCGGACTATTTTGTCTGCGCCGACGACATCTCACCCAGGCAGCATGTGGACATCCAGGCGGCGGCCCAGAAATGGGTGGATTCCTCGATTTCGAAAACTGCCAACGTGCCCACGGACTTCCCCTATGAGGACTTCAAGGGCATCTACATGTACGCCTATGAGAAGGGGCTGAAGGGATGCACGACATTCCGCTTCAACCCCGAGGCCTTCCAGGGTGTGCTCGTCAAGGAGCATGACCTGGAGAACACGCTCTACCGCTTCATCCTCGAAGACGGTTCTGTCATCGAGGTGCCTGGCAATGAGGAGATCGAATACGACGGCGAGATCCATACTGCCGCCAACCTGTTTGATGCGCTCAAGGAGGGGTATTATGGGAAGTTCTGAGCAGGCCGCCGGCAAGCGCGTGAGCGACTATTTCAATCACGGCAGGCATACACCGCCCGGCACCTGGTATCCGGGGCCGGCACCGGAGCCGCACAGCACCCATCAACATAAAACACAGCCGTTGCAGCAAAAGGGAGGCAAAGATGACGATTAAGATTGAGAAACCCATCACCGGCTATGAGGTCGTCACACCGGACGAGGACGAGGAACAGGGCAACGTTGCGCAGATTGCGCCGCTTCTGGAGCGCGATGACGTGCTCGAAGGCAACACCTACAAGATCAAGACGCCTCTGAGCGAGCATGCGCTGTATATCACGATCAATGATGTCATTGTGAAGGATGCGGACGGGCGCGAGCGTCACCGGCCGTTTGAAATCTTCATCAACTCCAAGAACATGGAGAACTTCTCCTGGATTGTGGCGCTGACGCGCGTGATTTCGGCTGTGTTCAGAAAGGGCGGCGATGTCACCTTCCTGGCCGAGGAGCTGAAGGCCGTGTTCGACCCCCGCGGCGGCTACTTCAAGAAGGGTGGCAAATACATGCCGTCACTCGTGGCTGAAATCGGCGAAGTGATCGAGCAGCACATGATCTCGATCGGCATGATCGAGGGTGACCTCGGCAGCGCCGAGCTGGAGCTAAAGAAGCACCAGGCAAAAGAGCGTCTCGGCGAGGAAGGCCTGAAGAATGCCTCGCTCTGTCCGAAGTGCAGCGCCAAGGCGCTTGTCCGCCTCGATAACTGTGATACCTGCCTGGAGTGCGGTCACAGCAAGTGCGGCTGATGCCTCTTGTGGGCAGCCATGGCAGGCTGTATTACGGCAACCGCTTCACCACCGTCAAAGACAGAAAAAAGGAGGTCGGTAAAGGCCTGCTTCGCGCCATGCTGGCGCAGCTTGGTCTGGATGAAGGCGACCTGAACTAAGGAGGCGATCTTTGCGGCATCGCTACAGCTATCCGGCAGCACTGGCCAAGCAGGAAGACGGAGCCTTCCTCGTCAACTTTCCGGATGTGCCCGAGGCATTGACGGAAGGTAAAACCCGCGAGGAAGCCACGATGGAGGCACGGGATGCCTTGGCCACTGCACTTGCCGGTTATGTCCACGCACGGCAGAACATTCCTGCCCCCTCTCCCGCAGCAGCCGGACAGGTGCTGATTCACCTCCCACCCCTGGTCGCCGCCAAACTTGCACTATACGAAGGCATGCGGCGGCAGGGGGTCAACAATGTGGAGCTTGCCCGAAGGCTGGGTATAACTGAAAATGCCGTGCGTCGGCTCGTCGATCCAGATCATCGATCCCATATCGGTCAAGTGGAGCGCGCCTTGGATGCACTGCATGTCCAACTCGTTGTCGAGGCTTTGGCAGCATGAATTCGCTGCACCTGCCCATGTTTATAACTGCGACACCTGTCTGGAATGCGACCACAGCAAATGTGGTTGACCACAGCTTAGTGGTCACTTAAACTGGTCACCCGTAAGAGGTAAGACATGAAAACTATTGCTGCTGCTGCATTCAAAGCTAAATGCCTGAGTATTCTGGATGAAGTCTCCCGTTCGCATGAAGAACTGATCATCACCAAGCGCGGGAAACCAGTCGCCCGTCTGGTGGCGGCCAGTGGCAAACATGGCAAGGTTGATTTGCGCGGTAGTGTGCTGACAGAAAAGGACCTGATAAGCCCGATTGATGAAGCATGGGAAGCCAGCCACTGATCGTACTGGATTCTCACGCCTGGATTTGGTGGCAGAGCAATCCGGAAAAGCTTTCCCGAAAAGCGGCAAAAACCATCCAACAAGCTGAGGCAATTGGCATAGCAGCCATCACCTGCTGGGAAATCGCCATGCTGGTTTCCAAGCAAAGACTGGTGCTTGACCGTGAAGTCGGCCTCTGGTTAAGCCAGGCGCTCTCAGTGGCAAATACCCGGCTTCTGCCGCTGGAGCCGGATATCGCCGTGCTTTCCAGCCAGTTACCGGGAAAGTTTCATGGCGATCCGGCAGACCGGATGATTGTGGCTACCGCCCTGCATAAAGGCGCGCCTCTCATCACAAAAGACGAACGCATTCATGCATGGGGAGGATGTCATGCGGTGTGGTGATATAGCCATGCGCTGTGCAGTTCGCGCCCGCAGGACACCTGAAAACACCATGCGCCCCTTTGTCGACGCAAACCACCGCTCCCGCATTGGCCACGTTGAGAAGACTCTGGGCGACGACCATATCTGGCTTGCCGCCGTGGCAATGGCAGCATAAGGTATTGCCATGAGTTGCTCGAAATACAATGGCGTGCTTTGGATACCAAGAGTACAGTCACAGGAAGTGGGGCTAAGACTTAGAAAAAATGGCTAGCTGTTGATTGTATCTAAAAAAACAACGCAGCGATGATTGACGCGCAATTGGCTGACTTTATGACTTTTTCGCGAAGAGGTGAGAAGGTCAAGCCACTATTCACTATGCTCATCAATAACACGTATATTTTGGCGGCCTATCAGGGCTCTTTAAGCAAGTACGATATCCTTATAAAATACCGGCAACATGAAAATGGAAAGTGGTCTCGAATAAGAACGCCCAAGCACGTCCACTGGGCCGTTGATGTCCTTATCAAAGCCCACACAGACAAAGAACTAACGGAATCATTTCTTGATTTCCTGTTGGAACAGTGGGAGAAAGTGGAGGGCTTCAAAAGCGAGTCGGCCCGTCGACAGTTCCTTGATGTAAATCAGCTCATATCAATGAACCAAAAGGCCTTTGCTTCCTATAGCCATCTAAGCTCGAAAGGAGAATACAGCATTAAATTCCTCATTCTTTTAGCCCAACTGCTTATGGTTCAGGAAAAAACAAATCTAGAAGCAGCATACATGTTCAAAAAACTTCTCAACGCTCTGAAAGACGGAAGCGATCTTTTTCAGATTATCTCCATAGCTACACATAGATGAATACCCCAACTCCGTTTTTTTCCGCAACCGGCATCCGAATTTTTCTGGGTGACTCCATTTCAATCATGCAGCAACTGCCAGCAGGGTGCATTGACCTGATATTTGCCGATCCCCCCTACAACCTCTCCAACGATGGATTTACTTGTCATGCGGGTCGTCGCGTGAGTGTTAACAAAGGACAATGGGACAAAAGTCAGGGTATTGAAAAGGATTTTGAATTTCACTACCAATGGATAGAGGCATGCAAACGAGTGCTGAAGCCCAACGGATCTCTGTGGATTTCTGGTACCTATCACTCGATTTATGCATGCGGCTATGCGCTCCAAAAGCAAGGGTGGCATCTCATCAATGATATTTGCTGGTACAAGCCAAATGCGGCTCCAAACTTGGCTTGCCGCATGTTCACTGCCAGCCATGAGACTTTGATATGGGCTAGAAAGGACAAAAAAGCCAAGCATACGTTTAATTACGATCTAATGAAAAATGGGGATTGGCCCGGTGACCTCATCAAGAAACCTAACAAGCAGATGCGTAGTGTCTGGGCCATCAACACACCGAAGAATGGAGAAAAACGTTACGGTAAACATCCCACCCAGAAACCGGAAGCTCTCTTGGAACGAATTGTCTTAGCTTGCAGCAATGAAGGAGATATCGTTCTGGACCCGTTTTGTGGGAGCGCCACCACCGGAGTAGCCGCATTAAGGCATGGCAGAAAGTTCGTTGGCATAGACTCCGAAAGAGACTACCTGGACAAATACGCGATTCCGCGAATTGAAGATGAACTCTCAGCAACAAACCAACAAAAACTAATGGTCTGCGAGGGAACAGGCACATATGGGCTGCTACCATAAGATCAGGGATTGTTAATGGAAAGAGAAGAAGCTGTTAAAAAGTTGAGCGCCCTAGTTGGCAAGGAACTCCACGGTCTCGCTAAAGAATATGGTGTCACAATTTACAAAAATGGCCGCGTTAATAAGGGATGGGCAGGCCATGTGTTCGAGCGTTATCTAGAGCTTCCTATCAATTCATCACAAAGCCCGAATTTTGGTTCATGGGAATTGAAATCCATTCCCTTAAAATACTTAAAAAATGGTTCGCTTACTTTCAAAGAAACGATGGCAATAACTATGATCGATCCAGTGAATGTTTGCCAAAAAGAGTTTCGGGACAGCCATTTACTGGCAAAATTACAGAAGGCAGTCGTAGTCGCTCGGATAGTAGGGAAAACCGTTGATGAGCCTTCATTTATTCATTCTGTCGTTGAATTTAACCTCAGTGGTGATCTCTATAATGCGGTTAAAAAAGACTACGATTTAGTAAGGGATGTACTACGTGACCCCTCCCGTGGCTTTTCATCATTAACTGGGCGAATGGGCGTTTATATTCAGCCAAGGACGAAAGGGTCAGGCCATGGATCAATCTCTCGCGCATTTTATGCCCGTCCTATTTTTCTAAGAAAATTTATCAAACTGGATAACAAATAAAGCAACAGCCCTACTGGCAATCATATAATAAGGAGGTTAATAGAAGCATAGCGAGGTACTCCCGATGAGGCCAAAGGATTTCGTAACCGGACCTCGGCTGAGGCGCAGCCCGCTGCTGGTGAAAGGGAATCAATCTCGATTACGATGATGCTGCTGTGCTGGAAATGAAGGTCGAGCAGCCCCCCGCAGAAAAGAAAGATAACCGCCCTATTCCCAGGCGAGGTCGGGAATGTCCTCTTCCTCCTGGCCCGTGTCGAAGCGACTGATGTCCATGAGATACGCCAGGTCGCCCGTGGATATGTGCGGGTTTTTCTGGCTGAGCCACTTCAGCATTTCCTGCTTGTCGCCATTCAGGGGGTCAAAATCCATCTTGTCTCCTCCTCGGTTTGTCTGACGGGAGGAACCATAGTGCGCGTTTATGACATCCGCGTGACAGCAAGTTGACAGAATGATGATCGGATATCGGCTCCCGCTGGCATGTCAGCTGGGAGCCGGTACCTACACGAGAGATCTATTCGACCTTGACCCTGATGGTCTTGCACATTTCCGGGCCATAGGAGGCATGCGCGCCATTGGCAAACTGAAGCGTCAGCGTGTGCGCACCCGGCGCGAGCGTCAGCGTTGTTTCGGTCTGGCCCTTGCCGAAGTGCTTGTGCGTCGCATCCTTGGGCACTGTCTGACCCGCGGGGATACAACCACCATCAATAATCAGATGATGATGGCCCGCGCCATCCGTTACCGCGCCGGCGGGCTGCACCGTCATGCCACGCACCGCCATTTCCACGCGGAACGGGCTTTTGACCGTGGCGCCATCACCAGGCGCCTTGAAATCCACACCCTTTGGGCCTGAAAAGCCTGTCAGCAAAAGCGCTGCTGTAAACAACATCCCTGTCCGTTTTTTCATGTCACCTCCTTGATACCAGTAAGTCCCCATGCCGGGCGGCGCGGATTATAGGGTCAACCCTCATGCGGTAAAGAAACGTCACCAACGCGTTGCTTGGGCCCGTGCCGCTCATTCGCTAACATGCACAGCCGCGGAGGGGACAATGGCAAAAAAACCCATCACCAAGGCAATCTGGAAAACACTGATGCGGCGATGGACCGTGGTTTCCGTCCTCGGATTCATCATCGTGTTCGTTACCTTTTCGCGTATGCATGGCGTAGCACCGGAGCATGTGCCGTTCTGGCTGGTTGCCACGTCAGCGCTTGGTGCTCTGATGGCACTGGGCGGGCTATTCGGCTTCGTACTCGCCTTTATCTTCCACCTGATTCACAAAAACCGCTGAGGCTGCGCCCCACTGCCTGTCAGTGCTCGTGGCCACCCGGCCCATGCACATGGCCATGTTCGATCTCCTCATTGGTGGCATCGCGCACATCCACAATCTCGACACCGAAGTGCAGCGACTCCCCGGCCAGGGGATGATTGCCATCCACGGTAATCTGATCACCGTCGATGCGGGTAATGGCGATCACCTCGGGGGCGCCACCGCCTGAGGTGCGAAAGCACATCCCCACTTCAGGCTCGATATCCGGACCAAATACCTCGCGGTTCACCGTTTGCACCAGCGCATCGTCGCGCAGGCCATAGCCATCTTCTGGTGCAATCAGGACATCCAGCTTGTCACCGGGAGACTTCCCTTCCAGCGCCGCCTCGAGCCCCGGAATCAGATTGCCAATGCCCTGGATATACGACAGCGGCGGGCCGTCTCCGGTGGCATCGAGCACCTCACCGGCGTCGTTTGTCAGCGTATAATTGATGGACACAGCCTTATGCCTGGCAATTTGCATCTCGGGACTCCTTGTCATGGGGGGTTGATGGGAAAGAAGGCGTCACCCTACGCCGCCGGCCGGGCTGCGCAAGCAATTGAAGTCTGCCCGTCCCGGCTGCTAGTCTCTGATCGCAGAGATATTCAGT
>CAZROR010000018.1:0-25677 GCA_964601765.1 uncultured Zetaproteobacteria bacterium
AACAATATTCTTACCACCATTCTGGGCAACGCGTCCCTAGCCGAACGCAAGGCGCGCACGCAGCCGGAAGATGTACCCGGCCATCTGCAACATATCGTGACCGCCAGCGAAAAGGCGGCGGAGCTGTGCGGGCAGATGCTGGCCTATTCGGGGAAGGGCAGCTTTGTCATCGCACCCGTGAATCTCTCCCGCCTGGTGGAGGATATCACCAAATTGCTGGAGGTGTCCGTATCCCGCAACGTGGAACTCAGGTTCCGCCTGGAAGAACGGCTACCCTGCGTGCGCGCGGACGCGTCACAATTGCAGCAGGTTATTATGAACCTCGTGCTCAACGCATCGGAAGCCATCGGTAACGAGAACGGGGTCATATGTATTGCCACGGGGGTCATGCGGGCGGATCGGAGTGGCCTTGTAGCCGCCTGGGGAGAGGAAGATCTGCCTGCGGGACGCTATGTGTATCTGGAAGTTTCCGATACCGGATGCGGCATGGACGCGCAGGTGCGCCGACATATCTTCGAGCCATTCTATACCACGAAGTTTACCGGTCGCGGTCTGGGAATGAGCGTGGTGCAGGGCATTATCCGGGGACACAACGGCACCCTGAAGCTGGACAGCGAACCCGGGCGGGGCACCATCTTCAGGGTGTTGCTGCCAGCCACTGATGATGCGGAGAAGGACAGCATGGCGGCTGTCGCCAGTGATACGGCATGGTGCGGCACAGGCACCGTTCTGGTAGTGGATGATGACGCAACCATTCGGGAAACGGCGGCCATGATGCTGGAGCAGATGGGTTTCAGTGTGCTGACTGCGGCCGATGGCGAAGAAGGGGTGGAAGTCTACCGCAGGCATATGCGCGACATCGGCATCGTGCTTCTGGATATGACCATGCCGAGGCTTGACGGCGCCGGTTGTTTCCGTGAACTCAGGCGGTTGAACGCGGATGTGAAGGTTGTATTGTCCAGCGGGTATAACGAGCAGGAGGCCACAGGCCGCTTCCCCGGTGAGGGGCTGGCGGGATTCGTGCAAAAGCCGTACCGGCCCGAGACGCTGGCCGCGGTTCTGCGCGTGGCCGGAAAAGGGGAGGCTGGCACGACGCCGGAATCCGGTGGCTGAAAGGTTTACATTCGGCAGCCGTGGCAATAACCTCGGCAGCCGTGGCAATAACCCTGGGCTTTGTTATTCACCTGGACCGCGCGCCGGCCGCGGCGATTCCCCCTGTTGTGCCTGTCGCGCAGCCGGTGATTGATGTGCGTCCCCTGGGAGCGACGGTGCGGCCGGTGACCGGAGCGTGCGGGGGCGTGCGGGGGCATCATCGCATGCCCTTTTCCCCGCGGGAGGGAAACGTATACAGGGCGGACGGCCGGCTGGCTCCGCGGCCGGACGCGAGCGGACTGCGCCTGGATATTTTTGCCTAGCTCCGGTTTTGCCCGGCTCCGGCTGGCACGAATCTTGCGTGATCGTATGCATGCACGAAACCAGCGGGGGAGGAAGGCATGCTTATCCATATTGTTGAACAGGTTCGGAACTTCAGCAGACTGCATGACAAGGCGCCGAACGTATTGTATCTGAATCCGGCCCATTATGCCGTATTGAGGGCCACATATCCCGAGGTTTTCGCGGATGGACATCCGGAGCGCGTGGAAATGCTGGGCCTGAGAATCGTCATCGCGCCCGCTTCTCTGTTGCCCCGCCCCGTGGTCGCATGTGTGGTGCCGGGCATGGCGCGGCTGCTGGATCATGGCACCGCTGGATCATGGCACCGCCGAGGCTGCCCGGACGCGGGCCGGCGCTGCCTTTACCATGGCCTGATTTGCCGGGGAAGGGCCTGCCGCCGGGGGCGCAGGCCCGGAAAGGTTGCCCCTTTTGTTCCCGTTCCTTTTGGCCTACTTCAATTTCCACCAATTTCCACCAATTTCCACAGGCGGCGGTTTTCAAAGCCGACCATCTCCCACGAGGAACGTACGCCCTGCACGGTTTCCGCGGCACCGGTCAGCAGGTACGCCCCGGGAGCCATGACGTCGGCGATGCGGTCGATGACACGCTGACGCTCTTCCGGGTCGAAATAGATCAGTACATTGCGGCAAAAGACCACATGGAACGGATCCGCTGTGCCGAGGTCGCGCTTCAGCGCGTCCGAAATGAGATTGGCGTAGCGGAACGAAACCAGGCTGCGCACCTCGTCCCGGATCTGCCATGCCTCGCCGTGCTGATCGAAGTGGCGTACCAGAAGCTGGATGGGCAGCCCGCGTTGCACCTCCATTTGCGAATATCTGCCTTCCTCCGCGTATTGCAGAATCACCCGGTCCAGATCGGTGGCTGTGATGCGTACCCGCCGGTTGGCGGAGGGTAGCGACTGCAGGGCGGTCATGGCGATGGAATAGGGCTCCTGGCCCCTGGAACAGGCCGCGGACCATATGTTTATCCGGCTAAATGCGGGCAGCGCCGACTCCATTTCGGGGAGGATGAGTTTTCGCAGGGCCTCAAACGGGTATTTATCACGGAAAAAAAGCGACTCGTTGGTCGTCATGGCGTGAATGACGTCAAGCGCCACCTGCCCGTGTTCGTCCTGTTTTACGCAGTCGGCCAGTGCTTCCAGTGAAGCAATGTCGTGTTGCCTGAGGACAGGAAACATGCGTGTTTCCAGCAGGTAGGCCTTGGCTTCCTCCAGAACGAGCCCGCTTCTGCGCTTGAGAAAATCGCGCAGATAATCAAATTTTGCCTTGTCCATCATGTCCGTGGCCCTGTTTTCAGCACGGCGAGTATTTCGCCCGGAATGTTCCGCAGGGGCAGCACATGGTGCGCGGCGCCAAGCCCGACCGTGGCGCCGGGCATGCCCCATACCGTGCTCGTCGCTTCGTCCTGGGCGATGACGAGTCCGCTTTGTTCCGCCACGGCCAGTGCGCCCGCGGCGCCATCCTTGCCCATGCCGGTGAGGACGACGGCGAGTGTGTGAAAGCGAGGGGCCAGGCGTGTCAGCGAGTGGAACATCGCGTCCACCGCCGGCCTGCAGAAGTGCATGGGCGGCGCATCGCTCAAGCGCGCGCACAGGCCGTGGTCTCCGGCGACAACCTCAAGGTGCCAGTCGCCGGGGGCGAAGTACGCCTTTCCGGGCAATAATTGTTCACCGTCTTCCGCCACCTTGCACGCGAGCGGGGATGCGTCGTTGATGCGCTGGGCCAGCGAGCGGATAAACAGCGGCGGCATGTGCTGCACCACGGTGACGGGTACCGGCAGTTCCGCCGGTAGCCCGCGCATGACCACGTCGAGCGCATTCGGCCCGCCGGTGCTGGCGCCGATGGCGAGAATGTCCATGCGCGTGGCTGATGCGTGCCCGGGGCGTCGTCGCGGTTCTTGCGTTCGCCTTTCGCCTGCAGCCGCTTTGTGCCGGCTGTCGCGCAGCGCCCTGAGACGTGGCACCAGCGCGCTTCTGATGGCTTCCGCCGGATGTTGTTCCCCGGCCCCCGGCTTGAGGATGAAATCGAAGGCGCCGGCTTTCAGCGCCTGCACGGTGCGGCCGGCGTCGTCTTCCGTTTCCGCCGCCACGATGATGACCTTCACGCCGGGATGATCGCGCTTCAGGGCAGCCAGGGTCTCCATGCCGTTCATGCGCGGCATATTCATGTCCAGGGTAATCACATCGGGCGCAAGTTCCGCGACCTTGTCCATGGCGTCCATGCCGTCGCGGGCCGCGCCGACCACCTCCACCTCGTCCAGTCCCGACAGGCACTTGCGCAGAAACATACGGAACACGACGGAGTCGTCCACCACGAGCAGGCGCATCCTTTCCTCCGGGCCGGATGCCGTCATGCCTGCAGGCCCAGCATGTTGATTTTTTCGCGGATCATCTCGACATCGAAAGGCTTCATGATGTATTCGTTCGCGCCGGCGGCGAGCGCTTTCAGAATGGAGGGCATGCTGGCCTCCGTCGTGACCATGATGACGCGTGGCGACTCGGCGTGCTCCGGACTCGCACGCAGGCTGACCAGGAAATCATAGCCGTTCATCACCGGCATGTGCCAGTCCAGCAGGATGAGTTCAATATCACCGTGCTTTTGCATTTGCGCCAGCGCCTGTTTGCCGTCTTCCGCTTCTACGGTCTCCCACCCGAGTTGCTGCATGATGCCGCGCAGGGCCAGGCGGACAACCCGGGCGTCATCCACGATCAGTGCTTTCATTCGTCAGCCTCCCTCGCGGTTTCCCGCGTTTCCACCTCGCCGGGGCGGCGTCCATTCTCTCCGGCTATATCCAGCGTGGCCCGTACGAAGCGCTCGATATCGAGAACGACGAGCAGTTCGTCCCTGAGTTTCAGCACGCCACTGCCTACCGCCTGCCAGCATGGAGGCAGGGATAGCGGCGTTTTTTCAAATGTTTCCGGTCGGGAGCGCATCACCTCGCCGACCTCGTCCACGGCGAGGCCGAAGGTCTCGCCCTCGGCTGTTTCGATGATGACGACCCGGAAGGCATCATGGTCTTCACGGTCGGGCAACCTCAGGGCCTTGCGCATGTCCAGTTGCGTGATGACATGCCCACGCAGATTAATCAGCCCCGATATGATGTCATGGGCCAGTGGCACGGCGGTGCAACGCAGCGGGGTAATGACCTCCTGCACGTAACGCACCGGCAGTCCCAGGGCCTGGCCATGCAGCCTGCAGGTAAGCAGCTCGTGAACCTTGTCATCCATCATCGCTCCTCCGTGCGTGGCCGTCATGCGGGCTGCGCGGACTCTTCCGCTTCCGTCGCAAAGGTTCGCTTCAGCCGCTCGCGCAGGCTTGCGGTTTCCGTTTTCAGGATACTGTCGGCGAACAGCGCTGCATCTTCCCCCCGCTTCGGCTCGAACGAGGCCAGCGCAATGACGGGAGTGTCACCGAATCGCTCGTGCTTTTTCATCCAGCGCACGAGTTCCATGGCCTGCCTGTCCTTCATGTCCAGATCCACGAGCATGGCTCTTGGCTGCTGCTTGTCCAGCATTTCCCTGGCCTGCAGGGCATCTTCCGCCGGCCATACCTGGTATCCCATGGATTCCAGCATTGGCATCATCAGCTCGCGCAGAAAGACGGAATCCTCCGCCAGCAGCAGTCCGGGGCGCTCCGTGTCGCTCTTCCCGTTCCCGGCGTGTTCGCGGGCGCCGAACCATTCCGGCGCCACGGTCTTGGCCAGCTCGTATACGTCCACCACCTCGGTCGCCTGGCCGTGGATGACCGCGGTGCCGAGAAACAGACTCTGGCCCGAGTCCAGTTCGATTTCCAGCGGCACCTCGGCCACGTCGAGAATTTTTTCCACCTCCAGACAGAGGTGGTGCATTCCATCCGAGAGGATGACACAGGCCATCTCGTATTCCCCGCTGGCGGAGCTGTCCGCGGCGACAAGGTGCCCCCAGCGTCTGAACGGAATCACCCTGTCCCGGTATTGCAGCACCTCCCGGCCGGCGGATATCTCCACGCTGGTGCTGGGCAGGGATTCCAGACGCTGTACCAGCGACATTGGAATGGCATACCTGCCGCCGGACTGTTCGAACAGCACGATATGCTGGAGGTTGCGCTTGGCGCGCTCTCGCCCCTCATCCTGAACTTCGGCGACGCCGCCCGCGTTGTCCGCCAGGTTGGCCAGCGACAGAAGACCGTTGCAATCAAGGATGAGGGCCACATTGCCATCCCCCAGGATGCTGCATCCGGCATAGACATCCAGCCCCTGCAAGTGCTCTCCGAGTGGCTTGACCACGACCTCTTCGGCGCCCGCGATATCATCCATGGCGAGCCCGAAATGCATGGCGCCGACGTTGAGCACGATGATCGTGAACTCCTCCCTGTCGCCGGTGGACAGGTGCAGCAGTTCGGACAGAAACATGACCGGCAGCAGCTTGTCCCGAAGGCGGTAGAAGTGGCTGCCTGCGTACTCCTCCCATTCCGGGCTTTTTCCGGTGGCCCGGATGAGTTCCTGTACATTCATCTGCGGTACGGCGAAGCGATACCCTCCCGCGGTAGCAACCAGCGCCGGAATGATGGCCAGGGTCAGCGGGATGCGCATGCGCACTGTGGCGCCGTGACCGTACCGGCTTTCGATTTCCACGCTGCCGCCGGCCTTTTCGATTTCCGAGCGGACCACATCCATGCCCACGCCGCGGCCGGACACCTTGGATACTTTTCTGGCCGTGGACAGGCCGGGATGGAAAATAAGCTGCAGCACGGCATGGTCACTCATTCCGGCTGCCGTCTCCTGCGTGATAACGCCCATGGCCAGGGCCTTCTCCCGCACGGCGGCGGCATCGATGCCCTTGCCGTCATCCACGATTTCGATGATGATGTTCCCGCTTTCCTGTCGGGCCGTGAGCCGTATCAGGCCCTCCTCAGGCTTGCCTGCGGCATGCCGCTCCTCCGGGCCCTCGATGCCGTGGTCGCAACTGTTGCGGATAATATGCGTCATGGGATCGCGCAGGGCGGCGAGAATGAAGCGATCCAGCTCGGTTTCCTGACCCTCCATTTCCACGCGTATCTTTTTTTCCAGGTCGCGGGCCAGATCACGCACCACGCGCGGAATTCTGTTCCACAGGCCAGCGACGGGTTGCATGCGCAGCCGCAGCACCTGTTGCTGGAGGGTGGTGGTCGTGTGGTCGATGTAATGACCGACGCGCTGCATTTCCGGCGCCATCCCGCTGCTCATGAGTTGCATCAGGCGGTTGCGGGTCAGTACCAGCTCGCCGATCTGGTTCATGAGTTCGTCCACGACATCAACGTCAACGCGAATGGTTGTATCCGCCGCCCTGGCAGATGCCGCGGGTTGTTTCCTTTCGCCGGCTTCCTGTTTCGGGGGCGGATCGGGCGGCGTCTCCGGCGTTTCGGGCGCGCTTTCCCCGGTCTTTTCCTTCTCCGTTCCAGTGCTTTCCGCCGGTTCAGGCTCTGGTGTCCCGGCGGCTCCCGCTTCGGGCTCCGCTGTCTCGGCGGCAATGCCCGCGCCGGCCATGTCCTCGACGGCCCGTGTTGCCGCTTTCAGCCGGTTGATTAGGGATGCATGGTCGATTTCAGGCTCGGCGCCGGTTGATTCGATGCCGTCGAGAATGGCCTTGATGCCGTCGACTGCCTCCAGCAGCAGGGATATCAGATCCGGGGTGATGCTGAATGTGCCCGATCGTATTTTCCCGAGCAGGTTTTCGGCCGCGTGCGAAAGGGCCTCGAGCCGCGCAAGGCCCAGGAAACCGCATGTGCCCTTGACCGTATGAATGGCGCGGAAGATGCCGTTGATGCTTTCCATGTCGCCCGGATTGTCTTCCAGACCGAGTAACCGCTGTTCGATGTCTCCGAGATTCTCGTTGCTCTCAACGAGAAACTCGGCCAGCAGTTCCTGGTCCATCTCTTCCATCACGATTCCTCCAGCATTCGCGTCAGCGCGCTGCTTTCCTCGGGCATGACGAATCGCGCCGCTACCGCATCCGCCCAGGCCGGCCGACCGCTGGGCCTGCGCCGCGCGTCGCGCGCCCATTCGTCGAGCGTCATGCGCACGTTGCCCAGCCGTTGCATGGCCCTGTCGATATTCTGCAGGTCGGTCAGGGCCCTGATGATGTGGGGCGCGGTTTCCGATTTCGGGTGCTGCTTCATGGCCTCTTCCAGGTGCGCCAGGCCGTCCTCCGTGCTGGCCCGCAGGCAGGCCAGGGCGCCGTCCATCTGGGCCTCCAGCATGTGAAGCAGCCTGGCGTCGGCGACCCTGGGCCAGATGCCGGAGCGGCTCACTTTCCGGCCCTCAGCTCTTTCAGGAAATCGTCAATCATGTGCGACAGGTTGGCCGCGCTTTCCTCCAGTGATTGCGAGACGGAGAGGATTTCGCTGGCCGCCTTGCCGGTTTCCTCGGATGCGGCCGATACATCGCTCACACTGCCCGTGACCTCCGCCACGGAGGCGTTGGCGTGCTGCACGCTGGAGGAGATCTCGTTGGCCGCCGTGGCCTGCTCGGCGGCGGCGGCCGTAATTTCATTGGTGATGTCGCCGATCTGACCGATGACGGCGGTGATATGCGTGATGGCCTCGGAGCCGGATTTGGCCACTGACTGCAGGCGGCCGATCTGTTCCGAGATCTGTTCCGTCGCCTTCGCGGTCTGGTTGGCCAGCTCCTTCACCTCGCCGGCCACGACGGCGAAGCCGCGGCCGGCATCGCCCGCCCGTGCCGCCTCGATCGAGGCGTTCAGGGCCAGCAGATTGGTCTGCTCGGCAATGTCCGAGATGAGCTGCACCACCTGGCCGATCTCCGCGGCGGCCTCGCCCAGGCCGGTTACCGTCTCGCTGGCCTTCGTGGCCTCGCTGACGGCATTCGTGGTGATGCCCTGGGCCTCGCGGATCTGCCGCGCCACCTCGTTGATGGACGCGGAAAGTTCCTCGGCCGCGGCCGCGACCGTGGCTACCTGCGAGCCCGCCTGCCCGGCGCCGTCGGCGGCCACCTGCGACTGGCGGCTGGATTTCTCGGCCGCCGCGGCCAGCACGTCGGCCGTGCCTTTCATCTGGCTGATGACGCTCGCCACCTGCCGCACCTCGGCGCCGACACCCTGCTCGAAGGTGTCGGCCCGTCGGGCATCCTCCGAGATGTCTTCCCAGGCCACCATGATGTGCGCCCATTCGCCGTCGGCGGCGGTGACGGCGGCGGCGGTGAAGCCGATGATCCTGTCGGCGATGGTGAAGCGCGAGTGCAGCGGAAAATGCTCGCGCTCGGCCAGCAATGCGCGCTGGTGGGCCGGATTCTTGTGGAATATATCGATGTGCCTGCCCACCATCTCGCTCACCTTGCAGGGGAGGTGCTCCTCGAACGACTCGAACAGCCGCACGGCCGCCGGGTTCATATGGGTGATGGTGAGGGTTTTCCTGTCCGCCAGCATGATGGCGAAGGGCATGTCCTCAATAACCTGCTGCTGCGTGAAGGAGTGACGCGCGTTGGCGATGAAGCGGTTGCACGCCGCCGCCAGCCTGCCGATTTCATCATTGCGCGGATGCTCGAAGCGCCGGTGCAGGTCGCCGCCCGCCGCCGCCTGCGCGTTCCCGGCCAGAAGCGCAATCGGCCGGATGACCTCGCGCCGGAGCATCCAGCCCAGGCCCAGGGTGCAGGCAAGTAGCACGGCCCCGCCGAAGCCGGCGTACAGCAGCCGTTGCCGGTGTACCGCGGCCTGTTCCGCGGCCAGCGGTACGTCCACGCGAAGGATGCCGCGCACGGGATTTGCGTCATAGCCATGGCAGGCATTGCAGGCTTCGTCCTTCTCAATCGGCAGCAGCAGCGTGATGCGCCCGGCCGACGAGTCGGCCCGCGTGACTGTCTTGCCCCCGGCCGCCCCGGCAATATCCCCGGGGCGGATATCATCCGCCCGCGCGGCGGGCCGCGCCTGGCGCGTAAAGGTTTTGTCGTCCAGGAAGGTGTTCACCTTGTTCTGCGTATCGAGATCGCGAAAGGCCAGCGCTCCGTCCCTGCGTATCACCTGCACGGCGGCGATGGCAGGGTTGGCGTTCAGCCGCTCGAGCCAGTCCATGGCGATATCCGTCTGGCCCGAGAGCATCAGCGTTTTCAGGCTGTCCTTCAGCGCCTGGGCCGCGACGACGGCGCTTTCCCTTGCGTCGGCCATGAGCCTGTGCTCCTGGTAGCGGTCGAGTGCCACAAGGCCCACGGTCAGCGCCATCAGCAGGATGCCTCCCGTCATTGCCATGATGCGCGTGCTTATGTTCGATCCTGCCCTGCTATTGGGTTTTGTTGCCATAGAGATCCTCCTGTCATGCCCGTTTCAATGCTTCCGCTTCCCCGTCCTGCTCCTGCGTTTCCCCGTCACGTTCCCCGGCGGCCAGGCTCGCGAGGAACTGCTCCACCATCCGCGCGAGCTCCGCCGTGCTGTCGTGCAAAACTTGTGCCGCCGAGAGCATCTCGCTGGCCGCCTTGCCGGTATCCTCCGCCGCGCCGGCCACGTCGGTCACGTTGCCGGTCACGTCCGTTACCGAGGCGCTGGCGTGCTGCACGCTGCCGGATATTTCACGCGCCGCCGTCGCCTGTTCCTCAGCCGAGGCGGTGACCGTGTCGATGATTTCGCCCACGCGCGCGATGGTTTCGGCGATGCCGGAAATGGCCTCCGAGCTGGTGGCGCTTTCCTTTTGCAGGCAGCCGATCTGCTCGGAGATCCGTTCCGTGGCCTTCGCCGTCTGGCTGGCCAGCTCCTTCACCTCGCCTGCCACGACGGCGAAGCCGCGGCCGGCGTCGCCCGCCCGCGCCGCCTCGATCGAGGCGTTCAGGGCCAGCAGATTGGTTTGCTCGGCGATATCCGAGATAAGCTGCACCACCTGCCCGATTTCCGCCGTGGCGGCACCCAGGCTTGCCACGGTGTCCGTCGTGCTTTCCGCCTGCTTCACGGCCGCGTGGGCAATGTCCTGCGCCTCCCTGATCTGGCGCGTCTCCTCGTTGATGGATGCGGACATCTGCTCGGCCGCGGCGGCCACGGTCGTCACGTTGCCGGCTGCTTCCTCGGCGCCATGCCTGGCCGCGCCGGCCTGCCGGCTGGATTCCTCGGCCGCGGCGGCCACGGTCTGGGCGTGCTCCTCCACCTGGCCGGATGCGCCGCCGAGCTGTTCCGTGATGCGGGCGATGTCGTCCCGGAACGAGGCGATGAGCCGCGCGTCCTCCCCGGCCTTGGCCTGCGCCGCGGCCATTTTTTCAAGGTTGCCGTTGATGGTCCGGCCCACGCGTCTCATCTCCATGGAAAGGCCGCGTGTATCGATGCGCCTGTCCATGATGCCGTTTTTCAGGGCGTTGATGGAGGAGCCGACCTCCATGATGAATGCCTCGGTGTTGTCGGCGAGGCGGTTGATTTCGTGCGTGGCCCGCCCCAGTTCGTCCGCGCACGGGACGGGACAGATGCGCGGCGTCAGCAGGCCGGTGGACCATCCGTGCACGGTGTCCATGATGGGCCGCAGGCGGCGCTGCAGCACGCCGCCGAAGGCGAGCTGCACGCAGATATTGATGAGCGTCACCAGGACAATCATCACCCAGAGCTGGGTGCGCATGCCGGCAAGCGCGCCGGAAAGCTCTTCCGTGCTTTCCTGCAGGTCGTATTGCAGCTGCTCGCTCAGCCCCGACAGGTCGGTGAGGATGTCCGCGGACACCTTCTTTAACCCAGCGTTCAGGGCGGTGGTGTCTGTCTTGTGCGCTCTGGCGCGCCGGATGCGCTCGCCGGTCTCGACGAGGGTGTTGAATTCCGTGGCCACGGCCTGGAGCTGCGCCGCCTCGGCGTC
The DNA here is from genome assembly GCA_964601765.1 of uncultured Zetaproteobacteria bacterium. Lineage (GTDB taxonomy): Bacteria > Pseudomonadota > Zetaproteobacteria > Mariprofundales > Mariprofundaceae > SZUA-181. The sequence goes on from CAZROR010000018.1 coordinate 11,241, forward strand.
GTCATCCCTGTTCTGATAGACGGAAAGCAATTTTCCCATCGCGTCGTAGAAGCTCTCCGCCTCCGCCTCCGCCCTTGTGGCGGCGCGCTCATCGCCGGTCAGGGCCGCCACGGTGATGAAATGCTGGGCCGTGAGCACATGCTCGCGCAGGCTCCCGCTGGCCAGCATTTCCGGGATGGTGTTTTTCCGCATGTTCTCCAGCTGCTCCTGCACCCCGGCCGCGCCGTGGACGGCGAGCAGCGTTTGCACGATCACCTGCGCGTTGATGATGGCGAAGGCGATCATGATGAGGGCGCGCAGCCGTATCCTGAGCGCGAGGGACCAGAGTCCTCCACTGCCCGGAGCCTTCTGTCCCCGGCTGTGCCTGCGTGTTCCTTTCCCTTTTCCGTGTGCGTGCATGGCCTTACCTCTCGAATCTGTTTTTGCCGGTTTGGTCTGGTCGTTCGCCCGGCCGGGTCGCCGGGCTATCCGTTATCGGCGTCGCTGGCCCGGCGGCCGATGCTTTTGTCGCCCGGGCCGTGCCTGCGGTCGCCGTCGCCCTGGTGCGCCAGGACGTATAGGGGGCTTTTCCGGTACATCTCGAAAATATCGCGCCGGCTCAGCCTGGCCCGCTGCTCCGGTGTTCCCTCGGCCTCCCTGAGCTTGCGGTACAATGCTTCCATTTCCTCGATTTTTTGCCGGCTCATTTTTCGGCGCACGGCGAAGTAGCCGATCACGCGCTCGCCGGCGTCGTATTGCGGCGTGATGGTGACGTCCACCCAGTAGGCATCGCCGTTCTTACAGCGGTTTTTTACCTGCCCGCGCCATTCCAGGCCCGACTGCAGGCGATCCCAGCACCAGGCGAAGGCGATGCAGGGCATGTCCGGGTGGCGAACGATGTTATGCGGCTGGCCCAGCAGCTCCGATTCGGAGTAGCCGGAGACGCGCGTGAATACATCGTTGGCGTAGGTGATGATGCCCTCGGTGTCCGTCTTCGAGCATATCCACTCGTCATCCTTCATGCTTTCGTTTTCGTGGTTCGTGACCGGCAGATTGAGTCGCATACGTGTGCCTCCTTCCCGGGTGCCTGGAACGGCCCATGCAATTCCGGTGCCATGCGGGTATCGGGGTGGCCACGGAGTATCGCTTGCCCTATGATCCCGCATGCACGAGGCGACTGGCCGCCGGGAGGGTGACATGACGACGACCGAACGAACGGAGACAGGGCATGTGGCGCATGACGGACGCGAATTCTCGCGCTCGCCGGTGAAGGTGCGCGTGACCGTTCTGGATCGTGGCGGCACACCCGCCGCCAGCGTGCGCGGCGTGGTGCAGGATCTGAGCATGAACGGCGTGTTTGTCCGCGTGGAGGATGCTCCGCTCCCCGGCGTGGGAAGCGACTGTCGCGTGGATATCAGTCTGGAGGCGCAGGCGCGCGTGGAGGCCGCGGGGCGGGTGGCGCGCCTGGCGGCGGGCGGCATGGCTGTCCAGTTTACGGAGATTATCGGATCCGAAAGCTTTGCCCACCTGCAACGGCTTGTCCTGTACAATAATGCCCGTCCCGATGTGGTGCTGGAGGAGGCCAGGCGGCACGCCGGCATCCGGCGGCTGGATTGACGGATGTTTGACGCCAAACGTCGGACATTCTGACGGCCACGTCTCCGGCACCGGCCTGTCGCGCATGCCATGGGTCCGGAACAGAGGGAATGGAATTTCACGATAATGGCGCATGCGCAGCCGCCGTGGCCGCCATTTGGCCGCGGAGTTGCTAGCCGTGTAGGGAGACGCCGCCGGCGAGGCGGACAACACGGGAGGATGCGCCATGCCTGCTACAAGCAATTACTGGCAGCCGGAGCGTAACTGCAGATCCGCGGAAGCGGACGCGTGAGCGTCTCGGAACAGGATATCGTGCGCATCTCGTCCGAGATATGGGCATCCGTGCTGGACATGGACATACGGCATGCGGGCAGGGACGGCGGGATGCCGGCCGGTGTGCGCACGATGATCGGCTGCATTCAGATTACCGGTGACTGGGAAGGCGCGGTGACGTTGTATTGCCCCGAGTCCCTGGCCCGCAGGGCTACCAGCGCCATGTTCGGCATGCCGGCCGCGGATATCAGTGATGATGAAATCCAGGACACGCTGGGAGAGCTGACCAACATGACGGCGGGGAATATCAAGGCGCTGCTGCCCGGATCGTGCCTGATTTCCCTGCCATCCGTGGCTGAGGGCGTGGATTACCGGCTTACCGTGCCGGGCGGCAGGATTGCTGTTCGGACCAGCTTTGAATGCGATGGCGAACCGTTGCAGGTGACTGTTCTGAAGCGGAGCCGCTAGCTGTTTACGAAAGGGCTTGGATGCGCCTTGTTTCAGACGTTATCCGGAAAGGAGGGATAGATGAATATCATGATGTTCGGCATTTTCGGTATCATGGCGGCGCTTGCCGTGGCGGGCGTGGCGAAGGCGTGGCGAAGGCGTGGCGCGGGGAGCGCCTGTTCCGCCGAGGAGGAAAGCGAACTCTGGGTCAGGGAGTCCAGATGCTGAACGGCCGGTTGCGGCTACTACATCGTGCATGCATGAGAATGAAGGAGGAACATGATGAAAATTCTGGTAGTTGATGACAGCAAGGCCATGCGCATGATTGTCAAGAAGACACTGCGCCAGGCCGGCTATCAGGAACACGAGACCAGGGAAGCCGGCGACGGGCAGCAGGCACTGGATGTCATTCGCGAGTGGGAACCCGATGTCGTGTTGTCGGACTGGAACATGCCGAACATGAACGGTCCGGAGCTGTTGCAGGCGCTCAGGGCGGACGGCTTTGCCGGCGCGTTCGGTTTCGTGACAACGGAGTGCTCGCCGAAAATGCGGCAGGCAGCCGAGGAGGGAGGCGCGCGCTTCATGATTACCAAGCCCTTTACCGCTCAGACGTTTCAGGAGACACTCGGCCCGTTTCTGGGATGATCGCCCGTTTCTGGGATGATCGGTCGCGCCGCGTGCTGTCGGGCAGGTCGGCTTCTCAGGCCTGATCGTCCTGGAAGAGGCTGTTCAGGAGACGTCCCAGCTCCCCGATGTCGTAGGGCTTGGCGAGCACCGTTTCACCGGCCGTGCCGGCCAGGTCGCGCTCATCGTATCCCGTCGCAAAAATAACTTTCACTTGCGGGTTGGCCTGCCGGATGCGCGCGGCCGCATCCGGGCCGCTCATGCGTGGCATGACCACATCCAGAAGGGCGACCGCGATGTCCTGCTTGCGGGAGATGAACACGTCAAGGGCATCCCGGCCGTCTCGCGCCGTGAGTACCCGGTAGCCAAGCGATTCCAGCACGGCGGCGGTGGTGTCACGCACCTGTTCCTCGTCGTCGGCGAGCAGGATGAGTTCGCCCCGGCCATGGGGCCGTGCCGTGGCGGATGCCCCGGTCCGGGCCTCGTCGGGTGTGCGCAGCGGGAAATGGAGCGCAAGGGCCGTTCCCTGACCGACGCGGCTTTCCACGGTGACAAAGCCGCCGTGTGTCCTGATGGAGCCGAATACCAGGGACAGGCCGAGCCCCGTGCCTTTGCCGACATGCTTGGTCGTGAAGAACGGCTCAAAAATCCGGTCCATCAGCTTGCGCGGGATGCCGCGGCCATTGTCCTCGACACAGAGCCGGGCGTAATGCCCCGGCCTTGCATACGGATGGGCGCGGATGAACGCGCTGTCCGCCAGGAACGGCTTCAGGCGCAGGGTGATGCGCGGATCATGCACGTCCGTCACGGCGTCACGGGCGTTGTCGATGAGATTGGCGAGCATCTGGCGCACCTGCTCCGCGTCCGCGCGCACGGGCAGGGGCGCTTCGCTGAAATCCAGGTCAAGCCGGATGTTTTCGGGCACCGAGGCACGCAGCAGCTTGGTGCTTTCCTTGATGAACGGCGTGAGTGGCATCTCCTTCATCTCGGTGGCGTCCCTGCGCGCAAACGTCAGCAACTGGCGTATCATCTCCGCGGCCCGGCCGATCAGGCGTTCGATGTTGTCCATTTTTTCCAGCGCGTCGGCATTGCCGCGCACATGCCTCCTGGCCAGGTACAGGTTGCCGCCCATCCCCGCCAGCATGTTGTTGAAGTCGTGCGCGATGCCGCCCACCAGCGTGCCGAGCGCCTCCATCTTCTGGGCCTGCTGGAACTGCCGCCGCAGCCGGCTCTGTTCGGTCATGTCCCGCTGGCAGCAGACGTATCGGGAAATGACGCCATGTTCATCCCGCACGGGAGAGATGACGGCAATGACCGGATAGGTGCTTCCGTCCCTGTGCTGCTCGCTGAGCGAGCCCTTCCAGGTTTTTCCTGCTGCCAGCGCTTCCCACATTTGCAGGTAGGGTTCCCGCCCGCGGTTCTCGGGAAGAGCGAAGCGGGCCTTCCTGCCGAGAAGCTCTTCGGCGTTATGGCCGCTGTGCTGGCATGCCGCCGGGTTGACATACCGGATGATGCCATCGCTGTCCGTGACAATGACGGCCTCGCCGCATTGGTCTACGGCACGGGAAAGCACGCTGTACTGCGGGCGGTCAGGGCTCTTACCCATGGTGAGGCGTCCGTATTACCGCGAACCGGCCGGGCCGCGCCGGCCGGCTTCCCCGGCTTCCACATTTGTGTCTGGTGCTGCCTTCAAGCGATGGCCTCTCCCGATTCGTATCGGTTCGGCGGAAAGTCAGAAATGCGCGGCATTCAGCCACAGGTGCGCGGCAATGCCGGCGCCGTAGCCGAGAAGGATGGCGGGGGTCCACCTGAGATGGGTGAAGAATGTATATGTTCCCCGTGCCTGGCCCATCAGCGCCACGCCGGCGGCCGAACCGATGGATAGCATGCTCCCGCCGATGCCGGCCGTCAATGTCACGAGCAGCCAGTGACCCTCGGACATGTGCGGATTCATGCTGAGCACGGCAAACATGACCGGGATATTGTCGATGACGGATGATATGACGCCAATCATCGTGTTCGCGAACAGCGCCCCTATCCGGCCGTACATGGCCTCGGATAGCAGCGCCAGGTAGCCGGCCTGTCCCAGCGCGCCGACGCACAGCACGACGCCGTAGAAGAACAGCAAGGTATCCCACTCGGCGCGCTTGACCTTGTTGAAGATGTCGAAACCGATGTCTCCGTTGCCGCCATTGCTGCGCGCTTCCTTTCTTTTCAGCGCGTAGCCGAAGAAGAGCAGGTAGGAAAGGCCGGTCATCATGCCGATGGCCGGCGGCAGGTTCAGAAAGTTGTGGAAGCCTACCGCCGTGACAATGGTGAGCACGAACAGCGCCATGACCGTTTTGGCGCCTGCCTTCATGCGGATATGATCATCAGCCGCGGGCGGCAGCACGCGCGGCACGCTGAAATGCATGGCGGCGGCCGGCACGAGATAGCTGACGGCGGCGGGAACGAACAGGGTAAAAAAGTCCCGGAATGCCACCACGCCTTTTTGCCAGACCATCAGCGTCGTAATATCGCCAAAGGGGCTGAAGGCGCCACCGGCATTGGCCGCGACCACGATGTTGATGCAGCTCAGGCTGACGAACCTGGGCGACTCGGCGCCGACGGCGAGAATGACGGCGCACATCAGCAGCGCGGTGGTCAGGTTGTCCGCCACGGGCGATATGAAAAAGGCAAGCCCGCCCGTGATCCAGAAGAGCTTCCGGTAGCCGAAACCGCGCCGCACGAGCCAGGACTTCAGGCTTGCAAAGACCAGGCGGTTTTCCATGGCGTTGATATAGGTCATGGCCACGAGCAGGAACAGCAACAGTTCGGCGTATTCGAGAATGTTGTGTCTGACTGCTTCCTCGGCCAGATGGGGGTGGCCGATTGCCGCATATTGCCAGGCCACGATCGCCCACATCAGGCCGGCCGCGAGGATGACCGGCTTGGATTTTCTGAGGTGCGTGAATTCCTCGCACATGACAACCACGTAGGCGATGAGGAATATCGCCAGCAGTGCATAACCGGCGCCGTGCGCCGTGAGGTCAGGCGCCGGCGCCGGATCCACGGTTGGCATCCATGCCTGCGGGGCGTCCGGCATCATGTCTGCGCATGCCGGACCGGCACCCGCCTTTCATCGCGGCCTTCATGGCTGCGTGATCCTGGAGGCGGTTTCCAGTCTTTTTTCCAGCAGGCGAAGCTGCCGAAGATCTTCCCCGATAGTCCGCATCCTGTCCGATATCAGCCGCATGAGTTTGCGCTGTCGTTTTTCGAGCTGGACGGCGGCGGGCAGCATGCTCTCCGCCATCCCGTTCCACGGAAGGGCCTGTTGCAGGCGACCCAGCATGTCACCGGATAGCCGGGCATGATCGGAAGCCCCCGGCCATGTCCGCCAGCCGCGCCCCGCCAGCAAGCGCGTCATGGCCTCCGTCTCTCCGGACAAGGTTGTCAGCGTATGCAGGGCATCCACGTTTGTATCGCTCATGCTGCGGCGATGGCCCGGCGAACCGGGTGCTTTCCCGCCTCGCTTTCTTCCAGCGCCTGCCATCCTTCGCGAAGGGTGCGCACGCAGCCAATCACCTCATCCACGGCCGCCGTGCTGCCCGTGCACATCCCTTCACCTAGACGTTTCATCATATAGGCATACAGGGATGCCAGACTTGCGGCTATCGCGCCCCCTTCGTCAAGGTTGAGGCTGGTTGCCAGTTCGACGATGCTTTCCACGGCCCTGGCCGTGTGCGCCGCCTCGGCATCCGCGTCGCCATCCTGAATTGCCTTGCGCGCCAGGCCGAGCGACCTGTACAATGCCTCGTGGCTGAGCAGCACCAGACGCAGGGGGCTTGCGCCTTCCACCCTGACTCCCTGATAGGTTCCGTATCTGTTCACTGTCCACCTCCTTCCGGCGCCGTTCCGGGCAATCCTCCATGCATATATCATCTATCGGCAGTCACTCGCGCAACTTGAAGCCGGATGTGGCCGGATGGAAAGGCAGTGGTGTCAGGCGGACGACTTGTTCATGGCGCTGATCTGGTTCGTCAGGAACTGGTTCGAGGATTGCAGTTGCGACAGGGCCTGGGCCAGGTTGGCGAAGGTCTGCGTCAGCTGCGTCCTCTTTTGCTCCATCTGCGCCTGCAGGTCGGCAATCTGCTGATCCAGTGTCGTATTCATGTCCCGGGAGACATTGATGGCGTTTTGTATCAGTCCGGTTACCGGGTTGGTGAAGGCGTCCAGCGTGCCGTCAAGCTGTGCCGCGGCGCCCACGCCCAGCACCAGATCCGCGCTGGCCGGCGCCGTGCTCCCGGAATAAAGCACGGCCAGGCCGTCAGGGGCTCCACTCGTGCCGGTCAGCGTCTGTCCGCTGCCTGCTGCCGCCAGGCCGCTGATTGTGCCGGCCACGTCCACGCCAGTCGTGACACTCCCGAAGATGCCGGGATTCAGGCTTTCCGTGATGCTGAAGCCCGTGCCCGAGCCATAGGTCTTGCTCTGGATTTGCACGCCCGCTCCCGAGGCCGCGGCCGCCAGGCCCAGCGCGTAGCGCCCCTCGGTGGTGATGGTGTCGCTGCCGAATGGTTGCGCGCTGTTCACGCTCAGGTTCAGGCTCAGCAGGCTGTCGCCGGCCGCGGCGTCGGTGACGACGATGTGTCCGCCCGAATCCACGCTGGCAACCACCTTTTGCGCGAAGGCCGTCTGGATGGCCGCGAGCAGCCCGGAAAGCGTGTCCGTGGCCGGGCTGGATACGGTGAAGCTGCCGCTGACGGCGCCGCCGTAGCGATCCGTGCCGCTGATGATCACGACATCGTTTGCAACGAGGCCGAGCCCCAGATCGGCGAGTGTCGATGACCCGGTGGCCGGCTGCCCCGTCGAGGCATCCGTCAATGCCGTCGACAGTTGATGCTGTTCGGTCTTGTCAGCCGAAAACTCGGCGTTCAGCGCGTTGACCACCTGTGCCTGTGTCTGGCTGCCCGTGAGCGTGATGATGGCTTGTCTGCCGCTGGCTGTTTCGGTAATCGTGAGCGTGTCCTGGGCCGAGGGCAGGGCGGTGGCCGTGGCGGATGACTTCGTGGCCGCCTGGGAGATGTTCAATGCGTAGGTGCCGGATGGCGTGTTCAGGCCATTGACCAGAAAGCTGAAATCACTGCTGACAAAGCTGCCCGCCGCCACGAAAACGTCGCGGATGGCGTTGACGTCCGTGTTCAGAAAATTCGTGAACAGCGTATCGTTGATTTGCAGGTGGCCGGTCTTGTCCGGCTCGACGCCAATGGCGGCCAGCGTATTTCTGTCCGCGGCAAGGCCAGGAATCGGCGTGGTCAGCGTGGCGGCGAGCCTTGACTGAATGTTGGTCAGCAGCGGCTCATCGGCCAGGATGCCGTTTTTCCCCGTTTTCGCATCGAACACAAATTGCTGGTTGATGAAGTCCTGCACCTTGTTGTAGTCATCGACGAACTGCTGCACGCTGTCGCGCACGGCTGTCTTGTCCACGCCGATATTCATGGTCAGCGTCGTGTTTTTGTCCGCCTGCTTCAGGTCGAAGGTGAGGCCGGACAGGGCATCGCTGATCTTGTTGCTGCCGCGGGTAATGGTCAGTCCGTCCACTGTCAGCTCGGCATCTGCAGCCAGCGCCAGCGCGGTCTGGCTGCCGGCAGCCAGGTTCAGGCCGGAAAGCACGCTGCCGCTGCCGGCGGCCAGGGTGATGGTTGTCGCCGGTGTGGTCGCGGTGGCGTCGCCTTGCAGGGAAAGCCGGTAGTCGGATGCGCCGTAGCTTTGCACCGTGGCCTTCACGCCGATGCCAAGGCCGTTGATGGTGGTGGCGATGCTCGACAGGGAATCGCCAGTGCCGACATTTACGGCCGTGCCGTTGATGGTGAAGGAGCCGGAGAGGTTCAGGGCCGTCGTGCCGCTGCCAACGGTCTGCCCGGTCGAGGCATCCTTGACGGCGGCGGCGGATGCGGTTGCGCCCAGGTTGAGGCCCGAAAGCGCGCCGCCGGTGGCCAGCGCCGATCCCGAAAGCGCGAAACCCGCGCTGCCCGTGTTGTCCGCCGCGAGCACAAGGCGAAAGTCCCCGGCCGCCGACTTGACGATGGAAGCGGATACCCCCGTGGCCGTGGCGCCCGTATTTGCCTGGTTAATCCTGTCGGCGATATTTTGCAACGAATCCGTGGCCGTTACGCTGATGCTGACGCCGTTGATCTGGAACGATGACGCCGCATAGCCGAGCACGCTCGTTTGATCGGTGATGGCACTTCCGGAACCGTCGGTCACGGCCGCGGAGGATGCGATGCGCAACGCCGCCGCCACGCGGTTGACCGTTACCGTGTGCGCGCCGACGGATACCGAATTCGTTCCGGAAACATCCAGCAGGCTGCCGGCCGGCACGCTGGCGTTGTTGCTGGAGAGGCTGGCGGTGTAGGCGAAGAACCGGGCGGCATCCGCCATGGCTATAGCGGTCTGTCTCAGGCCCGACAGGTTTGTATTGAGGGTTGTCAGCGCCTCCTGCCTCGCGCTCTGGTCAACCTGCTTTTGTTGCAGCGCGTCAATCCGGCGTTGTTGCACCGCGAGCAACTGGTCGATGGCCCCCTGGGTGTCGAATCCGGTGACCTGGTTCGGGATGGTCGAAATGACGGGCATGGCTGTTCCTCCGGGTGCCGGCCGGGCTATTCAGACGGCAAGCAATATCCCGGCCAGTCCGCCAACGGGCCGGGATATCAGTCCTGTTTCGCGCACCTGCCGCGCCTGTTCAGGCAAGCCATCTAGCCCACCTTGTTCAGTATCAGGCCGGTGGCGTTCTGGGCCTGCCGGGCGGCGGCAACGGCGGCAACGAATGCCCTGGAGGGGATTTGCCCGATAACCTCTCCGCTGTTGCCGTCCACCACCTGCACGACAAGCTGGCCGAGCACATCGCTGTAGTTGAAGCGAATATTGCTGTTCGCCTTTCTCGCCCCGGCGTTGGCCGTGTCAATGGCCCGGCGCAGGTCAGCGGCGTGGTGCGGCGCGGGAGGCGGCGTTCCCTCGCCGTGCTCCGCTCGTGGCGGCGGGGCGGGAACACGGGCCTGGACGTTTCCGGTGGCAAGGGGCGCAGGTCTTATCGATGTTACGATCTGCATGACTTGTACCTCCTTTTCAGGCTTGTGGCCTTACTCCTCCCCCTGGACGGGGGAGGAGATCAGCCGGACTCCTTACCGGAAGAGCCTGAGCACGTTCTGCTGGGCCTGGTTGGCCTGGGCCAGCATGGCCGTGCCTGCCTGCACCAGAATCTGGCTCTTGGTGAAGTTCGCCATTTCGGTGGCCATGTCGGCATCCCTGATCGTGGATACCGCGGCGCCGAGCTGCTCCACCGACGTGGCCAGGCTGGCGGCGACGAAGCCGAGCTGGTTCTGGGTGGCGCCCAGATCGGCCCGGTTGGTCGTCAGCGTGTCCAGGGCGTTCTTCGCGTAGGTGATGTAGCTCTGCGCGTCGGCCAGCGTGCTGATGCCCTTGCTTCCGAAGCTGCTGTCCAGGTCCGCGGCCTTGTAGGACTTGCCGAGATCGACCGTCACCTGGTTGTCACCGGTATTATCGGCGCCCACCTGGATGGTGACGGCGCTCGTGGATGCCGTGACCGTGAAGGTGCCGATCGACGCCCCGGTACTGGCTGCGGCGCCGGTCGTCTGGCCGGAGAGCGCGGCGTTGACCGTGATCTTGATGCCGAGGTTGTTGAAATCGAGCACCTGCGTGTTCAGACCGGTTGGCAGCGTGGCTACCGTGATCGTCTGGGTCGTGGTGCCGTCGGTCACGCGCACGATGTCACCGGCTCCGAATGTGCCGGCCGCGGTGGCGCTGGCCTCGACCAGGCTCACTGTGTAGGTGACGCCGCTTGTGTTTGCCGTGGCGCCGGCCGCGTCGATCTTGGTCGCACCCTCGTTTACCAGGAACGAGTTGTTCGTTACCGAGTTGCCGTTGCCGGAGCCATCCAGCAGGTTGACGCCGTTGTAGTTCGTGGACTTGGCGATCTTGTCGATCTCCGTCTGCAGCTTGGCGCGCTCGGCTTCCAGCTTGGCGCGCTCCGTGCTGGTGGTGTTGGCGCTTGCAGCCTGGGTGGCCAGGGCCTGCATGCGCACCACCATGTTCTGGATCTCGTTGACCGCCGAGTCCGCCATCTTCACCATGGCGATGGCCTGTGCGGTATTTTGCACCGCCACCTGCAGCCGGCCTTTCTGTGCCTGCAGCTTGGAGGCGATGGCAAAGCCCGCCGCGTCATCGGCGGCGGAATTGATGCGGAAGCCGGAAGACAAACGCTCCAGCGCCTTGTTCATGTCGACGGTGTTGAAGTTCAACTGCTTCAGGGCGGCATTGGCGCCCACATTGGTTTGTACTGTCAGTGACATGGTCTCTCTCCTTGAGTATGTGATTGAACGCGTGAACGACATCCTTGCCCTGGTCACGCCGGGCCCGCGGGCCCTGCGGGAACACAAAATTGTATCCCTGCAAGGCTGTATATCGTCGCCGGATGCCGTGACTTTAACATTTTGCCCGATTGCCACGGCTCACGGCGCGCATCTGGCCCCGTTTTTGCTGTCATCCGGGGGTAACCGGAAAGGAGGAGCGATGTCTGCCGGAAATGCGGGGCGGGCCTGGGCAATGTCCGTCCACGAAGCCCTGAACGCGGGGAAGATTGCCACTGCGGAGCGGATTCTGGAGCGGGTCGGGGCCCGGGTGCGCGGCGATGCCGCGGCCGACATGCTCCTTGCCGAGGGCCGCCTGCGCATGCATCAGGGGCGGTACGCGGAAGGCGCCCGCACCCTGGAGGCCTGCCTCAGGGTCGCGCCGGCCAGCCGGCAGGCGCGGCTGTATCTCTTTGCCTGCTATCGGGACGGCCATGACGATGCGCGCATGCTGAAGCTGGCCCGCCGGTTTCGGGAAACCGGGGGCGATGACGAAACCGTGCTCGCCTATCTTGCCTTCATGCAGGTGTGCGACTGGGACGCGGCCGCCGCGCTTGAGCCTGCCGTCATCGGACAGGTGATGAAGGGAGTGGTAAATCCCGCCTTTGTTCCGACGCTGTTTCTGGGCTTTCTCGCCAATCCGCGCCTCGCCCCGGAACGCATTGCCGAAATTCACCGCGCCTGGGGCAGGCGGCTTTCGGAGAAGCATGCGCCGCTTCCCGGAGCGATGCCGCGGCGCGGTGGACGATTGCGTGTCGGCTATCTGTCGGCGGATTTTTACCACCACTCCGTCGGCAAGTTCGTGCGCGATCTCATCACCGGGCACGACCGGAGTCGTTTCGAGGTTTATTGTTACGCGCATCTGCACAGATCCGATCATTACACGGAGGGCTTCCGCCGGCATGCGGATCACTTCATCGAGGTGACCGATCTTTCGGCGCGGGAGCTTGCCGCGCGCATCCGCGCCGACGGCATCCATGTGCTCGTGGAACTTGGCGGCCATACCGGATTTTCACGCCTGGAGAGTCTGGCCTTCCGGCCGGCGCCCGTGCAGATATCCTGGCTCGGCTATCCCGCCACGACGGGACTGGAGACCGTGGACTTCAAAATCAGCGACGCCGGCGCGGAGCCCGCTAATGCGCAGGCGCTCTACAGCGAGGAATTGCTGTTCATGCCGAAAAGCTACCTGTGCATGTCCCGTCTGCCGGAGGCGCCGCTCCGGGAACGGGCGCCGGCGGAAGACAACGGCCATGTCACCTTCGGCACGTTCAACGACGTGCGCAAGCTCAACCCTGACGTGGTGGAAACCTGGGCCGAGATTCTGAGGCGGGTGGAAAATGCCAGGCTTCTCGTCAAGGGCAGGGGCAGCGATTCTCCCATTGTGCGCGGGAATCTGCGCGCGGCGTTTGCACGCCATGGCATCGAATCCGGGCGGCTTCAGTTCATGGATTTTGCGCCGACGACGGAACAACAGATGCGGGACTGCCTGGCGGCGGATATCGCCCTCGACACCTTTCCCTACAACGGCACCACGACCACCTTCGAAACCCTGTGGCTCGGCATCCCGGTCGTGGCGCTTGTCGGCAACGCGCACGTGGCGCGCACGAGCTGCGCCATCATGAGGAATATCGGCTTTGAGGCGACATGCGCTGCCGACAGGGCGGATTACGTGGAGAAAGCCGTGGCACTGGCCGAAAACCCCGGCAACCTCACGCTGCTGCGCAAGAGCTTGCCGACACTGCTTCGGTACTCCCCGTTGTGCCACGCCGATGCCTTCGTGCGCGACTTCGAGGAACTGCTGGAGACGGCTTGCGAGCACAGGGGGCTGATAGCCGGTGATGCAGCCCGGGAGGCCGGGAAGGGAATCACCGTGGCCCTGGCCGATGGCGTGCGGATCGTACTCCCCGATGATGACCGGATCGCGGCCTCCACAATCCGGGAGTTTGGCGACTGGCATGAGGACGAAATCCGGTTTCTGCGTCGTGTGTGCGGGGAAGAAGGCATGCGGGTGGCGCAGCTTCAGGCGGGCCGCGGTATCTACGCCCTGAGCCTGGCGAAGGCAGTCACCGGGGACGGGACTGTTCTGGCCGTGGAAGAAGACAGAAGCAGGCGCGCACTGATCGAGGAAAGTGCGCGGGTCAACGGGCTTTCCCGGCTTACGGTCAGCGGCGAGGACAACGAAGCGCTGGCATCCTTTCTCCGGAACGGTTGCGATGTGTTGATTGCGGAGGAATTGACGTGCGATGTCAAAATGATGGCGGAAGCCGCGCCGCTCGTGATGCTGCGAGCCGGTGAGCATCCGGAATTCGCAGTCACGAAGATGGCAGAGGAAGGATTTGACGGCTACAGGCTGATCCCGGGCCCCGGACTGCTTGCTCCGTTGCAGGATACGGGGCAACCGGGTTCTACCCGGGGATGGGCGTTTTACTGCAAGCGGGAACGTGCCGAATCGCTGGCCGCGGCCGGCTTGCTCGCGCGGGGCGTTCCGGAGGATGTGCGCATTCCCGAAGCCCCGGACTTGTGGATGGCGCCGTTCCTGAACGAGGCCTTCGCGGCGCAGCTTCTTCCCGTCTGGCGGCGGCGCATCGAATCCGGCCTTCTGCCGGATGACTGGCGGCGGCTTGCGGCCGTGCTTGCAGCGTATCATGCCTCGCGTGACGGCTCCCGCCGGCCGCCGGATCGCTATGGCCTGATGGTGGCTGCCATGGCGCTGCTGCGCGATACACCGGGATTGGCAAACAATCCGCCGAGGCTTAGCACCTTCGCTCGCCTGGCGCTGGATCTCGGCCTGCACGGAGCAGCTCTGGACGCACTCAATATTCTGATCGACCGAATCCGGGAAGCCGGCTCCTTCCTCCCGAACGAGCCGTTCCTGCCTCCCACCCCGTATTACGAACCGATCATCCACGACGGAAGGCTGGGCAACTGGCTGCTGGCACAGGCGCTTGTCGTGTCCGACTGGCTACACCACGCCGGTGCCGACGGGTGGAAGCCGAATAGCGCGCTGCGCAATGCCCTCCTCGACCTGGACATGCCGGCCACGATGGCATCCGCCGTGCCCGTCTCCTGCCTGCGGGATCGCCGGCCGGCAGGGGCCGGGTGTTTCGGCAGGGGAG
>CAZROR010000019.1:0-24827 GCA_964601765.1 uncultured Zetaproteobacteria bacterium
TCCGATCGCTTCCTCCAGGCATCAACTCATGCTTGACTTGGAACAGAGTATCTCTCAAGAGTTTTAGCCTCCGATAAACCCGGGGGGGGATTCAGTACTCGAAATGCCTTGCAGCATAACAAACATGGCTGTTTTGTTACGATCAGAATTAGTGTGAGCAGTCCCTAGTCAAAACCAAACATCCGAAGCTTTTCAATGTCAGGGATCTGGATTCTCTTACCTTCTACCCGGATCAGGCCTTCTTCGGCCAAGCCATGCAGAATGCGCGACAGCGACTCCGGTGTCAGATTCAGATGCGATGCAATAATGGCCTTGCTAACCGGAAGACTCACGGCCACTTCACCTGCCTTGGCATTACGTACTGTATCACTCTGTAAAAGATAGCCGAGCACGCGTTGTGCTCCGGAATAAAGCGTCAGCACTTCCATCTCTGAAACCAGTTGATGCAGGCGCCGACACAGGCCTGCCAGCATGCTGCGTGCACAGGTTGGATCTTCTTCAAAGCATTGAAAGAGTATATCCCGTGGAATGAACAGTACCCTGGCCGCAGACAAAGCCTGGACACTGGCAGGACAGGGCCTGTCAAAAAACGCTACGGCTTCGGCAAAGCTCTGCCCCGGACCGACAATCCTGACAACATGCTCTTTTCCCTCGACTGAAAGGAAGAATATTTTCACGTTGCCCTGCACGGTTACATAGATACCGCTGCACCTGTCTCCCTTGTGAAATACAAACTGGTCTTTTTCAAGGTCGATAAAATGAGACTTCTCAGCCATCCGGTTCAGATGTGCCGCATCCATCTCCCTGAACAGTGGGATATTTCTCAGGATTGCAAATGCTTCTTCCGCTGCCAAATGATCTCCCACCCGTCCGTAACCAATTGCTGAACTGGGAACCCCAGTTTTTAGTAGCAATGCAGACTAGGAAGGTAGGGCGGATAATTCAACCGAAAACCTGCGAAAAATAACCAGTAATTCAGGGCTATGCATGCGGGAGAAGTCAATAACAAAAATCATGTGATGTCATTAAGTTTCTGGCATAATCAGTTGATAATGCAGACATTGACCAGAGGTACCAGATGCCATTGATTGCGGAGGCATTTTCTGCCGACCATCGGCAATGCGATGAACTGTTCGCCAACACCGAACAGGCCGTAGCGTCAGAAAACAGAAAAACGGCTACCACACTTTTTGACCGCTTTCGGGCTGCCCTGTTGCATCATCTGGAAATTGAAGAGACCGTACTTTTCCCCGCCTTTGAAGAACACACCGGGACAACCGGAGGGCCTACAACCATGATGCGCATGGAACACGAACAGATGCGTGGCCTGTTGACCGACATGGGCCAGGAAATTGCTGCATGGCATACAGAGCGCTACCTGAGCCTGTCGGAAACACTGCTTATCCTGATGCAGCAGCACAACACCAAGGAAGAACACATCCTCTACCCGATGATCGACCGGGCCCTGGATGGCAGGCAGGAAGGTATCATCTCCCGGCTGACACCAGCCTGAACAATGACGCGATGCTATCTGGATGTCAGCAGCCTTGCGTGTCCCGAGCCACTGGAATCCATTCTTGAGCGCCTGCACCACCTGAAACCTGGTGAATTCCTGCACGTCACAATAAAACGAAACCCAACCCTGCTATATCCGATACTCGAAAAACGCGGCTTTGATTGCATGTGCTGTGAAGAGGAGGATTCCCGCTGTGAGATGCTGATCTGGCGGCGTGGAGATCATACAGCAGAATCAGAAGCCAGATTATTTGCGGCCACACTGATGCCGGCATGAGCTACACGGGACTTTCACTCGATCAGGCACCCCCATTGATGGTCCCTTTGCGCTTTTTTTTCACAGTCCCGGTCTTTGGTCTGTTTGCTGCCTGTATCCTGCTTTGGGCCGGGCCGGATATTTTCTCATCCCGACACGCCCCCCACGCACTGGCCTTCACACATACCATCACGCTTGGTTTTATCTGCATGACCATGTTTGGTGCCATGCAACAGCTGCTGCCGGTGCTTGTTGGCTCGTCAGTAAACTCCCCTGTATTATTCAGTACGGCCCTGCATAGCTTGTTGAGCCTTGGGGCGTTATCCCTGGTGCTGGGCTTCCTGTCAGAGCTAAAGGCCTTTCTCCTGGCCGGACTGGTGCTTTTACTCTTTGCCTTTGTGCTGTTTCTCACTGTCAGCCTTACAGGACTGGCCCGTGCAAAAACGCGCACACCGACCGTGGCCTGCATGTGGCTGTCCTGTATCTCACTGGCCATTGCCATCGGACTCGGTCTGTTTCTTGGCGCCGATCGCATTCGGACAACCACGCACCACTGGGGTGATATCCACCTTATCTGGGCATTGGGAGGCTGGGTTGGCCTGATGGTCATGGGTGTTGCCTATCAGGTTGTGCCCATGTTTCAGTTAACGCCTTCCTATCCGGCCCGAATGCGGTACTGGCTAGCGCCAACACTGTTTATACTTCTGCTTATCTACACATGTATCCGCCTACTGCCGGAGGCATGGCGACATGGCATCCTTCAGCCGCATAATGCAGCTTTGGGCCTGCTGGTGGGCCTCAGTAGCTTTGCCCTGAGGACATTACGTTTGCAACAGCAGCGGCGCCGCAAGGTTTCAGATATCACCATGGACTACTGGCGACTTGGCATGATTTGCCTGCTGGTCTTTTCAACGCTATGGCTAGCTGGAGTGTTGTGGCTCCCTGCTGCAGAAGCTCAGGAAATGGAGATTTTTCTGGGTCTGCTGCTTATCATCGGAACCGTGATCTCGCTGATCTGCGGTATGCTCTATAAAATTATTCCTTTTCTGATGTGGTTCCACCTGCAAAGCAGCCTGGATGAATATGTGAAACTTCCCAGCATGAAGGAATTGCTGCCTGATTCATCCGCACGCCGGCAGTTTCACGTACACATGGCAGTGATCATCACCCTTCTGGCTGCCAGTATACAGCCCGTGTGGTTTACCTATCCGGCTGCCGTTCTGTTTGCCGCATCAAACATCATGCTGGGCATAAACATGCTGGTAGCATACCGAACATATCGTGAAACAAAGACCATGCTTTCCACCCTCGGAGAAGGGTCTTAAGAGCAGAAATACACAAACTTGATTGAGATCAATTGTTCGTCCATAGTTCTTGATAGAAGTGCTCGTTGCCGTTAAATTATCCGCATAAAGGAATCACTCTATGGGGAAGAAGCGAATCGACAGTCCTGGCTGCCCCTGGAGCGATGTTTACCTGCTTGATGTCCACAGGATCGATGATCAGCACAAGGGACTTTTTTACACGCTGAACCTCCTGCATGAGGCGCTGATGAAAGAAGATGACCTGCCTATGGTCGACAAGCTCATGACCGACCTGATCCGTCAGACCAGGGTACATTTCCACACCGAGGAGGAATTCATGCAGGCCTCGCGCTACCCGGGATATGCAGAGCACAAGAACATCCATGACCTGCTGCTGCAACAGGTGGAAGACCTGCAGGCGGCCCAGCAGGCACTTACGGCCAGCAATGTCCGCCAGCACTGGATCGACCGGCAGGAAACCTGCGATTTTCTGAGCTTGTGGCTTGTGGATCACATCCAGACCGAAGACAAGAAGCTGGGAGCCTTCCTGAGAAATCACGGGATCAAGTAATCACCTGCCACTGCCATCAGTGGCAGCATGAATAAGCGTAAGCACAGAAACAACAAGCAGGGGAGCCACCACCGTGTGCGCAACAACAAAGGTGAGTGGCATGCCGAGAGAGACTATGGCCAGCCCGAGTCCTACCTGAACGAGCAGCGTAACCAGCATGACGGTACCCGCAAGATGCACCCTCCCAGCCACACCAAGTGCTCGCCAGCCAAGCCAGCCAAGAAACACAAAGGCAACCATGCCCCATAACCGATGCAACATATGAATGGCAGCAGCCACGGCAGGATCAATGACCACCCTGCCGACAGCATTCACCTGCAAATAACCCAGCAGGCCAAGGCCTCGTAGTAGATCCATCCATGTCCAGTCCACACCTGAACATCCCGGAAGCCCCCTACAGGCAAACGCTGCGTAATAAGCATCAGTCCAGGCTCCCAGAAGCACCTGTACACCAGCCACGACCAGCCCAGTCACGGCCCAGGGCCACAATCGGTGCGCCGATTTGGAAGGCGTGGGCTTCTCCGGCCGAAGCTCAAGCATCAGCCACCAGAACAAGGCAAACAGGGCAATCCCGCCGGTCAGGTTGACTATCATGATCCAGGGGTAGCGCAAGGGGGAGCCGAACCACGCACCCAGAAATGCGAGTACAAGAGAAAGAGCCAGTGCTATCATGGGTATAAAAAGCGGGTGCCTGAGGCTGCTCTTTTTCCGGTGCCGGAAGGCGGAAAAGGCTACAGCAGCAATAAGCAGCTGCAGAATATTTGCCACCAGCCGATGGATACGGTCTGCCATGCCGGCAGGTGCGATGGCGGTGGCGGCAGTTTGTCCACTACCAGCCTCTGCACCACCTTCCTTGCCCACGACAATCACACCATAGGTGAAAGGCCAGTCAGCCTTTCCCAGACCTGCATTGGTCAAATGCATGAAAGCGCTGGCATGAATCAGTGCCATACACATCACCAGCGTAACGGTAACCAGCCGCAGGCTCATCGCATGATGCCGTTCAGCCGGCACACAGAGAAAAGCATGGATATCTCAACCATATCAGGCTGCGACCGTGCTGGCTGGGCGCCGCATGGCCCGGAGCACAATAAACAGAAACAGCACACCACCAATGGTTGCGATAAGCCCACCCACGCCCATCAATGACATGCCCAGTACCTGCTCCATGTTATCCAGCACCTCGCCACTGCCCCCCACCTTGCGTTGAGCGCCGTAACCGCCTGCCCAGGCCAGACCAAGCACGTGAAGTAACTGGCCAATGCCATAGCTGAACACCTGGATATTGGCCAGCCGAACCGAAGGCACCCTGAATCCCAGATGTGGCAGAATATCGTAAACAAGAGCCATGAATGCGAGTGTCACGGCGCCCGTCACACTGTGGTAGTGCGCTGTCACCAGCGTATTGCTCCCCCGGAGCAGATAGCCCAGTACGCCTCCAAGCGTAAACAGCAAAATGGAAAGATAAAGCGCATGACGTAACGGCCGTACATCTGCTTCCGCTCGCGGGGCACTGAGAAGGCTCCAAAGCACGACGATTCCAAGCGGTAATGTGGCGGCCGCGCCGCCAATGCGCATATGTACCGTGAACCATTGCTGAAAGTCGATCGAGGCAACGTTCGTGGATAAAAACGCGATTGGCGTAAAAGCAACAGCAAACAACGCCAGTGTAAAGAGCAGGGATGATACGCGAGGTGGCAGCTTCAGGGAGACGCCACTGGCTGTTGCCAGCCACATCCAGGCAGCCAGCATGAGCAAGGCATGCGTGAATTGCAGCACATGTCCGCCAAGCCAGAACAGCCCCTGGTAATATGTCTCTCCGGAATCAAGCTGCGGCATAATGGAAAAGGCCCAGAAGAAGGCGAGAATGGCCATCATGGCAGCATTGGTGGCCGTATAAACACCGAAACGCATGCTCCCTTCCTCGGTATTTACCCTGAGCCTCGGCACCGAAATAAGTGCCCGCAACACAAGCACGGCAAAGCCAGCACCGGAAAAGGCAAGGCCGGTGAAGAAAATATCATTGTTCAGAAACGGGATATAGTTGCTCATGACCGGCGTGCCGGTACTGATAAAAGGGGATGCTGCGATAATGCCAACCCCAATGGAGGCAACGGAAAGCCCCAACCAGCCAAGCGGTACAAACCGCTGTCTCGTGTTCATATTCCACAGCATTCCGGCCACGGCCAGAAACCAGAAGACATTCGAGAAAATCACATGGATGACAAGTGAGGTGTAAAAAAAATCCTCGCTAGGGACAATATCCTTGATCAGAGGTGTACGTGCCACGACCAGCAACAATGCATAAACACCCGCCATAAACAGTGTGGCAATACCCAGCCGCAACCATCCGGCGGCCAGCTTCCGGCACTGGTCGCTGTCGGGATAAAATCTGAAGGACATGCTCAGGAACCTCCCAGCGAACAAGAGACGAGTGACCGCATATCAACACACTGCCACGTCACGTGTCCAACATTTGTGTGAACAGCCCGCTCAGACCCCCCGGCTATTTGAACACAAACTTTCCGCGAACATTATCGAAATCAATAACCAGCGTCTGGAGCGGAGCCATGGTCACGGTTTGTTCACTGACATAATTGAAGCCTTCGCGACGGATATCGTCGGACATACGGATCCGGAAGTGATGGGTTCCCGCCGGAATGGTAAAACGCTGATAGACAGGGGACGGCAAATCGTGGGATAGACCTCGTGGTGGCACCACGGCCTGATACAGAATTTTTCCATCCACCTCAAACTCAACCTTGAGAGCAGAGCGCTTGCGGGAATGATGCTTGGCGCGCAGCTGTGGAGGCAGCTTCGCAAAATCCTCTTTCGTCCGTGTATCATGGAAAGGCTTCAGACGCTTGCCAGCGTGTGTAAATGTGAGTTTGATCAGAGCCTTGTCTGCTGGCACATGGGTGTAGGCCGGCGAATTCGAGAAATACCCGATCAGGGCAATAAACAGCAGGTAGCCGAGCCCCTGGCCAAGATAGCGTCCCCATACCTTCATGGCCGCATCCCCGCCTGCTCACCATTTTCGTCTCCACCTGCGGCAAGCTCCTGGCTGAACGCATCCAGCTCTTCGTGCAGCTTCGCCCTATCCGCCTCGGCTCCCATGAAAAACCTGACCCTTTTACGTGCAACTTTTCGATGCAGCTCCGGTTTGCGCTCTCCGTTCAGGCGTTGCCTCGCAAACTCGTTACCTAGACGGTGATAGCAGTCACCATCACGACAGCCGGTAAGCAACACCCCGTCGGCACCCTGGCGCAAGGCATAATCAATAAACGCGGGAGGCAACATGCCCGAGCACTCCACATTAATACCAGCCACGCCTGGCCGATTCAGCTTCGTAATCCTTTTCCCGACGCCATGTGAGCAGCTGAAGACAATAATTTTTTGCTCTCCTGATGCCAGCCGTTGCAACGCATCCGTAACACTGTCACGAAGCCTTTCAATGCCAAAATGCGGCATCTCAATTGCAGATGTAAGCTTCTCTGCATGTCGGAAGGGCGCGGAAAAAGGGCAGGCACCGGTACAAATGCCGCAGCTGACACACTTGTCCTCGAGCACACGTGCCTCATAGGCATAGCGTGGATGCCCATCAGAGCGTATCTCCAGTCGTATGGCCTCATAGGGGCAGTCTTCAACACACAGATTACATCCGCTGCACTGGGCAAGGTTTACCTCAGCTGCAGGTACCCGCCTTTTTGGCGGCAGCCATGGCAGGAGAAACACAAACAGCGTACCCCCTCCCACAAGTAGCCAGACTGCGCCCATCGACCACGAGTCCATCAGAGGATAAACCGCCAGATAAAACCAATCAAAATTCAGTGTGCTTGGTGCCACGGCAAGATTGGCCGGCGGGTTGCTGAGAGCTGGCTTGACAAGCGATAGTACAAGCAGCGCCAGTATGGTACCGATAGCAAGACGGCGAGGTGGATTCACCTTGGGCTGATGCAGCCTGTTCGTATGGATGAGCATGGCCGCAAGCAGAAACAACGGCAGGCCCAGATGTGTTACCACAAGAAGCCGGAAAAGTGTATCCGTCATGCTGTCATTGGTCAGGAAGTTGCGTGCTGTGGGCTCGGCAATCACGGGCAGCCAGTCCACCCACTCAAATGAGCGCACGGCGATAAACTGTGCCAGCTGGTCCCACACCAGCCAGTAACCCAGCAGGCCCGTAATCATAACCATCCAGATCATCGGCGTGCCGGTGATCCAGGAAAATGACCGCCCGCCATTGTAACGGTCATTGAAAAAACGTCGCATCATGTGCAGTACCATGGTCACCACCATCGCATCCGATGCATAGCGATGCAGGCTGCGCATCACCCCACCCAGGTACCATTGCTCATGTGTTAGATACTCGACCGAAGCATACGCTCCGGTGACCTCCGTATCATAAAACACGTAAACGTAGATACCACTGATGACAAGGATATAGAGAAAAAAGAAGGTCAGGCCACCAAGGTAATAGAAGGGATTGTTTTCAGGCCCGAATACCTGGTTAGCCAGGCCCTCGGCAAGCTGGAATCCCCGCCTGCCGGTATGCTGGATACCTTTCAGGAAACGATAGATAATGTTTCTGTGCTCTGTCTCCGGTTCAGTCAATGTTCATCTCCTCACTCATTTCACGGCGGAAGCCCGGCTGGCCCGTAAAAGTAACATGTAACTGTAACCCTGCCGTCATATATCCAGACATGACATTCATCAAGGGTTTCGCACGATACGGCGTAATTCTTCAAGGGCGTGCTGCAGTGCCTGCCGCCCTGGCGGTGCTGCTGCGCAAACCCCGATACGCGAGCGGTCCATCTGCTTACGCAGGAATGGCCTGCGTTCACGACGCATGCGCTGATCAAGCCAGTGGTTGCCAAGGCGATAATAACACCCCCCTTTCCGGCACCCCGACAGCAGCACGCCGGCCGCCCCCTTGCGAAAGGCATGCTCGATAAATGCAGGCGGCAGCATGCCCAGGCATGGTAACCGAAGCAATGCAACATCATGCGCGCCACTTTCCCGAATGTCTGCGCCATGCTCACAGCTTACAAGAAGGATTCGCTCTGATGCCTGCAGTCGATCCAGTGCTTCTTCCAGGGTACGGCGCAGGGTATCCACACCCAGCTGCGGTATTTCAATACCGCTTTTCAGCACACCGGTCCGCCCGAATGGCCTGACTGTCACCCTGCGAAACGGATTGGATGACGGGCAGGATCCGGTGCAGATACCGCAATGAACGCAGTTACTCGTAATCACGTGGGCCTCCTGCCAGAAAAGCGGATGGGTATCGCTGCGCTGCCGCATATCGATGGCCTCATAAGGGCAATCATCCGCACAAAGTCCACAGCCACTGCAATAATCAAGATTAACCATAGCCGTTGGTATCGTCTTACGACGGACGAGCCACGGCAGTGAAAAAAGAAGCAAAAAAACGCCACTGGTAATGAGCCATACCATGCCCATCGTACCGGACTCCATCAGCGGATATGGGAACAGATAAAACCAGTCCAGATTCAGCCTGCTCGTGGCGGTAGCCAAATCAGCACGGGCGTGACTGATAGCAGGCTGAGCGACAGACAGCAGCATCAATGCAGCCAACGTACCCCATGCAAGTAGCCTGGGGGGCAGAATACGGGCACGGCTGACACGCTTGACATGCGTGAACATGCCGGCCAGCAGAAATAGTGGAATACCAATATGTGTCACGATGAGCAGTCTAAAAAACAGATTCGTGACATCAGAGTTCAGCAGAAAATTACGTGCTGTCGGCTCAGCTATCACCGGCAGCCAGTCCAGCCACTCTGATGTGCGCACGGCGATGAACTGCCCCAGCTTGTCCCAAACCAGCCAAAAGCCAATGATACCGCTCAGATACACCATGATAATCAGTGGCACACCGGAGACCCAGGAAAACCATCGCGCACCATGGAAACGCCCGAGCACAAACTCCCGAAGCAGGTGTAACGCCATGACAAGCACCATACCATCCGCCGCATAACGGTGCAGACTGCGCATTACCCCGCCCAGATACCATTGATCTCGCGTCAGATATTCAAGCTGGCTATAACTACCGGTAACCGTAGGCTCATAGTAGAAAAACAGGTAGATTCCCGAAGCGAGCATGATGTAGAAAAAATAAAATCCGAGAGCACCCAGGTGATAGATCGGGCTGTTCTCACCAAAGGCTGAGGCAAACCATCCCTCGATACGGAACAGAATGAATCGGCATAGTCGTACCAGCGGCATCCGGAACGCGCTGCCGATATCCGCTACGCGTTCCGCACCAGGCGGAACAGGAAAATGCCCGTACCGACCAGGACAAACGCGCCAACGATCATGCCGGAAATCATGGCATAATTGAGCTGATACGTGCCTGTTGAAGGGTCATACACCGTACAGAACAACCGCACCCGGTTGATGAGAGAGTCCAGACTGAGTGTGACCGGGCTGAGACCAAAAACAAGCTCCTTCAGGGCCTCCGTGAGCAGGGCCGGATCAAAGCTCATGCCATAAATCTGTCGATAGATTTTCCCGCTCTTATCCACGACCGTCGTTTGTATCAGATGATCAAACCCCTTCGGAGATGGTGTGAACAGGAATCCGAGATCTGATACGAGGCGGGTGATCGTGTCCTGGTCTGCACTCAGAAATGCCCAGTTTTTTTCACCACTCACTCCCTGCTGCCGCGCAAAACCCCGCATGCGCTCCGGCGTATCGTGCAGGGCGTCAAAACCAATGGTCACAACGTTAAATGCATCCTGTCCCACCGCACTGCGAGCCACATCTGTCGCCTTGGCAAGGTTCTGGGTAGTTGCGGGGCAGATGTGAAAGCAGCTCGTGTATATCAAGCTGATCACCAGCGGCTTGCCCCGATAGTCTTCGAGATGAACGGTATGGCCCTGGCGATCCCGAAATGTATAGCCCCCAAGATGGCGACCGATGGCGGCCTGGCTGATTTTCAGCGCAGTATCGCTGTCATAGCCATCGCCATACGGCTTCATGCCGGGATGCTGCGTACCTCCCGTTGTCCCCGCAGCGGATATCACACCAACAGGCTCCCAGACAGCAAAGGCCAGCACGAGCAGCAACCAAACTTTGCCAATCCGTCTCATCCGCATACCTCACTACCTGTTGAATGGAAGGATGGAAACACAATCCCGGTAGAAAACAAGGGTAAACTTCTTGTTGTTATTGTGCTTGTACCTCTCCCCAGGGATAACGAAAAGAAAGGAGCCCCTTGTGGAGCTCCTTTCGTTCGCGGAGGAGTAGAAAGCTGCGAGGCGTATCTTGATCTCTGGAAGGGTGCAGAGTTCGGGGGGGGGGTGATACGCCTCGCAGCTAACAGGTTGTCTACCGGATACCCCAGATCGTTGCTATGTATTTGAACTGGGCGAAGTAGTAGACAATGATGAAGGTAAGCAGTACCAGGCAGAGCACGAGGGAGCCGGGTACTTCCAACCCCTTGATGTGCGGCTCCTTGCCACCATGCAGGCGTGCGGCCACCACACCGGCCGGCTCGGCGAGCGGAGCTACGGCGCCCTTTTCCACGGCCTTGCCCATGAAGGTACCAAGGATGGAAATGAGGAAGCACAGTGCGCCAAGGCCGCCAACCGCCGCACCGATTTCGGCAACCGTCACCATCATGTGCACCGTGGCCGAGAAATCGAAGCCGAGTGCGGCATCGGCAAAGGTAATGTCCCAGTGACGCCGTGGCACGCCGAGATGGCCAGCCGCCATGAAGAACAGCGCGAACGTGCCCATGCCCAGACCGAACAGGTAGGTGGACATGCGCGCCAGGCCTGGGAAGGCGAGCTTGTGCCGCGTCAGCATCGGTACAATCCAGTAGGCGAAGGCGAAGAATGCCAGCGTCGTGCCGGTCGCCACCGTGCCGTGGAAATGGCCAGGCACATAGACGGTATTGTGGATGATCATATTAATCTGCTGATTACTCATGGTCACGCCGGTAATACCGCCGAGGAAGCCAAAACATACCACGGACAGGAAGAAGCCGGAGAAAATTGGATTGCCCCAGGGCGCCTTGCGCAGCCATTCGAACAGCCCGTGGTTCAGGCCACGGCGACGTTGTGCCAGCTCGATACCACCCGGCACGGTCAGTCCGTGAATCAGGCTGCCAAGCACGGCCAGATAGGCGGCATAGCTCGTGTTAAACGTACGATACGCAAAGCTTGTGCCGGGATCGGACAGCAGATGGTGAACCGAGCCAAGCTGCAGGGCAAACAGATACAACACAAAGGCCATGCGACTCACCTTCTCGTTCAGCGGACGGGCGCCGAACAGCACGGCCGCCAGCGAATACCAGATGGTGATGTGCATGCTGATGTTGACCTGTTGCGTGGAATGGGCCAGAGCCCAGAACACGAGGCGGTACATCTGCGCATCAATGTTGTGGATGAGCCCCATGGACCACAGCAGGGTCGGAATCATGATGACTGCACCCATCACCCAGGTGAAGATGGCGATGATGGCATAGACCAGCGTGCCGAAGGTGGCCAGTGGCATGGACCCCTCATAGGTACGCTCATTCTTCGCCTTGATCAGCGTGGCAATCACGATGAACATCGGGATCAGGGCGCCAACGGCGAACAGAATCACGCCAAGATAGAACAGCGGATTTGCCTTTAATGGCGGATAGGCCGAAAACATCACAGTCGCCTGACCGAGAAGCACCATGACCGTACCTAGGGCCGAGCCAATAACCATAAGCCAGAAGCTCAGCCAGGCAATCTTCGGCGTGGCGAGCCTGGCGTTAATCGGGCTCGTCACAAAGTAATAGGCAACGCCTATTTCAAAGATATGGCACCAGAACAGCAGCACCGCTGCACCATGTCCCGTGAGTGCGATATAAAACCACTCTGAAGGCAACAGGTGCAGGGCTGGCCAACGTGTCAGCGCCACGCCAAGCCCAAGCGCCCCACCGGCCAGCAGGTAGACGACGGCCGTGAAGATGTGTGCCTTCGCCAGGCCGATGACCGGCTTGTTGAGATTTTGCCCCGTGTCAGGGCAGGTAATAAAATCCTGTGGATTTTTCAAGGTTGTCGCAGCCATTATGCTCCCCCTCCTGTGATTCCGCCCTTGCCGTCGAGAACCACATTATTTGCAGTATCGATCACGTAGAGCTTGCCGGCCATCGTGTGGTGGCCGAGCCCGCAATACTCGTTGCACGCAAACCGGTAAACACCGGTCTTGTTTGGTGTAAAGTGCAGCACATAGTCGTATCCGGGAATAAGCTGCAGGTTCAGATTAATAGGCAGCAGCGAAAAGCCGTGATTGACATCCTGTGAAGAGATATGAAAGACATAGGTTTTTCCCAGCTCCAGCACCGGAATCACGGGCCATTCAAACTGATGCGCGGCGATGTAAACATTGCCACCCGCCGGCACCTTGACGACCGGAATGCCCGCCTCCCCCTCTTCCATGGGGTTGCCGGCATCATCCTGCAGCTGATACTTCTCGACCATCTGGTCCATCTTGTTCGCGAAGCCGTCCGGGGTGACACGGAACGCTTCGCCGGCCTGGTTCTGGTCACCCATGAAGTACCAGCCGACCATCCAGACCACCATGACCAGACACCAGGCATAGGCCACGGTAATCCATATCTTTTCATCCGGGCCCACGCGCATCCGCCACCAGTGTCGCTCCGGGACGGGTTGTAGACTTGTATAGCTCATATATATCCTCCCTCTTTGAATTTATGGAATGGGGGCGGGCTGCGGCCCGATGGGAAATGCCATCCAGAAAAACGGAATGCCCGCATCGGGGTAGATCATCGACAACACACCGCACACCAGCACGACGGTCGCCAGAACAGCCAGCACGACGAACAGCGCCACGAAGCGATTCCGCGCTCTGCGTTCTCGCGGGCTCAGCTCATGCTCATGCAGATCTGTCACGGCATCCATCCGCCTAATACCCCGCAATTGGCAATGTGACTATCTCCATCACGCCCCAGAGCGTGTACAGAAGTGTCGGGCTTGCAATGCCCAGAAACAGCAGCATGGACGGGTCGTCCAGAAAGGCCTGCCAGCCCGATACCGGATCGGCGTCCTGCCCCTGCGTGGTTTCAGTTGGTGTATCTGCCATGGTTCCCTCCTTCGTGGTGGATGTTGATTTTTGAACTATTCCCCGGTCGACCGACGATGGCCTTGATATATGTCAAGCAGTACATCTGGCCGCCTTTTCCGACCGGACCGGAAGTTCAAGGCGGCGAATCTTACTCATCTCCGAAGCTGTACTTCTTTGACATATGTCAAGGTATTTCCCCCACAGCGGGCGATATTTCCTCTTGCGCTGATTCTGGTTCATCGGAGGATAAGAACTTGATTGGGCTGCCAGGGCCTTGCCTTGGTCCTCAATGGCTGGAAAGCTTGTTAACGTTGTTAACACCTTGTTGTTAACACCTTATTATATAGAGGAGGTTCATAATGAAGAAGATATTACTCGTGTTGGTAGGCGTGGCCTTTGTCGGTATCACGTCTGTGCCAGTGGCTAATGCCGGACCTGAGGGCAAGTGCCGGGCCTGCCATGATTTTGGCGACAAGAACAAGGTTGGCCCCGGGCTGAAGGGAATTTTCGGCAGGAAAGCGGGTACCTTCCCGGGTTTCAAGTACAGCGATTCCCTGAAGAACGCAAACTGGGTGTGGGATGAAGAGCACCTGCGCAAGTGGATCAAGAACAGCAAGAAGGCCATCAAGGAGTTCACCGGTAATCCGAAGGCCAAAACCAAGATGGGCAAGCAGAACGTAAAGGGCAAGAAAGCGGACAAGATCATCGCTTTCCTCAAGACCCTTTAATCAACAGACCCCCCTGTCCGGGCGGCAACCCCGCCCGGACGCTTTCTGCTTCAATCCACCCTTTACATATCAAAAATAACCGGATAACAGACATCTGCTATAATCACCGGATATAAAAGGGGGCCACCTTGGAATTCGCCATCTATTACACACTCGGTGCTGTTCTGTTGTATGGCATAACGGACTGGGTGCTGAATCGGATCGAGGAAGCGCGGGGAAGGCGTTTTGCACAACGCAACGTCATTTTCTTTATCATCCTGTTTGTGCTGGCCCTGGTCCTGATGGAGATCATCAACCCTGCCCCGACCCCTCCAGCAGCAACACCTGCTCCCACTGAACAGCAGCCATCATAAGCAGCCTCCACCGGAGACAGTCCAACTGAACCGGAGACGGATATTGACGGCAATGGAGGCAAGCCATGCAAAGTGATGTCATGGTTGTTGCGCGCATTCTGCACGTCATCGGTGTCGTCTTGTGGATTGGTGGTGTGGCCTTTATTGCCACCGTGCTGCTCCCAGCCCTCCGTCACATTCCGGACCCAGGCGAGGGGCTGGCACTGTTCAGCATGGTAGAGGGACGTTTTAAGCAACAGGCAAGGATTGTCACGCTTGTTACCGGGCTGTCCGGCATGTTCATGCTGTCCGCACTGCATGCCTGGGACAGATACCTAAACCCAACATTCTGGTGGGTACACCTGATGACCTTCATCTGGCTCGTGTTTACAGTAATACTCTTTGTCATCGAACCGTTTTTTCTCGGGCAACACGTGCAGGATAGCGCCCGGCGCAATCCCGGCAGAGCGCTCAGATTGGCTCACCGGCTACTGTCCATTCTCCTGGTTTTGAGCCTGGTCGCCATTCTTGGTGCTGTATCAGGTGTACATGCATCATAGGCTGAACAACCATAAATTTTACAAGGAGGTACCGAGCTCATGTTGAAAGTAATTTCGGCCATGTTCCTGGCCATGCTCATTCCTTTTGGGGCTGTCGCAAAGGAATCGGGACATTCAGCATTTCCCTATGGACTGCTGGGCCTGCGTGGTTATGCCATGGAGATGACCCGCGAGGGAACTTTCAGGATTTACTCGGGTAATACGGTCTTTGTCGAAGGAACATTCAGAGTGGAAGGCAATCGATTGACAATTGCCGATCATGGCGGGCGTTATGCCTGCCGGGGCAAGCGCATGAATCCGGGCAGTTACTACTGGAGCGTTCATGATGGAGGGCTTTATCTGATGCTGATCAAAGACAACTGCTGGGCAAGGAAAACCGCTTTTCTGGAGGCTCCGCTCAAAACGGACTTCACCCCTGCATCAGGTCGACCATAATTTAGGGTCCGGCCCTAGTGGCTGGTGCCCTCCGAGCGGTGAATCTTGTTGTAGACATTATACTTGCCGGAAGGCTTTTTCATCGGGATGCGTTTGATTTCCTTCAGCGTCCTTGCGTCATAGACAACAATGGCACCATCCATGTCCCAGATGCTGACCAGGGCATACCGGCCGTAGCGGTCGAACTCGACATGTGCCGAGGTTTTGCCCGGAGACGGTCGCAGCGTCTTAACAATCTTTAGTGTCCGCTTGTCAATTACGTGCATGACATCCCTGTTCGGGCCGAAAAACACATCTGTCCAGGCATAGGGTGTGTTTTCATGGCTGCGCATGAAAAACCCCGGACCGAGCGTCTTGATGCGCCTGATGACTTGCCAGGTCTGCATGTCAATCACGCTCACCACCCCCTCCTTCAGGTTCGGCGTGGCCATCACCCGATGCCCCTTGTATGTCCAGGTGATACCTGAGCCCAGGTGCGGCATGCCGGGTATATCTATCCTGGCCGCTACCACGCCGCCATCCAGATAGATGACACGTCCGCCGCCACCTCCACGGCTGGCACCGATCAGGAAGCGATAGTGCTGGTCGAACATGAAATCATCCATGTATTCATCGACCGCTATCCGTCGTATCGGAAAACGTTCGCGCCTGCCTTGCACGTCATCGCCGGAATCCTTGCGGTAATCGTGTACAAGCCCCGTATAGGGGGCCCGGGCGTCATCCGCATAGGAGATTTCCCAAATTTCTTTCAGGTCCTTCAGCGCCACGATGAAGCTGTGCCGTGGTGCGGCCTGATATACTGCGCTGACCCGCGAGGATCTTTGGCGTGCCTTGTCAGTGACCGGGATGACCTTGAGCACGGAAAGGTCCCTCGCATCAAGAATGACAACACTGTGGGGAAGCGTGTTCCCAACCATGATATATCGACCATCACCGGAAATCGCCAGATTTCGCGTATTGATACCGGCACGCACCTCGGCCAGCATTTTCAGATTGTACATGTCGAACTTGCTGATCCAGCCATCACGCGAGGCAAAATAGACGTAGCGCCCGTCCGGAGAGAACTTCGGTCCGCCATGCAGGGCGAAACGGCTCTTGAAGCGATAGATAGGGGCAAGGCGGTCGCCATCAAGTACCGTGACATGGTGATCACCGATCTCGACGACCAGAAACAGGTTCAATGGATCGGCCTTGTATACCGGCGTATCACCCAGGCTGCCGGGTGGATAGTAAATGATCCGGCTGGCCTCAATCTCCGCCTTTCCCCAGCGCGGCATCTCCGGCAAAGGCGAATAGATATAATCCACCAGGGCCTGGATTTCCTTTTCCGACAGCTTGTTGCCAAACGCCGGCATTTGTGTGACGGGTTCGCCATGGGCAATCACACCCGTAGCCTTTTTACGTGGCAAGCGGTACAGATTCTCCGGCAGCAGGGCCGTGCCCATACCACCAAGGCGATGCTGGCCATGACAAACAGCGCAATGCCTGGCGTAGAGATTCAGGGCCAACGACAACTCACTCGCACCTGCCAGCCTTGCACCCGCACCAAACATGAGAATAGAGACAAGAAAGATGGCCATACGATCCATACAACATATGTGGAAAACCTTTGGGATAAGCACATGCATCTCTCTCTCCGGATGTTTCCCCGGTATCCTGGCGCCTTTATTCCCCTTTCCGGAAGGCAAAAAGCTTATCCTGCTTTTCTAAGACGCGCGGGAACATAGGGCATGTTTTTCAGCCGATTCGCCGGTGTGCTGATACCAATCTCCTCATCACTCAGGTAGCAGCCCGGATCCTCGGCCCAGAAATCGCCGGTCAGCTGATAGGCGCGCACACGCGTGTTACCATTGCAGATGTCAAAATATGCACACTGCCCGCATCGTCCCTTGATATGGCGAGGCCTTGCCTTCAGGCCGGCCATGAAAGGATCGGACGTATCCGGCCAGATTTCGGAGAATGGCCGGTCGCGCACATTGCCCAGCGTATAATTCCACCACATCGTATCCGGATGCACATTACCCAGGTTGTCGATGTTGGCGATGTTCACACCGGTGGAATTGCCTCCCCACTGGGCCAGCCTGGTACGCATATCCGCTTCCCTCTCCGGATAATGCCTGCGAATCCAGTACAGCAGATACACGCCATCGGCATCGTTATTGCCGGTAACAAATTCCTTGGCCTTGCCCTGTTCGACATAGCGCCAGCAGGTATCAAACAGCAGATCCATGGATCGCCGCGTTGCCTCAAAAACCGCGTCATCCTGACGATGGATATTGCCCCGGCCGGCATAGTTCAGGTGCGAGAAATAAAACCTGTCGATATCATAATCATCCAGCAATCTGAGCATATCCGGCAGGTGATGGGCATTGTCTGCAGTCATCGTAAAGCGGATGCCGACCTTGATGCCCAGCTCGCTACAGAGCCGGATGGCGTGCAGGGATGCATCGAATGCCCCCTTTTTACGCCGAAACCGGTCGTGTGTTTCCCCGATGCCATCCAGGCTGATACCTACATAGTTGTATCCGACAGCGGCAATATTGCCGATATTCTCCTCGCTAATCAGCGTGCCATTACTGGACAGGCCGACATAAAAGCCCTTTGCCTTTGCGCGTGTGGAAATCTCGAAGATGTCAGGGCGAAGCAGGGGCTCTCCTCCGGAAAGAATCAGTACAGGCACGCCAAAGGCCTTCAGATCGTCCATGACCGCAAAGACTTCGCTCGTGGACAGCTCTCCGGCAAAATCCGTATCCGAAGAAATCGAATAGCAATGCTTGCAGGCCAGGTTGCAGCGTCGAATCAGATTCCAGACGACGACAGGCCCTGCAGGGGCCTGCTTTGGCGCGGGCGGTGTCGGCCTGGCCAGCTCCCGCATGTACTGTGAAATTCGAAACATCCCTTCTTCCCCCTCAGCCGTGCAATCGCAGGCCGGTTTTCTTCAGTATGCGCGTGCTGTACAGCACCGCATAGCCACACAGGTGCCGGTCAAGCATGAACCTGATCTTCTGTACCTTTGTCTCCACTTCACGCCGATTGCGTCCATGCACCATGGCAAACAGGTTGTAGGGCCAGTCGGGCAGGCTGCGTCGGCGAAGATAACAGTGGCTGACAAATCCGAACTCGCTCACGCGGCGGCCAAGTTCGCGTACATGTGCGTCATCTACATCCCAGACCGACATGCCGTTGGCCGTGTAACCCAGGGCGTAGTGATTTGGGACAGCCGCGATACGCCGAATGATGCCATTTTCCTGCATACGCCGCATGCGTTGCATGACCTCTCCGGCGGATAACCCAAGCTGCTCGGCGATAGCATGATAGGGCCGTGGGACAAGTGGCAATCCATCCTGAGTCGCCACGATAATGCGCCGATCCGTGGCATCCATGGTCTGCCCGCCTTGGCTCATACCTCAAACCTCAGACCCACGTAAAACTCCTCGATCTTTGGCATGGTATAGACGTGAAGACCCGTTTTTTCCTCTATCGCAGCAAGAACTTCGTCCATGTGTGTGGCCGATTCCGTGGCCAGCACAAACCACATGTTGAATGCATGATCACGCTCATAATTGTGCGCCACTTCATCAAAGGCATTCACCTGTTCGGCCACACGCTCAAACTCAGCGGCAGGCACGCGCATCGCAGCCAGCATCAGCCCTCCGCCCATCCGCTCGGCGTGGTAGACGGGACCGAATCGGCTGAGCACCTTTTCCTCAAGCAGCATCTTCAGGCAATCAATGAGCACATCCTCGCTCAGGCCCAATGCCTCGGCAGCCTCGGCAAAAGGGCGTTCCGTGATGGGAAAGCCATCCTGAAGCGTATTGATGACGGCACGCTCGACTGCATTCATGCATCAGTCCCTTTACACCTGCCCGCAGACAGCATCCACCGTGTGCCCGGGCGCAACATAACGGGCACCATGCTGCTTGTATCGTTTGCGACTGAACAACACCTCATAAGGTACCCCATCAAGCCGACAATAGCTTATCACGTCCTGAATATTACGCATGACAATCTGTCGGTCTTTACCATGAATCATGCAAAACAAATTGTAGGGCCAGTCAGGCAACCGACGGGGGCGCCGATAGCACAGTGTGACAAACGCCATCTGCCCCATCCTGTTACCGATGACAGCCACGCCTGCGTCCGGAACATCCCAGACCACCATGGCATTGGCCGCATACCCCAGCTCATGATGCCGCACAACGATCCCCAGCCGCTTGATGATGCCATCCGCGCACATGCGCCGGATGCAGGCGATCACTTCATCTTCCCGCATGCCGATGGCCTCACCGACAACCGCATAGGGACGTGAGACCAGGGGCAGGCCGGCCTGAATAGCGGCAACCAGCCTGATCTCACGGGCATTAAGGCCGGCTACTCCCACAGCAGCTTGAATCCGAGGTCAATGTGGAAGGCCTCCTGCATCGGCAGCGACATGACCGGAATCGTTGTACGCTCC
Source organism: uncultured Zetaproteobacteria bacterium (assembly GCA_964601765.1). Classification (GTDB taxonomy): domain Bacteria; phylum Pseudomonadota; class Zetaproteobacteria; order Mariprofundales; family Mariprofundaceae; genus SZUA-181. Next base: position 20,238 of record CAZROR010000019.1, read on the forward strand.
TCAATATCGTCCAGGATTTCCTGAATGCGCTTCTCGGAGCTTGCGGTAATCACAAACCACAGGTTCAGCCGGTGCTCACGCTCATAATTGTGGTTCACCTCCGGGTAGCCGTTAACCAGTGCCGCGACGCTCTCCAGCTGTGAAACCGGTACAGCCATGGCGGCAAGCGTGCTGATTCCGACCGTGCCCGGTTGAAATACCGGGCCAACACGGCTGACCACGCCACTTGCCGTCATATCCTTCAGAGCGTCAAGTACATCGTCCTCGCTTACACCCACCTCTCTGGCAATATCGGCATAGGGTGTTGGTGAAACAGGCATCTTCTGTTGATAGATGTCAAGCAGGCGTCGCTGAAGATCATTCATGGCTACAACCCCGTCCTGTGCGCGCGGTCAGTAAAAAAGATGCCACTGGGGGCATCGGCCGGCAGTGATTTTATTTTTTTCATGGTTTCCGTGTCATAGATATCCACCCTGTTCTCGTCGCGTACGGAAATCCATACCTGTTCTCCCCTGGGTGTGAACTCCATGTGCAGCACAGCCTTGCCAGGCTTCAGCGTTTTGATGATACGGTGGCCTGGTACATCAATCACCTGTACCGTATCGTTCAGGGGGTGAGCAAAGTTTACCCACACCTGGCGCCCGTCCGGACGCGCCATGACAAAGACCGGCTGCCCATAGACGGGAATATGACCAGTGGCCCGCCAGCTCCCTGCCTCGACAGTCAGCACTTCATGGTGACCAACGGCGGGGACAAATAATTCGGTCCCGGCCTGGGTCCAGCCTTCCAGGTGCGGCATTTTGTACACGGGCAATTTTTTCTCGCCCCTGCCGTAATGCGGCAGGATGCGGCGGATGCCGGCATCAAGGTGCCACAGATCAAGCAGCGCCATGCCGTCCTCGCCGAACAGGCCGGCGATGTAGTAACGCCCGTCCGGCGTGATCAGACCATCGTATGGCAACCTGCCGACGTGATGATATTTCCGGATCACCGGCTTTGGCGGAGTGTGCATATCAGCCACCCAGACTTCTCCCGCATCATAGAGCGAAAAAACAAACCGCTGACCCGGGGCATCCACAAGCCCCACCACCTTCGATCGCTTTCCCTGTGTGCCGTACGTGGCGGGGATGTCACTGACAAGCCTGAGGCTATCGGCATCAAATACCTTGACACCACCCGGCACATAATTGGAGACGGCGATCAGATGGCCGTCCTGTGAGATAGCCCCACCGATGCTGTTGCCTGATTGCATGACACGCCTGACCAGCCGGGCCCTGAGCAAATCAATTTTTGAAAGTCCGCCATCGCGCCCGAACACGTAGGCATAGCGCTCGTCACGGGAAAATACAACCGAGGCGTGTGAAAGATCCCCCAGCCCGCCAACCTTGCCAAGAATTGTCTGATGGGTTGTTTCGACAATCAGCACTTCGCCAGTCGCGCGTTCAATGATGATGCCCATATCACCCGTACCACGCAGCGCATCTGCATGCGCATCTGCCGCAAACATCAGGAGCAGGGCCATACCGATATGGAAGTATTTACTCATCAGGCACCCCGCGTTGCAGCATGTGAACCAGCCAGTCCACCTCGGGAACCGTCAGTTCACTGCGCCATGGTGGCATCGGCGTACCCGGGACACCATCCAGTATAATCGTACGTAGTGCCGCGGGTGAGCGTGCAGACATGATTTCCGGCAAGAGCGGAGGGCCCAGGCCTCCTTTCAGCGTCATGCCGTGGCAGGAACCGCAATCCTGCTTCAGCAGATGGATAAGCTCAGCCTTTCGGGCAGGTGTTATTGCGGCTGCGGTGGCGGGAGAAACCATGACACTCAAAAGCCAGATGGAACATGCAAGGCCAGTGATTAACATGTACTGCCATCCTTTCACTGTACGCAATTTGTAAAGCCTTGAGCTTCTTCTGCTCCTGCCCCTGCCGGGCAAAACAAAGTGAACGGAGCTTATGCCTCAGCCCGAACGGGCTGCAAGTCGCTTGTTTCCTCTGCATCATCGGCATAAGGCTGAAACCAGTCGAGCATATCAGCGAGCGACACTACCTTGCCAATGACAATAAGCGAAGGGGTACGGAACTGCTGCCTGCGCACCTGCTCCGGAAGACCTGCGAGCGTATCAGTACAAATACGGTGACGTGGCGTAGTGCCGTTTTCGATTACAGCTGCCGGAGTATCCGGTGACAGCCCGGCTGCGATCAGTTTACTGCTGATTTCTTCCAGGTGCATCAGACCCATATAGACAACCAGCGTGGTATCCGGATCAGCGAGGCTTTCCCAGTTCAGATTCAGCGGCATGTTGGCACGGCAGTGGCCGGTGACAATGCGAGCCCCTGTCGCCAGGCCGCGATGTGTGAGCGGAATGCCGGCATAGGCCGTACATGCGGCTGCCGATGTCACGCCGGGAACCACTTCAAAGGGAATGTCATGTTCGCGAAGTACAAGGGCCTCTTCGCCCCCACGACCGAAAATAAACGGATCCCCGCCCTTGAGACGAACGATCCTGCGTCCGGTTTTCCCAAGACGGACAAGAAGGTTATTGATTTCGTCCTGTGTCATGTGGTGATGGCCGGCGCTCTTGCCAACATAGATCCTGGCTGCCCCCTTGGGCGCAATGGCCATGATCTCTTCCGATACGAGACGATCGTATACGATGACCTCGGCCTGCTGAATCAGCCTGTAAGCCCTGACCGTCAGCAGCTCCGGATCACCGGGGCCGGCACCGACAAAATAAACACAGGAACCACAATCCATATCACCCTCCCGTTGTAGATGTGTAAGAAAAAGCCGGGAGGGATTCCTCCCGGCTTTTCCATGCCGATCAGTAAATATCGTGCCGTGTATTGTACACGTTGAATTTACCGGTAGCAGTCACCAGACGCTTGTCCTTGATGACAGTCTTGACCTTGAGAGTCGCATCATCGTAGACGACGATGGCTGATGGCTTGCCCTGCGGGTTCCAGACGGAAATCCAGACCTCGTCACCGCCCTTGTTGAACTCCGGCTCGACGACACGCGGCGTACCGGGTACACCGGCATCCTTGGCCACGTTAATCAACTTGTAGCCCTTGTCGAAGTTGTTGATGTCAAACACCGCAACCTGGCCATAGGTCTCGGCATCCGGATTCAGCGGGTTGTCGGCCCACAGGTGATGGGACTTCGGATGTGTCTTCACAAACAGGTTGCCGCTGCCCTCCATCGGGAGCTTCCGCACAACCTTCCAGGCATACTTCCGGTGCTTCCTCGGATCCGTGCCAATCACGGCCAGGAAGTCGTCACCCAGGTGGCCGGTCACCCAGGCCGGGCCATATTGCGGATCCATGATATTGGCGCCACGTCCCGGATGCGGGATCTTGCCAACCTTGACCCTCTTGACCAGCCGCTGGCCCTTGGAGTCGATGACATCGATGATATTGGACTTGTTCGCTGCATCCATGAAGTAGCGATGCGTGCGATCCCAGCCGCCGTCATGCAGGAACTTGTCCGCCTCGATGCTCGTCACCCGCAGTGCCTTCAGGTTCGCGTAGTTCACGAGCAGCACCTTGCCGGCTTCCTTCAGGTTGACCATGAATTCCGGATGCTGATGGCTGGCGATGATCGCGGCAACGCGCACCTCGGGGTGGTACTCGTTGTCAATCGTCGTACCACGCGTGCCCTCAACACGGATGGGCCTCAGCGTCGGGCCATCCATGATGACATATTGCGGTGGCCAGTAGCAGCCGACAATCGCGTACTTGTCCTCAAAGCCCTTGTACTTCGACGTCTCGACCGAGCGCGCCTCCATGCAGGGCTTGATTTCAGCCACGCGGTCCGGCTTCTTCATCCACAGGTCGATGAGCACAACCTTGCCGTCGCGACCCACGACATAGATGTAGCGGCCCGATTCGGACAGGCGTGAGATATGCACCGCATAGCCGGTATCCACGATGTTGACGATCTTCTTCGTGTCGCCATCAATCAGCGCCACCTTGCCGGCATCGCGCAGCGTTACGGAGAAGAAGTTGGAGATGTTGTAGTTGTTCATCTTCTTCTTCGGCCGCTTGGCGGGAGGAATAAACTCCTTCCACGAGGCCATCATCTTCTTCATGCCGAGTTCCGGCGGTTGCGGCGGCTCATGCTGGATGTAGCGCGCCATGATATTGATTTCCTTCGGCGACAGCACGCCTTCCCATGACGGCATGCCGCCGGAAGTACCATAGGTAATCGTCGCCACCAGGGTTTCCGTACCACGCTGCAGCGTGATATCCGTTGTCAGCGGCTTGCCCGTCGCGCCCTTACGCAACACACCATGGCAACCGGCACAGCGCTGGAAGAAAATGCGCTTGCCGATGGCAAACTCCTTGTCGGATATCGGTGGTGCCTTCGGTTTAGTCGGTGCGTTCACCGTGGATGGCGCAGAGCCATACATATGCTCCGCCTTCTTGGCGGCCATTGCATTGCCACTTGCCAGCACAAGAGCCGCACCCGCGACCAATGTACATAAATGTCGTATCTTCACTTTCTCGCCTCCTCACCTTTTGGTTTATGATTCAAGGGCCCTTGCCCGAGTGCGGCACTATTTACCCAGAAAAACTTTTGCTCCT
>CAZROR010000020.1:0-24365 GCA_964601765.1 uncultured Zetaproteobacteria bacterium
ACCTCAAGGATGGTGAGTCACCCTCCTTTCAAGGGGCAGCCATGATGTCTAGGCTTCATGTATGATCGTGATATTCACCGATTTTGGCCATAGGGGGCCATATATGGGCCAGATGGAGGCGGTACTGTACCGTCAGGCTCCCGGCACACCGGTGGTGCGCCTGTTTGCTGACGCGCCGCGTTTCAACGCACGCGCCTCTGCCTATCTGCTGGCCGCATATATTGATGAATTTCCACCGGGCTCGGTGTTTTTGTGTGTGATCGATCCTGGCGTTGGCTCTGCGCGCCGGCCGCTTGCCGTGCAGGTGGATGGCCGCTGGTTTGTGGGGCCGGACAACGGCCTGTTCGAGATAGTCCGTCGCCGGGCCACCGAGTCAGAGGTGCGCGAAGTGCTCTGGCGGCCGGTCCGGCTGTCAGCCAGCTTTCACGGGCGCGATCTGTTTACACCGGTGGCCGCCATGCTCGCGAATGGCGACATGCCGCATTCCCGGCCGGTGGCCGCCGACAAGCGCTACGCGGCGTGGCCGGATGATCTTGCTGAGGTCATCTACGTTGACCACTATGGCAATGCGATGACAGGCATCCGGGCACAGACGCTGGCCCGGAATGCAGTGATCGAGGTGGCAGGCAGCAGGCTTGAGCGGGTGCGGACGTTCGGCGATGTGCAGCAGGGAGCGTGTTTCTGGTATGAAAATGCGAATGGCCTGGTGGAAATCGCTGCCAACCAGGCAAGCGCGGCATCGCAGCTCGGCCTTGCAGTTGGTCGCAGGGTCGGCATTTCACAGGCCCTCCGGATATAGTAGGCTTTGAATATGGCCAGGCGCAGAAGAAATTATGACATCATCATCGTTGGCGGCGGCATGTGCGGCGCTGCCATGGCGCTGGAGCTACAGGCCCTGGGCCTGAACATTGCGATGATCGAGTGCCAGCCGCCGCAGGCCAGGCCCGGTCTGCCGGAGCGCGTCATTGCGCTTTCCCATGGCTCACGCTGCCACCTCGATGCGCTCGGCGTGTGGCCGGACATCAGGGCGCAGCGGGCGGCGCCGATCAGGCAGGTGTTCGTGTGTGAGGTGGACAATCGTGGCATGGTGCAGCTCCATCACCGTCAGGCCCACGTTGATGCGCTCGGCTATGTCGTGGAAAACGCGCATATCCTGTCCGCGATGCGCGCACATCTGAAGGAAAACGTGGACACGTACTGCCCGGCCAGCGTGCAGGAAATCGGGCTTGCTGATGATGTGATGCATGTGCATATCCGGGACGCGGGCGGGGAAAAGCATCTGAAATGTGCGCTGCTCGTTGGTGCGGATGGCACGAACAGCCAGATTCGGCGCATGGCCGGTATTGGCACGCTGGGCTGGGATCACAACCGCTTTGGCATCGTCGCCTCGGTAACGCCCGCAAAGCCGCATGCCTATATTGCTTACGAATGCTTTCGCACAAGCGGTCCGCTGGCACTGCTACCGCTCGATGAGGAACGCTTTTCGATTGTCTGGACCCAGACGCCGGAAGAGGCAGCCCGCTGCCTTGTCATGCCTGATACGGTATTTCTGCGCAGTCTGAACCGTGCCATGGGCGAGAGGTTGCGCGCGAAATGCGGCGGCATTGTGAAGACCGGACCGAGGGCCTGTTTCCCGTTCGAGTTGCGTCAGGCCACAGCGCGCACGGCGGCACGCCTGGCCCTGATCGGCAATGCCGTGCATACGCTGCATCCGGTAGCCGGCCAGGGGCTGAATCTCGGCCTGCGCGATGTCCGGGCTCTGGGCGGTGCTGTACGGGCCGCCGTCGAAGGCGGACGTGATGTGGGCGGCCGCATCGTGCTGGAGACCTATGCGGATGCGCGCTGCATGGATAATGCAGCGGTCGTGGCCTTTACGGAGGGGCTGAATGCCGTGTTCAACAACGACCTGGCTCCCGTGCGCTTCGTGCGGGGCTGGGGGCTGCAGGTGATGCAGCGGCTGCCCATAGCCAGGAACTGGCTGATGCGCCATGCCGCAGGCCTGAGCCAGATGCAGGGGCAGGGCACATGACAGCCACCAGACATGATGTGCTGATTGTCGGCGGCGGCATGGTCGGCCTGTCGCTTGCCTGCGCCCTGAAGGGCACGGGCCTTGATGTCGGGCTGTTTGAGCGCGACGAGCATGTCCCGGGACTTTCGCTCGGTCGTGACATGCGTGTCAGCGCCATCGTGGCCGGCAATGTCGAGATTCTGCGTGGCCTGGGTGTCTGGCCGCATCTTGAGCCACACGCGGCGCCCATCCGCGCCATGCGCGTCTGGGACGGTCAGCATGCCGGCAGCATTCGCTTCGAGAGCAACGAAATCGACACCGATGCCCTGGGCTGGCTGAGTGAAAACAGCCGGTTGTGCGAGGCCATGCAGGAAGTGCTGCACGAGGCGGACAACGTGCATCAGTACTGTCCGGCCGAGATTGCAGATGTGCGCTGGGCCTCTGATCAGGCGTCGTTGCGGCTTGGCGACGGTCGCGAGTTTGTCGCGCCGCTGGTCATCGGCGCCGATGGCGCCCGTTCATGGCTGCGGGAAAAGGCGGGCATCGGCCTGCGCGTCGAGCGCGATTACAGGCAGAAGGGCATCGTGGCTACAGTCAGGCCGCAGCTACCACATCGCGATACGGCCTATCAGCGCTTCCTGCCCACCGGACCGCTGGCTTTTCTGCCCATGACGGACGGGCTCTGCTCGATTGTCTGGAGCGCGGAAAATGCGGAGGCCGGGCGTCTTATGGCGCTGGATGATGCCGGCTTTCTGGAGGCCCTGAATCTTGCCTTCGGTCCCGTGCTGGGGCGCATCGAGGTGGTGGGCGAGCGCGCTGCCTTTCCGCTGAAGGCACGCCTGTCCGCGCATGTCGTGCGTCCGCGGCTGGCGCTGATCGGGGATGCGGCGCACACGATTCATCCGCTGGCCGGCCTCGGCGTGAACCTCGGCCTGCGCGATGCCATGGTGCTGGCGCAGGAAATTGTCGATGCGCGCCGCTTTCGCGAGGACATTGGCGATATGGACGTGCTGAAGCGCTACATGCGCAAGCGCATGCCCGATATATTGAGCGTGATGGGCACAATGGAGGGCTTTCATCAGCTCTTTACGTGCGACTGGCCGCTTTTGCCGCAGCTTCGCAACTTCGGCATGCGCCTTGTCGGCAATGCCGGCCCCCTGAAGGCGATGCTCATGCGCAACAGCACCGGCCTGTCACTGCCCGTACCAAGACAGATAAGCTGAAGGGGAGGGGTCAGCTCCGGCGCTTCTGAAAGAAGGCGCGGAGCAGCCTGCTGCTTTCCCCGGCGAGGACTCCGCCAGTGACTGCCGGCTGGTGATTGAGTCGCCTGTCATTCAGGGCCTGATAGAGGGATGCAACGGCGCCGGTTTTGGGATCCGTTGCACCGTAAACAACGCGGCCGATGCGCGCGTGGATGATGGCGCCGCAGCACATCAGGCACGGCTCCAGCGTCACGTAAAGGGTGGAGCGGGGCAGGCGGTAGTTCTGCGCAGCCTGGCAGGCAGCGCGGATCACGCGCATCTCGGCATGCGCGCTGGCATCGGCGAGCGTGATGGGCGCATTGTGTGCGGCGAACTCCCGGCCGTCATCGAGCACGAGCACGGCGCCGACAGGCACCTCATCGCTTTCTGCCGCAGTTTCAGCCTGTTCCAGCGCCAGCCTCATGTAGTGTGTATCTTTCTTTTCGCTCATTTTCCACCCTGAAGGCGTGGGTCGGTGAGGTCACGCAGGCCTTCGCCCAGCAGGTTGTAGCCCAGCACGGTGATCAGGATGGCCAGCCCCGGAAAGAATGACAGCCACCAGGCAATCTGGATGTTGTCCTTGCCCTCGGTGAGAATGTTGCCCCAGGACGGGTCGGGCGGCTGTACGCCGAGTCCGAGAAAGGACAGGCCCGATTCGACCAGCACGGCACCTGCAATGCCGAGTACAGCGGAGACGAGAATCGGCCCCATGGCGTTGGGGAGCAAATAGCGCCAGACAAGGCGCAGCCCGGACACGCCAAGCGCCCTGGCCGCCAGCACAAACTCGCGCTCACGCAGGGACAGAAGCTCTGCACGTACGAGGCGTGCTACGCCCATCCATGATGTCAGGCCGATGACAATCATGATGTTCCAGATGGACGGCTCCAGAAAGGCGATGACCGCGAGAATCAGGAAAAAGGTGGGGAAACACAGCACCATATCGGTGGCGCGCATGATGGTCGCATCGACATAGCCGCCCAGGTGTCCCGCCAGCGCACCAAGCAGCACACCGATGGCAATGGCGATGCCGACCGCGACAAAGCCCACGGCCAGCGATACGCGTGCGCCAAACAGCATGCGGGAAAACACATCGCGGCCGAGCGTGTCCGTACCGCACCAGTGTGACCACGAAGGCGGCAGCAGGATGGCGTGCACATCGATGGCTGTCGGGTCGTACGGGGCAATCAGGGGGGCAAATATGGCGAGCAGGGCAACAAGCGCGACAATGCCGCCGCCCACACAGAGCAGGGGATGATTTAACCACAGAGACACAGAGGCACGGAGGGTGTTATTCACAGAACCAACCGTTTGATGCCATGTTTAAGAACAGGGACATGAAAGTTTAGCAATAAGCCCGTTTTGATCCCACCAAGCTTCAAATAGGATAATAGCTGGGCTTCGTGGATAGGCATCAATCGCTCCACGGCCTTGATCTCGATGACCAGGGTGCTTTCGACCAACACATCCATTCGATAGCCGCAGTCCAGATGGATACCTTTGTATTCAAGCGGCAGAGGGACTTGGCGATTGAATGCCATTTCCCGCAAGGTCAGTTCATGGCACAGGCATTCTTCATAAGCAGATTCCAATAGTCCTGGCCCTAAATGCCGGTGCACCTCAATGGCTGCACCAATAACCTTGTCTGACAAGGCATCCTTCGGTGTCTCGGTGCCTCTGTGGTTCATCTTTTATTTCCGTGGCGGATACGCGGATCAGCCCAGGCATAGGCAAGGTCGGCCAGCAGGTTGCCGATGAGCGTCAGTACGGCGCCAATAACGGTAATGGCCATGACGAGCGGGTAATCGCGCGTCAGCACCGCCTCATAAAACAGCAGCCCCATGCCCGGAATCGAGAAAAGCTGCTCAACAATCACCGAGCCACCGATCAGGCCGGGTACCGAAAGACCAAGCAGTGTGATGATCGGCAGCATCGCGTTTTTCAGCGCATATCGGTAGCGGATGGTGGTTTCCGGCAGCCCCATGGCGCGGGCGGTGGTAATATAGTCGGCGCGAATCACCTCCAGCATGCCGGAGCGCATGAAGCGGCTCATGCCGGCCAGCCCGCCGATGGCGGAAACAAATACCGGTAAAATCAGGTGGTGGGCCAGATCAAGCTGCTGTTGCCAGAAGCCGAGCTGCCGCCAGTCATAGTCGTGGATGCCGGAAATCGGCAGCCAGGAAAGCTGCACGCCGAATGCATACATCAGCAGCAGCCCGAGCCAGAAAGATGGAATTGCAAAGCCGATGAACACGAATACCGTCAGCATGCGGTCAAGTGCGGAGTTCCGGCGCACGGCGGAGAGTACACCAATCGGAATCGAGACGAGCAGGATCAGGGCCAGGGCCAGCACATTGATCCAGATCGTGACAGGCAGGCGTTCGGCCACCTTGTCCAGTACCGGCCGGTGGTCGGCCGAAAAGGATTCACCGAAATCCAGTACCGCCAGGCGTTTCAGCCAGTGCCAGTATTGCTCGTAGAGTGGCCTGTCGAGGCCGTAATAGGCCCTGAGACGCTCGATGTCCTGCGCCGATATCCTGGGGTTGAACTCCTGGCCTGCGATCGCCGGCTCGCCCGGGGCGACATGCATGATGCCGAACGAAATAATCGTGATGCCGAGCAGCAGCGGCGCCATGCCAAGCAGACGTTTGAGGAGATAGCGTTTCATGAACCCTGCATTATGCAGCCTCGACGCCAGGCCGCCAGCACAGTGTATTTTATCCGTGCGCGCTGCTTTGCCTGTGACCGTTGAGACGGAGCCGGGTCTGTTGCCGGTGGAGAGTTGCATATGCGCGATATCGTGCCGTGGCAGCAACAGCATGATGTCGGCATGACCATCGCAAGTGCCTCCACGCATCAGGCCACGGAGACGGTGCTGGAGGTGACCTATCGGGCCACGGCCGCCTCATGGCTCGCCATCCAGCCTTCCATGCAATGGATCAGGCACCCGGGAGGGGAGAGGGCTGCCGGCAGCATCAGGGTCGCACTGCTGCGCTTTGAAATAGCCTTGTGAACAGGGCCGGCAGCGCGGCAGGCTGTGACAATCGCTTCATGGTTTGCTACTGTGCCGGCATGCGTGGCATTGCTCTGGTTGCCTTTGTGGCCCTGCAGCTTTCGATGTTTGCCTGCGGGCTGAATATCCATGTGCATCATATCGATGCCGGAGACACGTATATCGCGCAGCAGGACGGCAAGGCGGGCAGCTCCGGCACCACGCTCCTTGACACGGCATGTCAGATCCATGCCTCCCACGTGTTTCTTGACGATAGTCCGCACCAACAGGGTGCCCCGTCGGCATTTGCCGGGCAGGGCTTTGCGCTGGCAGCATTGGCTATCGTCAACATTCCACACCGCATAGAGCATCCACCCAAGCCATCGTACAGCTGAGGACCGTTAGGCTGATCTGACGGCCATAGTGCCGTTGGCGCAGCCTGCCACGGTCTTCGGCAACCCCATCCATCACAAACCACCACATGGGGGAACCGTGCGAATTTTTCAGTTTATTCTGGTATGCACAGGCGTGCTGCTTTTTCAGCCGTGTGCGCTGCATGCTGAATCGTTAACACTTGATAAGGCCATGCACCTTGCGGCCGAGACGCATCCTGAAATGCATATGGCGGAGCAGGACGTAGCGGCGGCAAGGGGGTTGCTGCGTGAGCAGTCGTCCTATGCCTATAATCCCGAACTTCTGGTCGAACCACAGCGCAGGCGGTTTGCCGATCGAACCAACATCACCGCTGACTACTACGTAACCCTGTCACAGCAGATTGAAATCCCCGGCAAGCGCGCCAGCAGGGGCCGGGCGGCGGCCGCCATGCTGGAGGCAGCAAAGAACCGCGCCAGGGATGCGCGGCAGCGGCGGATGCTCGCAGCTGCCAGGGCAGCAGTCATGCTGGATTTCTTTACCCACGGCGAAGACGTCCGCCGACAACAGCGTGAGATCATGCAGCGGTTACTCGATGCGGTAAAACAGGGCTATGCCGCCGGTGAGAAAAGCATGCTGGATGTCAACCTCGCGCGCGCATCTTATGCCAGTGCGGTTTCCATGGCCGCACAGGCGGAGCAATCACGTCTGATGGCGGAGCGGGACATGGCCAATGCCCTTGGCCTCGCGGAAAAGGCCGGACATGAGCTGCGTGTCATCCTTCCCGCCCTCGATCGCAGCTGGGAGCCACCCGCCGATGCGGTGCGCCTGGCGCTGGCCTCGCGGCCGGACTTGCAAGCGGTGAAGGCAAGTGCCAGGGCAGGCGAGGCCAAGGCGCAGCTGGCCGGACTCGAGCGCATTCCCGATCCGACACTGAGCCTGCTGGCCGGACAGGATACGCACGACCGTATTCTCGGCGTTGGCGTAAACATTCCTCTACCTGTGCTCAACTCCCATACGGGTGCGTACAAGGCCGCCGTTGCCGAACGTGAACGCAGCCGGCTTGCATCCCGGTGGCGCACCGAGCAGCTGAAGCGTGAAGTGGCCACGGCCGTCAGGGCATACGGGGTTGCGAGCCGGACATTGAAGCTGTTCGTGCAGGGCCAGACGCCGGAAGCGGAAAAAAACATACGCCTGGCGCAAACCGCCTACGAAAACGGTGAAATGGATCTCTCCGACCTCGTGGTTTATCTCGATCGCAGCCTCAATGCGCGGATGACACGCCTGGAGCTCGTCAAGCAGCTCTGGCTGGCGCGTATCCGTGTCGCTGCAGCGATAGGACGCCCGGACATCCTGGAGAACCGGAAAGGACAACAACCATGAAGCGATTGATTTTATTTCTGTCTTTCTGCATCACCTTGGCGTCACCAAGTGTGGCCGAAGAGGCGGATCAGGGGGGGCAGGTTCCGGAGCGGGCTGATGAGGTCCACCTGACGAAGGAGCAAATCAGGCAGATCGGGCTTACGGTGGAGACCCTGAGGCCCCGGCCTGCAACGGAAACGATTCAGGCCCCGGGCACGGTATCTTTCAACCGGTACCGCCTTGCTGATGTCACCAGCCTCGTTGATGGCGTGGTGCGGGCACGCCACGCCCGTCTGGGTGACCGGGTGAGGCAGGGACAGCCCCTGCTGACCCTGACGAGCACTGCCCTGGCACAGGCAGAGGCCGGGTTTTTGCGGGCAGAGGCGGAGCACCGTAAAAGCAGGCTCGACTGGAAACGGCTGCAGGGCCTGGAAGAGAAGAAGATTGTCTCTCGCGCCCGCCTGCAGCAGGCCGAAAGCATTCATCAGGCCAATCATGCCGCGCTGGCGGCGGCCCGTGCCACACTGGCCTCCTATGGGCTGAGCAACCGGGAGATCAAGACACTCATCGCCCGGCATGACTACGGGATGCTGGTATTGCGGGCGCCGCAGGCCGGAGTCATTGTCGCTGATGACTTTCGTCCGGGACAGCACATAGCGGCCGGTGGCCTGCTCATGCAGATCGCTGATGACAGGACGCTCTGGGTGGAAGCCCGCGTGCCTTCGGCCCGCCTCGCGCAGATCAGGCCCGGGCAGCGCGCCACGGTTGCACCAAAGGGCGGCGGGCACCGCGATACGGCACGGGTCATCAACATCCTTCCCCGGCTGGATGTCGCCACCCGGACGATAGGTGTGCGTCTTGAAGTGGAAAACGTGAGCAAGGCACTACGACCAGGCATGTTCGTGGATGTGGAAATTTATGCGGACAATGGAGAAACGACACTGTTGATCCCGCGAAAGGCGGTGCAGCGGCTGGATGGCAGGCCTGTCGTCTTTGTCGAAAGAGCACCGGGGTATTACCAGCCCCGCGAGGTGCGCGTGGGTACGGCCATCATGGACCGGGTACCGGTACTGGCCGGTCTGAAGGCTGGTGACCGGGTGGTAGTCGAGGGTGCGTTTTCCGTTGTTTCCGAGCTATCCAAGGCCGGCTTCGGGGAGGACTGATCCATGTTCTCCAGGCTGATTGATATTGCCATTAACAACCGTGTGCTTGTCATGCTGTGGCTTGTCGGCGGCGTGGCCTATGCCGCATTCACCGTGCCAAGACTAAATCTCGATGCATTTCCCGATGTCACAAATATCCAGGTAACGATCAATACCGAGTCACCGGGGCTGGCCGCCGAGGAAGTCGAACAGCTCATCACGTATCCGATCGAAGCGGTGATGTACGCGCTGCCGGATGTCGAGGAGGTGCGCTCGATTTCCAAGACAGGGCTGTCGGTGGTCACGGTCGTGTTCAGGGAGGGGACAGACATCTATTTTGCGCGCCAGCTTGTGTTTCAGAAATTGCAGGCCGCACGTCGGAATATTCCGGCCTGGGCGGGAGTGCCGGATATCGGGCCGAACACATCCGGGCTCGGCCAGGTATTTCAGTACATTCTCAAGGCTGCGCCGGACGCCGGGTTTGATGCCATGACGCTGCGTTCGCTGAACGACTGGGTGGTCAAGCTGATGCTGATGCCCGTTGGCGGCGTGACCGATGTGCTCTCCTTCGGCGGTGAGGTGCGTCAGTATCAGGTGCGGCTGAATCCCAACCGCCTGCTCAGCTATGGTCTGCATGTTCAGGATGTTGTCTCGGCACTGGAAAAGAACAACCGCAATGCGGGCGGCTGGTATCTTGCCGGCAGCGGTGAGCAACTCGTGATCCGTGGTGTTGGGTGGATTCCAGCCGGCCGGCCAGGCCTGAAGGCGATTGCAGCCATCCCGGTGAAGACTGTCGACGGGACACCAGTACGAATTCATGACCTGGCCGAGGTTGCCTTTGGCGGGGAGATTCGTCAGGGCGCGGTAACCATGACTGAGCGTGACGCGCAGGGCCATGTCAGGCCGCTGGGCGAGGTTGTTGCCGGCATTGTGCTGAAACGATTCGGGGCCAACACCAAATCCACGATTGACGATGTGAAGGCACGGCTTGCCATCGTGCAGAAGGCACTGCCTGACGGGGTGAGCATTCAGCCGTTCTATGATCAGTCCGATCTTGTTTCCAAGGCCGTCTGGACCGTCGAAGAGGCATTGATGGAAGCCTTTGTCCTGATTGTCATCGTGCTCTTCCTGTTCCTGATGAACCTGCGTGCGGCAGCCCTGGTGCTCGTTTCCGTGCCTGTTTCGGTGCTGGCGGCCCTGGCTGTTATGCAGCACTACGGCATCTCCGCCAACCTGATGAGTCTTGGCGGGCTGGCCATCGCCATCGGCATGATGGTCGATGGCTCCGTTGTCATGGTCGAGAACATTTTCAGACACCTGGAGCGGGTGAGGGAGGGTGATCACGGCATCGCGCTCCGCATTACCGAGGCGGCCCGGGAGGTTGCGCGTCCGGTGCTCTTCGCCGTAATGATCATTCTGATTGTATTTACGCCGCTGTTTGCGCTGGAGGGCGTGGAAGGCAAGCTGTTTACACCGATGGCGCTGTCCATCTGTTTTGCCATGTTCGCATCGCTGCTGGTGGCCCTGTTTGCCATGCCGGTGCTGGCCACATTCCTGTTCACGCAAGGCGTAAGGCATCGGGACAGCCCGATTCTGGCACCGCTGGCTCGCCGCTATCACGGGGCACTGGATGCGACGCTCGGCCGTCGCCGGCTTGTCGTCGGCGGAGCGGTGGGTGCCCTGATCGGCGCGCTGATGCTCGTTCCCTGGCTGGGCACTGAGTTCGTGCCGAAACTGGAGGAAGGAACACTGAATATCCGCGTGACGCTGAACCCGTCTTCCTCGCTGGAATATGCCAGGGGTGTCGGTGAGAAACTGGAGAAAATTCTCGTTGGGAACTTCCCGGAAGTGACCTATGCAACCGCACGCACGGGGCGTGCAGAAATCGGCGGGGATCCCGAGGCTGTATCGAATATTGAAATCTTCGTTGGTCTGAAGCCGCATGATGAATGGACCTCTGCAAAAGACCGTGAAGCGTTGCAGGGGCTCATGAGAGAGAAGCTTGAAGCGGTGCCTGGTGCGCTGTTCTCATTCTCCCAGCCGATTGCCACACGCGTGGATGAGATGCTCTCCGGCGTGAAGGCACAGCTTGCCATCAAGCTGTTCGGGCCGGATCTGACCGTGCTGGCAGAAAAAGGAAAGGAAATCGAGCGGCTGACCCGGAGTGTGGATGGCACGCGCGACGTGGCCATGGAACAGATCGAGGGCGAGGCGCAGCTGGTTGTGCGGCCGGACCGGGACAGGCTGGATCGCTATGGCATTCCGGTGGATGCGGTGATGAGCCTCGTTTCAGATGCCATTGGCGGTGTTGATGCAGGCCAGATTATCAGGGGTAATGAGCGCTACAATATCTACGTGCGCCTGGACAAAAGCTACCGCAATAGCCCCGGGGCTATCGGCAATCTGGTTCTTCAGGCGCCTGACGGCGCCTGGGTGCGTCTGAACGAGGTGGCCAGGATTGCCGTGGAGGCTGGCCCGCCGATGATCCGGCGTGATGATGTGCAACGACGTGTTGTGATTCAGTGCAACGTGGAGGGGAGGGACATGGGTGGCCTGGTTTCCGAGCTTGATCGGCGCATCCATAGCGAGATCAAGCTGCCATCCGGATATACGGTGGTGTTTGGCGGCCAGTTCAGGAACCAGCAGCGCGCACAGGCCAGGCTCATGCTTATGGTGCCGTTGTCACTGCTGCTGATTTTCCTGTTGCTGTATTTCGCTTTTCATTCAGCCGGGCAGGCCCTGCTGATCATGCTCAACGTGCCCATGGCGCTGATCGGCGGCATCCTGGCGTTGTTCGTTTCGGGCCAGTATTTATCCGTACCATCGAGCATCGGTTTTATTGCCCTGTTTGGTGTGGCCGTGCTGAATGGTGTCGTCATGGTGGATGCGATCAACCGCCACCGCAGCGATGGCAATGACATGGAAACGGCCGTACGCCTGGGGGCAGAAAGCCGGTTTCGACCGGTGATGATGACGGCGACGATCGCGGCTCTGGGACTGATTCCGCTGCTGCTGGCTACGGGCATCGGCTCCGAAATCCAGAGACCACTGGCTGCGGTGGTTGTTGGCGGGCTTTTATCCTCGACGCTGCTGACCCTGTTCGTGCTGCCCTGCCTGTATGCTCCTTTCAGCCGGGGGTTTGATGCCTCTCGCTAACCGGCACCATCCGTTGAATATGGCGCTGTGGCTGACAGCGGCTTTCGCTCTCGTGGAGCTGGCCGGCGGCTTGCTGGCCGACTCGCTCGCATTGCTGGCCGATGCCGGCCACATGGCTTCGGATATCGTGGCATTGGGGCTGGCCGTACTGGCTCGCCGGATCGCCGCGCAGCCGGCGCATTCGGGGATGACCTATGGCTACGGCCGGGCCCGGGTGCTTGCTGCCCAGGCCAATGGTCTGGGATTGTGGTTTCTGAGTGGGTGGATTGTCTGGGAGGCGGTCGGAAGATTTGTTCAGCCTCCGATGGTCCAGGGACAGATTGTGTTATTTGTCGCGGTTATCGGTCTGCTGGTCAATCTGATGGTGCTCTACTGGCTGCGTGGCGCGCATGATCTGAATTCACGGGCTGCTTATTGGCACGTTATTGGTGATGCGCTTGGCTCGGTTGCTGCGATTACAGCAGGCATTGTCATCATACTCACCGGCTGGATGGCGATTGATCCGCTGCTGTCATTTGTCGTTGCGGGGATTCTGGCCTGGGGTGGGTGGTGGCTTGTACGTGAGACCACCCTTGAGCTGATGGAACGTGCTCCCGAGAGTGTCAACGTGAAGGCAATCGAGCGCTGCGTGTGTGAAACAGCTGGCGTGCGAGGCATCCATCATATCCACCTGTGGCGCCTGCCCGATGGACGGACCGCCATATCAGCACATATTCAGATCGAGAATATGCGGCAGTGGCCCCGGATTCTCCCGGCCTTGATTGCAGCACTGGCGAAACAGGGCGTTGATCACGCCACCTTGCAACCGGAGGAAGCTGCATGCCATGATGGTGAGGCGCATTGCCCTCATTGATTCTTGGCCATGTGTGATTGCGGATGCGGCCTGACAACAGGAGAGGGAAGACAGCGATCAGTCCTGTGGGTGCTGCTTGGTGTGAATGCAGCCATGTTTTTGGTCGAGCTTGTCTGGGGAGTGGCAGCTGAATCCACGGCCCTGATTGCCGATGCCATGGATATGCTGACGGATGCGCTTGTCTACGGGATCAGCCTGTATGCTGTCGGCCGGACAATAACTGACAAGGCAAGGGCGGCATTCATCAGCGGCCTGTTCCAGATGTTGCTGGGTCTGGGGGTTGCCGTGGACGTCGGCCGCAGGCTTCTCGGCGGCAGTATGCCAGAGCCGCTGGTGATGCTGTCAGTAGGGTTGCTTGCGCTCATTGCCAATCTTTTCTGCCTTGCGCTGATATTCCGACACAGAAAAGGTGAGATTCACATGCGCGCCAGCTGGGTCTTTTCCAGAAATGATGTGCTTGCGAATGCAGGCGTCATATTCGGCGGCATGCTGGTGGCAGTGTTTGGCTCACCACTGCCCGACCTTGCCATTGGTGTCGTCATTGCATGCCTTGTTGTCCGCGGAGGCATCCAAATTCTCCACGGCGCCATGGCCGCGATAAAGGATACTGCCTAGGGCTGAATGGCCACGCGGTATTTCTGCTCGGCGGCGGGCACATACCAGTGCTCGCTGTTGTAGCCGATGCCGGCCGGCGCAGGATCGACACCGTGGATGCGCTTGTGAATGGCGGGCAGCGAATAGGGTGCATAGAGGAACACCATCGGTACGTCACGATGAATTTCCCGCTGTACGATATCGTAAAGGTGCTTGCGTTCGACCTTGTCAAATGTGCGCGTTGCCGCAACCAGTGCCGCATCAACCGTCTTGTTGGCGTAGGAGAGGAAATTGAACTGACGCGGCCCGGTTTGCGATGAATGCCAGATGGCGTACTGATCCGGTTCGGGTGATAGCGACCAGCCAAGGATCACGGCCTCGAAATTGCGCTTGTTGATGAAGTTTTCGATGAAGGCAGACCATTCAACCAGGCGCACCTTTACCTCGATACCCACCTGCTTGAGCCGTTGCTGGATGATCGTGGCTGTATCCGCGCGCTGCTTGTTGCCGTTGTTTGTCAGAATGGTGAATGACAGTGGCCTGCCGTTTCTGTCCAGGAGACCATCGCCATCACTGTCAGTCCATCCCGCCTGTGAAAGGATTTCTCTTGCCTTATCAGGTGAGTATGCGCGGGGCTTGATGTTCTTATTCACCCAGTAGGTGCCGGGCTTGTACGGCGTGGCGATGACCTCGCCAAGGCCGAGCAGTACGCCGTCGACAATTTCCTGGCGGTTGATGGCATAGGCGATGGCCTCGCGTACGCGCGGATCGTCAAATGGTGGGCGCTTCAGGTTGAAGCCCAGGTAGGTATAGCCGAAGCCCAGTGTTTTATAGAGACGGTAATTAGCAACGAGCTCAGGTCGGCGCGGGAACTGTCGGCGATACTGCATGGGTGTGAGCCCCATCATATCCAGATGCCCGGCAGAAAGCTCCAGGAACTGTGTAGCCGTATCCGGGATGATGCGCGTCAGCCTTTCACTTATCCATACCGGTCCGTCGAAGTAGTCGGTATTGGCGCGCAGCAGGATGGACTGTTGCGGCTGCCAGTCGGCCAGCGTGTACGGGCCGATGGTAGCCGCAGGCTTGCGTGACAACGGTGTGTTCATGATGTTTACGCCCTTGAAGACATGCCTGGGCAATATGGAGAGGCCTGTCCATGAGCTCAGGGCCGGAGAGTAGGGCTCGGCATAATGCACGACAAACGTGAAGGCATCCGGTGCCTCGAAGCCTGTAACCTTTTCATAGTCGGACTTATAGGGGCTTTGCGTGCGTGCATCCTGGATGAGGGCCAGCGTAAAGGCACAGTCAGCAGACGTGAAGGGTACGCCATCCGTCCAGTGCAGGCCGTGGCGCAGTCGGAAACGAATGGTCTGCTGATCCTTCGATACCTCCCAGGATTCGGCCAGCTGGCCGACAATATCCAGGTTGCGATCGTATTTAAGCAGGGGGAGATACATCTGGCCGGCGATGTCATGGCTGGCTGCGTCACCTGCGATCATCGGGATCAGGTTGCTTGCATCGCCAATGCTCGCTGATACCAGCCTGTCGCCCACGGCAGGCGGGCCATTGGATACTGCGGGGGGCGCCGGCGGTGTTTCCTGTCCTGTGGGTTCAGACGAACAGGCTGCAAGCGCTGTCGCAAGCAGCAGGAGGATGATTTTCAGGATGGCCGGATACGGGCGCGGATCCACAGTCTGTCGCCGGGTTGCAAATAGACACTCTCATGCAGGCTGTTGGCCCGGGCGATGGCGCGGGCAGAGGTGCCGAAGCGCTGGGCGATGTCCCACAGTGTATCGCCGCGCCGTACGCGATAGAGGATACGTCGGCCGTTTGTCAGTAGCGGATTCAGCGATGTGGAGGCCCGCAGCTGGCGGGTAGCCGGCACCTCCAGTGTTTGCCCTACGGCAAGCATGCTTCCTGTTCCGGGATTGATGCGGCGAATGAAGGAAACCGTTGTTCCATACTTGCGGGCCAGGCTCCAGAGGCTGTCACCGCTGCGAATCCTGATACGCACACGCCTGGGGATGGCTTCGCCCAGGCGTGTCTGCGCCACCGGCAGCACGGACTCGGGAACATGCAACTTCACGGTGCCGTGGACATACTGGCTGTAATCCAGAGCCGGGTTGAGGCGAAAGAGATCGAGGCTGCCGAGGCCTGCGGCGTTTGCCAGTCTTTGCAGGTCCACCGGGCCCTGAACGACAAGCAGCGTCGTTTTGATAGGGGGAGGGAAACGAAGTGCGCCAAGCCGCGTAAGCGCGACAAGGCCGAGCACGTGGCGCACGTAGGCGCGGGTGATGCCCGGTACCGGCAGGCGGGAAAGCCCGTCTTCAGGCCGCCAGGGGTGACGGCGCAACCGTCGCTCCATGGCGCCCGGTCCACGATGGTAAGCGGCCAGTGCCAGCGGCCAGCTGCCAAAACGCCGTTTCATTCTGAGCAGGTAGGTGATGGCAGCCTCGGTGCTTCGTTCCACATCCCGCCGCCCGTTGAAACCACGTCCGTCGCGGATACCAAGCACTCTGGCCGTGCCCGGCATGAGCTGCCACAGTCCCATGGCTCCGGCATGGGAAAAGGCGTAGGGGTTGTAGCCGGACTCGACAATCGGCAACACCTGCATCTCCTCAGGAGCTTTTAGTCTACGGATAACATTCAGAACACGCTCCCGTACATAGCGCGAACGTTCGGATACCACTGACCAGTGGCGCAGAAAAACACGTTTGGCCTCGGCCTGGATGCGCGCAAGATCGGCTGGGGAGATATCCTTGAGCATTGCTGGCGGGCTGGTGTCCCTCTCCGGAAGATCCACGAATACCACCGGTGTGATGGTCACAGGATCAGTGGCCCTGGCATCCTCAGCCGACGTTTGCGGCGTGATAGCGGGGCCATGCGGCCCCATAGTGCGACCAGGGGCGACGCCGGCGCAAGCACTCAGCATCAGTACGGCGAGTGCTGCGACGGTTGATATCGGGCGTGGCATGGCTGAAAGATACCGTCGGCACCGTGCACGTAAAGGACCATGCGAAACTTGCCCGGAGCATCCCTTCATTGACTCGCCGCCTCCAATCCAGTAAAAACCGGCCCCTTCAAAGCGCTCCCATCGTCTAGCGGTTAGGACGCTGGCCTCTCACGCCGGAAACAGGGGTTCGATTCCCCTTGGGAGTACCACCTCAGGCAACAGCCCGTACGTATCCCGCGTGCGGGCTTGTCTTTTCCAGTCTGGCAACAGGGGGCACGCCATCGCGCCCGCGCCCCGTATCTGCTAAAATGAAACAGGCAAAGCTTAAATAAGGGTGTGTATATTGCTGTTTCCCGAGCCCATGATCCGGCTGGTCTGGTTTGTACCGGAATCAAAACTGACGGATGCGCTGGCGCGCCTGGCGGACAGCCACGGCTTTCACCTGTCGGAGCAATGTCATCTGGGCAGCGCGAAAGATCTGGATGCACTGAAGGCAGCCTATCGTGAGCATGTCAAATTCAGGCAACAGCAGCGCATCCTGCAATTGCTTGCGCGCTTTCCGGACAGGACACTGCTGAATTACGCCGTTGGCGTGCTGCCCGCCGGTGTCGCACCCTGTGAAGGCATGCTCGTATGCGATGACGGCAGCTTTTTCTGGGCCGGCAGCGGAGAGCCGCCGGAGCCTGTGCGGAGCCATGCCTGCAGTACAGAGCAACAGAAAACACCCCCCGAGCTTCCCATGGAGTGCAGCGATACCGCATGGGGGCTGCTGTTTGCCAGCGAGGCGTCGATCGGGCGCGTGGCATCCTGGGCCGTCATCTGTGGCTGGTTCCCGGCCAGCCGGCGCCAGTATTTTGAGCGTCTGCTGGCAAACACCCACAGCGTGATGACGCCTGCCGAGATCAGCGGACTGCCGCTCGATGAGGTGCCCGTCATCTTCACACGCCCCGCGTATCTGAGAGGCTTTGCCGCGCTGATGCGCACCTATGCCATCACTGGCTACCGCGAAATTGACCCGACAGCCTTGCTGGCTGCCGGCTTCGTGGCCATGTTCGGCATGATGTTCGCGGACCTGGGCCAGGGTCTTGTGATGTTTTTCTCGGCACTGGCCATCCACGGCTGGGCCAGGCGCTCGGGGCGTCACGGCTGGCTGGGCTTCAGCCTGGTGCTTGCACCTATCGGACTTTCAGCGGCGCTGTTCGGTGCCCTGTTCGGCAGTTTTTTCGGCTATGAGGATGTGATACCGGTACTATGGTTTCATCCAATGGACCAGATCCTCTTTTATCTGGGGGCCAGCATCTTTGTCGGCATGGCAACCATTCTGACCGGTATGGGACTTGGTCTTTTTAACCATTGGCGCATGCACAGGCTGAGGCGTCTGGCCTGGGCGCATTTCGGCATTCCCGGTCTGCTGTTTTACAGCGGCCTGGCCATGTGCGCCCTGGATGTGGCCGGGGTGACAACAGGGATGGCCATGCCCGGGCTCCTGCTGTGTGGATTGACGGCGCTGGCGGTCGGGGCGCATGAGGCCGCCGGGCCATGGCGGCAAGCCGGCTACATGATGCGATTGTTTATCATGATTCTGGAATCCTTTGAGTTCGCAATGAAATTTCTTGTCCAGACCATTTCCTTTGCGCGTATCGCAGCCTTTACGATCGCACATCTGGCGCTGTCATCCGTTGTTATCATGGCAACAGAGTCCGCGTCATCCTATCCCGTGCTTGCGGCCCTGGTCTTTGTACTTGGCAATGCGCTGATTATCCTCGGTGAGGGAGCACTTGTGGCCATCCAGGTACTGCGTCTGCACTTCTTTGAATTCTTTACGAAGTTCGTTCAGGGTGAAGGTACTGTCTTCACGCCTTTCGGAGCAAAGGAGAAACCAGCATGAAACACCTTGTCAAACCATGGGTTATCGGGCTTATGGGCGGCTGCCTTGCCCTTGTTGCAGGCCTGACTGCATTGTGCCTGATGATGCCCGAGGCGGCCGCCGCGGAGGGCCCCGGCGGTGGGCTTCAGCACTGGGGCTACTACCTCGGTGCAGCCCTGGCTACGGGCCTGTCCAGCATCGGCGCGGGCATTGCGGTCAGCTACGTGGGGGCCGCCGCCATCGCCGCCATTTCGGAAAAGCCGGACATGCTCGGTCGTGTGCTGATTTTTGTGGGCTTGGCCGAGGGTATCGCCATTTACGGCCTCATCATTTCCTTCATCATCATCGCTCGCCTGTAAATGAGCAGTCTGCGCATTCTTGGCAGCCGTGAAGAGGCATTGCTGTTCCGCACGCTGGGCATTGAGGCATATGCGCCAGGCGAGCCTTGTGCACTGCTACTTGGCGGCAAGGCTCACGCCCCGGATGATGTCGATGTCTATGTCCGGCTGCCCGATACGGAGGCGCCGCTTGGCGAAACGGAAAGGCTGGCTGCGCTGCTCGGTGGTGCAGTGGGGCAGGACAGCGTGAGGCTTTAGGCCCATGGAAAAGCTTCAGGGACTGCTTGACGAGGTGCAGTCCGCCCTGGATGTGCGCCTGCGGGAGATCGCGGCACAGGAGCGGCAACAGGCGGCACGGCTTAAAAAGGAGGCAGAGGCGCGTTTCGAGCAGGCGCGCCAGGCCCTTGAGTGGCGGCGACAGCAGCAGCTGCGCGAAGCGGTTGAGCGCTGTCTGCGTCATGCAGACGAGAGCGAGAAGGCCCGCCTGTGGGTCGCTGAACGCGCCTGCTTCGATGCGCTCATGGCAGCCGTTCGCAAGGCCCTGGCATCAAAGCAACCTTCGCAGGCGTGGTTTGACGCCAGGCTTGCCGCAGTCGGAAAGCGCTTTACCCCGGACAGCAAGCTGGAAATCAGCCTGAATGCGGCCTGGCGCTCACGCATTCGTATTCCGTCCGGCATCAGCGTACACACCGCGCCGCTCATCGGTGGCTTCAGGCTGGCCGATGCGCGACGTGGCGTCGAGATCGATGCCTCATGGAACCGGCGCCTGGAGGATATCCGGCGCGCGCTGTGGCAGCACTGGCATGAACGCATCCAGAATCACCAGGATTAGCGGCCCGGTCGTTGTCTGCGACCAGCCCGACCAGTTTGCCATGGGCGACCAGGTGACGGTCGGGGAGGCAGGACTCATTGGCGAAGTCATACGCATCCTGCCGGATTGCTGTGTACTGCAGGTCTATGAGGAAACGGCGGGACTGAAGATTGGCGAGCCCGTTCGGAGCAGCGGGGCGCCGCTTTCGGTGGAGCTTGGTCCCGGCCTGCTCACCACCATCTACGACGGCATTCAGCGCCCCCTGAAGCTGCTGCAGGCGCAGTGTGGCGACTTTATCAGCTGCGGAGCGCAGGTGCCGAGCCTGGACCGCGATGCCAGCTGGACGTTTGAGCCGGCGCTTGAGCCAGGGGCCGAGGTTGCCGGCGGGGCCATTCTCGGCCATGTCAGGGAAACGGCCTCGATTGAGCACCGGATCCTGTTGCCGCCCGGCCTGAGCGGCACCCTCGTCAGCATTGCCGATGGGGGTGAATACACGCTGCGTGATACCATCGGGGCCGTACGAACGGCGGCGGGCGAGGAACAGCCGGTCTGCATGTTCCACCGCTGGCCGGTACGGCGGAAGCGTCCGGTGCGCAGGCGGCTGGCGCTGGATGAGCCGCTGATGACCGGCCAGCGCCTCATCGACACCTTCTTTCCCATCGCCAAGGGCGGCACGGCAGCCATTCCGGGCGGGTTTGGCACGGGCAAAACCGTGACTCAGCATAATCTGGCGAAGTGGTGCGATGCAGACATCATCGTCTACATCGGCTGTGGTGAGCGCGGTAACGAGATGACCGGTGTCGTCACTGATTTTCCGCGCCTCACGGATCCCCTGACCGGTAACCCGCTGATCGACCGCACGGTCATGATCGCGAACACCTCGAACATGCCCGTGGCAGCCCGGGAGGCGTCGATCTATACCGGCATCACGATAGCCGAATACTTCCGCGACCAGGGCTATGACGTGGCGTTGATGGCCGATTCAACCTCGCGCTGGGCCGAGGCACTGCGCGAAATTTCCGGCCGGCTGGAGGAAATGCCGGCCGAGGAGGGCTTTCCGGCCTATCTTCCGAGCCGGACGGCGGATTTCTACGAGCGCGCGGGGCGCGTGGAGGCGCTGTGCGGAAGATGCGGCTCGGTCAGCGCCATCGGCGCCATTTCCCCGCCCGGCGGCGACTTTTCCGAGCCCGTCACGCTGCATACCCAGCGCTTCGTGAAGGCCTACTGGGCACTCGACAAAGCCATGGCAAGCGCCCGCTTTTTCCCGGCGATCAATCCGATGGACTCGTATTCCGAATATGCGCATGCGCTTTCCGGCTGGTGGAGAAAGCTGGATGAACACTGGCTCGACAACCGTAATACAGCGATGAAAATCATGCAGGATGCCGAGCAGATCAAGCAGATCGTCCGCATCATGGGCGAGGAAGGGCTGTCGGATACCCATCGCAAGGTGCTGCTGGCGGACCGCCTCATCCGCGAGGGCTTTCTGCAACAGTCCGCATTCAGCGAAAAGGATTGCTATGCCTCGCCGGAGAAGCAGGCACTGCTATTGGCTCTGATCATGCGCACGGTGGCAGCCATCCAGGCCGATACGGCCCCGTTCGCGGAGATGGCTGCCTGCTACGCGCCTGAAGAAATCATCCGGCTGAAGGATGAGGTCGGCTCCGACGAGGTCGATGTCTTGCGTAACTGGGGACAGCAGGGTGACTGAACCGCTGATCTACACGCGCATCGAGCGCATCGAGGGGCCGCTCGTCATGCTGCAGGGCGTGCACGACATCGCCTATGGCGAGGCCGTGGAGCTGGAGGACAGGGAAGGGGCGCGCCGGCACGGGCGCGTGGTGCTGCTGGATGGCGACTGTGCCACGGTTGAGGTGTTTGAGGGTACCACCGGACTGGCCAGGCGAGGATGCCGCATCCATTTCACTGCCCGCCCCATCAGCCTGCGGCTGCATCCCTCCATCATTGGCAGGCGGCTGGATGGGCTGGGCCGGCCGCTGGACGGAGGGCCGGAGCTGCTTGGCGAGGAGCGGGACGTAAACGGCAGCGCTATCAACCCTCTGGCCAGGGATTATCCCGTTGACTTCATCCAGACCGGCATCAGCGGCATTGATGTCATGAATGCCCTGGTACGTGGTCAGAAGCTGCCCATTTTCTCCCTTTCCGGCCTGCCGCACGATCAGCTCGCCATCCAGATCGCCCGCCAGGCCCGCATCCGCCCGGACCTGCACACCGAGGCAGACGCGGGGGAGGAAGAGGCGCTTGTCGTTGTTTTTACCGCCATCGGCGTGAAGCATGATGTGGCAAGCCTTTTCGCCGAGAACATCAGCGGTGAAACCATCGCGTTTCTAAACCTTGCGGATGATCCGCCGATGGAGCGGCTGCTTACGCCGCGCATGGCTCTGACGGCCGCGGAATACCTTGCCTTTGAGCTTAACCGGCATGTGCTCGTCATCATGACGGACATGACGAACTACGGTGAGGCGCTGCGTGAAATCGCCACGGCCAGGGGTGATGTGCCGTCGCGCAAGGGCTATCCGGGCTATCTGTACAGCGATCTGGCTTCGATCTTCGAGCGAACAGGCCGCATCCGGGGACGGGCAGGCTCGATCACGCAGATTCCCGTACTGACCATGCCCAATGACGACATCACGCACCCGATTCCGGATCTGACTGGCTACATCACGGAGGGACAGATCGTGCTGTCGCGGGCACTGTTCCGGCAGGACGTGTATCCACCGCTTGATTTGCTGCCGTCGCTGTCCCGGCTGATGAAGGACGGGGTCGGGGAGGGGATGACGCACGCCGACCATTTCCCTCTGATGGAGCAGCTCTATGCAGCGCTGGCCAGGGCGGCCGAAGTGCGGCAAATGAGCCAGATCGTGGGGGAGGCGGACCTGCCGGAGATTGATCGCGTATACCTGCGGTTCGGGCGTGTGTTTGAAAGCACGTTCATCACGCAGCCCCCACATGAGAACCGCAGTATCGAGGAGAGCCTGGAAATCGGCTGGCGATGCCTGGGCTGCCTGCCGCGCGAGGAGCTCACACGTCTGCCACGGCCCACGATTGAGCAACACAGCGCGCTGCTTGAGGCAGGCGTAGCGGAGCGGGGAGCGAGAGCATGACGGGCAGCCGGCAGCGGCCCGTCACCAAGGCGGAGCTGGTACGCATCAGGCAGGAGTTCCGGCTTGCCAGGGAAGGCGTTGCCCTGCTGGAGAAAAAACGGGACAGGCTCATGGCCATGGGCATGCAACACCTGCGCCAGGCACGCACCCTGCGGGAACGCCTGACGCGCGAGTGGGGGCAACTTGAGGAGATGTGGGAACAGGCGCTAGCGGTTGAATCGGAAGACGGGTTGAGGGCGCTTGCGGAAAAGGTGCCGGTTGCACCGCCCCTCGGAGTCACGGGGGGAAGCTGGATGTCCGTTGATCTGAGTGAATACAGCTATACAGCTGGCCCGCCGGCGCTGCTGGGCGCGGTCATGGACTGTGATTACCGGACAGAGCGCACGCGCGGTGCGCTGCATGCCCTGATGCCCGATCTCATCCGCCTGATGAGTCTGGAAACGCAGGTGCGCCGGATTGCAGCTGTGCTGAAACGCTGCCACCGCCAGGTGAACGCACTGAACGACCTGATCATCCCGGAGCTTGCACGCGAAGAACGGCGCATTACAGACAGCCTGGAAGAGCGTGATCGTGAAGCGCTGTTCCAGGTCAAGCGTCTCAAGGCGAGGGCATCATGAGGCAGGATGAGCTTGCGGCCTTTGTCGATGCGCTGGCGAACGCCGAACAGGCTGCAGCGAAAAAAATCCGCACAGCAGAGGCCGAGAGTGCGGCACGGCTTGCAGCGCTTGAGCAGTCGCTTGCACGTAAATACAGGGAAAAGCTTGAGGCCCTGGAGCGGGCATGGGATGAAAGGGAGGAGGTAGCCTTGCGCGAGGCTGAGGCAAAGGCGGCGCAGCTGCACGCAGATACAGACGAAGTGATAGAGGCCCTGCAGGCCAGGCATACGCGAGTGCAAAAAGGCCTGGTAAGCTGGGCGATAAGCGAGGCAACCGGCGATGCATGACGTCCTGTGGGCAAAGCTCAGGGCGCTCGGGCCGGTATATCTGCCCGTACAGGATGAAATCCGACGCATCCAGCCCTGGCTACCATATTCACTGCGGCCGACGATCTGGGAGCTTTTCCGCTGGGTGGAGCAATATCAGCAGACGGCCGATGCGGCGGATCGATTGCAACTTGAGCAAAGTGCCACTGAAGCCGTGCGCATGAAGCTGATCAACGCACCGGAACGTGCGTTTCTGCGTGGCTTCGTCTGCGAGGTTTCGCGAGCGCTGCAGGAAAGCCGGGAGCAGCGACTAGCTGTCCTTGGCGGCAGGCCGGGAGCTGACGCAGATCTAGATGACAGGCTAGTCGATCGACTTGCCGAGTGGCTAACACAACACAGCACGCCGCGGAACAGGACGCTAGCCGCACTGATTGCGCGGTTGCTGGCAGCCTGGCGACGTGAGCGAAGAGGTGGCGGAGCAGCCTGAACACCTGCTTGGCGGCCCTAGTTACGCCATTCAATAACGTCGCATAATGTATATTATGTAAAGCTATAAAGGAAACACATGCCTGAACGTATTTATCAGAAAGATAATCATTTCGACAGGTTGGAAGCGCTTATGCGTGTGCTGC
>CAZROR010000021.1:0-23990 GCA_964601765.1 uncultured Zetaproteobacteria bacterium
GTATCGGATCATGATTCTTCACGGTTGGCGCTATCTACAATAGGCCTTGCTTCCTTTCCCTTGAAGCTCGTATATGCTTGGCCAATGCCATCGGATGTCCTTACCTCCACCGAGCAACTGGCCGCATATTTTGCGGCCGGTTGCAAGCCGCGGGCGGCATGGCGCATCGGCACCGAGCACGAGAAAATCGGCTTTTGCGTGGATACGCTCAGGCCCATCCCGTATGACGGCAAGCGCAGCATCCGCCGCGTGCTGGAGCTGCTCGCCACCGAGGGCTGGCAGCTTGCATACGAGGGGAATCTTCCGATTGCACTGAAGCGCGGCGAGGCCTCCATCACGCTGGAGCCCGGCGGCCAGCTCGAGCTATCCGGCGCACCACTTGCAAGCCTGCACGACACCTGCCAGGAGGTTGGCACCCACCTGCATGCACTGCAGCTTGCCACCGAGGCCCTGGGCGTTGGTTTTCTCGGCCTTGGCTTTCAGCCGAAATGGCGGCGTGAGGATATCCCCTGGATGCCCAAGCAGCGTTACGCGGTCATGCGCCGCTATATGCCGAAGGTAGGCGAACACGGGCTGGACATGATGCTGCGCACGGCCACCGTGCAGGTGAATCTCGACTTTTCCTCGGAAGCCGACATGGCCGCCAAGCTGCGCGTCGGCTACTGCCTGCAGCCGCTTGTCACCGCTCTGTTCGCTGCCTCGCCATTCGTGAATGGTGTACCCAGCGGATATGCCTCCTACCGTGCCCACTGCTGGCTGGATACCGATCCGGCACGGACCGGCACGCCAGCCATGATTTTCGCGAACAATTTCGGCTTCGAGCAATACGCCGAATGGGCACTGGACGCCCCGATGTATTTCATTATTCGCGACGGTCGCTATATCGATTGTGCAGGTCAGCGCTTCCGCGACTTTCTCACCGGCCGACTGCCAGCCCTACCAGGCGAGTATCCGACGCTGGCCGACTGGGAACTGCACCTGACCACCGTCTATCCGGATGTGCGACTGAAGCGTTACATCGAAATGCGTGGCGCCGATGCCGGCCCCAGGCCCTGGATATGCGCTCTGCCGGCCTTGTGGAAGGGGCTTCTATATGACGAAACATCGCTGCAACAATGTCGGGCGTGGATTGCCGACTGGAGCTTCGATGAGGTCTGCGCCCTGCGCCGGGCCGTGCCAAAAACAGCGCTGCAGACCCCCTTCCGTGATACAACCGTGCAGGCACTGTGCGAGGCCATGCTGGATATCGCCCGCAGCGGCCTGACACGCCTGCATGTCGTGAATACTGCCGGACAGGATGAAGCGGTGTTCCTCAGGCCACTGGAAGAAGCCGTGGCTACAGGAAAAACACAGGCTGCACTCTGGCTTGCCGCCTATGAGGGCCGCTGGCAACGAAACATCGACCCCATCTTTGCAGAGGCGAGCCATTTCTGATTTACGCCTCACCGCCTTCCTGCAACAATCCGGCACATGAGCGCGCGCATTCTCGACGGCAAGGCCATCTCCAGGCGGATGCGTGCCGGCATGCGCGATGAGGTGGCCGGGCTGGCCGCCGCGCACGGCCGCGCGCCGGGGCTTGCCGTCATCCTGGTTGGAGAAAACCCGGCCTCGCAGGTCTATGTCCGCAACAAAAAACGGGCCTGCGCCGATGTCGGCATCGTATCGTTTTCCCATGAGCTGGAGTCATCCACCAGCCAGCAGCACCTGCTTGGCCTGGTTGCCGAGCTCAATGCCGACCCCCATGTTGACGGCATTCTCGTGCAACTGCCCCTGCCCGGTCATATCGATCCGGAGGCCATCATCGAGGCCATCGACCCGGCCAAGGATGTGGATGGCTTCCACCCGTACAACATCGGCCGGCTGGCCGCCCGCATCCCGGCCCTGCGCCCATGTACGCCGCTCGGCTGCATGCGGCTGCTTGCCGAAACCGGCGCTGACCTGTACGGCATGGAGGCAGTCGTGGTCGGCGCTTCCAACATCGTCGGCCGGCCGATGGGGCTAGAGCTGCTGCTGGCCGGCTGTACGGTGACAACCGTACACCGCTTCACGCGCGACACCGCCGCACACATCCACCGTGCCGACATCGTCGTGGCGGCAGCCGGTAAGCCGGGGCTTGTGAAGGGGGAATGGATCAGGCCCGGCGCCATCGTGCTCGATGTTGGCATCACGCGCGGGCCGGATGGCCGTCTGGTTGGTGATGTCGAATTCGAGCCCGCCAGCGAGCGGGCCGGCTGGATCACGCCGGTACCCGGCGGGGTCGGGCCGATGACGATCACCATGCTGTTGCACAACACGATCAACGCCTTCCGCCACCGCATGGGGGAGCCATCCTGATCCCGCCGGCCCATACCCCGCTTCACGACGAACACGTGCGACTTGGCGGCAGAATGGTGCCGTTCGCAGGCTTCGAGATGCCCGTCCAGTATGCAGACGGCGCACTTGCCGAATACCGCACCGTACGCGAAGGCGGGGCCGGGCTGTTCGACATCTCGCATATGGGCCAGGTGCGCGTGCGGGGTACAGACGCGCTCGCCTTCCTGCAATATGTCACGACCAACGATGTTGCACGCCTTGTGGATGGCCAGGTGCAGTATTCGGTCCTGCTGAACGATACCGGTACGTTCATCGACGACATCACCACCTACCGGATATCCGCCATCGAGTATTACCTCTGTGTCAACGCCGCCAACCGGCAGCGGGACGTAGCACACCTGCAACAGCAGGCTGCGGCCTTCGATGTGACGATTGTGGATGAATCGACAGAAACCGCCCTGCTTGCCCTGCAAGGGGAGGCGGCGCAGGCCATCCTGCAGGCAAAAACTGCTGTGAACCTGGATGATATCGGCTATTACCACTTCCGGCAGGCAACGTTCTGCGGCGGCACGGCCCTGGCCTCGCGCACCGGTTATACGGGAGAGGACGGCTTCGAGATCTACTTGCCCGCTGCTGCCGCGACTACCGTCTGGCGGGCACTGATTGATGGCGGGGCCACGCCTGTAGGGCTTGCTGCGCGCGACATGCTGCGTACCGAAATGGGCTACGCTCTCTATGGCCACGAAATCAGTGAGGCGGTGACCCCGGTCGAGGCGGGGCTTATGTGGATCACCCGACTCGAGAAGGGTGAGTTTATCGGCAGGGATGCCGTGGCGCGGCGCAGGGCCGAAGGACCGAGGCAGCGCCTCATCGGCCTGAAGCTGGCCGGCCGCGGTATCCCCCGCGCGCACTACTCTGTGATACACAATGGCAGGCAGGTGGGAGAGGTTACCTCCGGTATGTTCTCACCACTGGCTGGCTGTGGTGTAGCATTGGCCTATGTGGAGCCGGCGGCAGCCGGGGCTGAAGGACTCACCGTGGATATCCGCGGCCGGCATGTGCCCGCCGAATGCGTGAAACCGCCCTTTGTTCGCAGTAGGGTTCGCAGACAAAAATAGATACCGCAAAGTCACCAAGACACAAAGAAAGATGTGATGGGCATACTTCTTTGCTGTTTCTGCGACAGACCTGGGGAGTAAACATGGGTATTCCGGCTGAATTGAAATACACGAAGGAACACGAATGGCTATGCCTGGAGGGTGATGAGGCTGTTTTCGGCATCAGCGATCACGCCCAGGAGGCGCTGGGAGACATCGTGTTCGTTGAGCTGCCGGAGGTCAGCCGGAGCTTCGAGGCTGAAGAGTCCATCGCCATCGTCGAATCAGTCAAGGCAGTGTCTGATGTCTATGCCCCGGCAGCCGGGGAAATCATTGCCGTCAACGAGGCGCTCGAGACCTCGCCTGAGCTGGTCAACAAAGACCCGTATGGCGAAGGCTGGATTGCCAGAATGCGGCTGTCCGATCCGGGCGGGCTTCCCGGCCTCATGGATGCCGAGGCCTACGCCGCCTACCTCGAAGAATAGGCAATCAGGAGTCAGGCCTTGACCTGCGCATATCGTTACCTGCGCGTCAGCCGGTTTGTATCAATTAAAGACCCTTTTGGTGGTTGAATGAGATTCCTGCCACACACGGATGCCGACCGCCATGCCATGCTAGACCGTATCGGTGTGGACGACATGCGTGCCCTGTTCAACGACATCCCGGCTGCCTTCCATATCGTGCCGGGCAGCCTGAAGCTGCCGCCGGCCCTGCACGAGGCCGGCATCATCCGCAAGTTCACGGCTGCGGCCGAGGTGAACAGGCATGCCGGCAACACACGCTGCTTCCTGGGCGGCGGCACCTACCACCATTTCATTCCAGCCGTCGTGGACTATGTCATTTCACGTGGTGAGTTCCTGACCGCCTACACCCCGTATCAGCCGGAAATCAGCCAGGGCACGCTGCAGGCTCTGTTCGAGTTCCAGACCATGACTGCCCGCCTGCTGGGCATGGAGGTAGCCAACGCCTCGATGTATGACGCAGCCACGGCGGTGGCCGAGGCTGCCCTGATGGCGCGGCGCATCACGCGGCGGCAGAAGGTGGTGCTGGCGAGTGGCCTGAACCCGCGTTACCGGGCAGTGACGCGCAACTATCTTTCACGCCTGCCCGGCGAGACCATCACGGCACCAGGCACGGACACCCTGGCCACCGCCGTGGATGGCAAAACCGCCTGTATCATCGTGCAGAATCCGGACTTTTACGGCACGCTCCACGAACTCGCCCCCGTACGCGCGGCCTGCGATACGGTGGGGGCGCTGCTCGTCATCGCCTTTTCGGACGCCACGGCATTCGGCCTCGTGCGTCCACCCGGCGATGATGGCGCCGATATCGCCGTGGGCTCGGGCCAGGCGCTTGGCATCCCGATGGCCTACGGCGGCCCGCATATCGGCCTGTTTGCTACACGACAGCGGCACATCCGCCAGATGCCGGGCCGGGTCTGCGGCATGACGGAGGATGCGGAAGGCCGACGCGGTTTCGTGCTGACGCTGTCCACACGCGAGCAGCACATCCGCCGCGCGCGCGCAACATCGAACATCTGCTCGAATCAGGGGCTTATGTGCACAGCCGTGGCTACCTATATGGCATTGCTCGGCGATACAGGTCTGAGGGCCGTGGCCGAACGCTCCGCGACGGCACTCGACCGGCTGGTTGCGGGCCTGCCTGCCGGGGTGAAGGCGGCCCGTGGCGCGCATTACAACGAAACCGTGCTGAGCTTTGCCGACAAGGCCGCGCGCGACCGCTTCCTGCGTAACAGCGAAACAGCCCGCATCTTTGCCGGTATCCCGCTGGAGCGCCTGGAACCGGACGCAGAGCCCCGGCACCTGCTCGTGGCCACAACCGAAATGATCGAGGCGGCGGATGTCGATGAATACCTGCGCCTGCTGGAGGCCTCCCTGTGAGTGGCTTTTCCGGCACCAGTGGCCTGCAACATGAAGAGCCGCTGATCTTCGAGCAGCCACGACAGCGCCAGGAGGCCATACACCTGCCCGGCGTTCAGGCGGAGACACCATCAGCACTTGCGACATTCATGCGCCGGGTACCGGCCGGCATTCCGCAGTGCTCCGAACCGGAGGCTGTGCGCCACTTCGTACGCCTCTCCCAATGGAACCACAGCATCGAAACCGGTTTCTACCCACTCGGCTCCTGCACGATGAAATACAACCCGCGCGTGCACGAGGCTATTACCCGCCTGCCGGGGCTCGCCTGGCTCCACCCCGATCAGCCCGACGATACTGTACAGGGCATGCTGGTGCTGCTGCATGAGTTGCAGACATGGCTCGGAGAAATCACGGGACTGCCGCATGTCAGCCTGCAACCCGCGGCTGGCGCACATGGCGAGCTGACCGGCCTGATGATCATACGCGCGGCACTGGATGCGCGTGGTGAGGGTCAACGCTGCAAGGTGCTCGTGCCGGACTCGGCGCACGGCACGAATCCGGCGAGTGCGGCGCTTTGCGGACTGGAACCGGTGGAAATTGCATCGGGCCCGGACGGGCGCGTTGACCTCGCGCAGCTGACATCACACCTGGATGAAGATACCGCGGCGCTGATGCTGACGAACCCGAATACGGCCGGTGTGTTTGAAACGGATATTGCAGAAATCTGCCGTCTTGTGCATGCCGCGGGTGGCTTCGTTTACGGCGACGGGGCTAACCTGAATGCCCTGACCGGCATAGCGCGGCCCGGCGACATGGGCGTGGATTGTCTGCACATCAACGTGCACAAGACATTCTCCACGCCGCATGGCGGTGGCGGCCCGGGTGCAGGCCCACTGGCCGTGAACGATGCACTTGCCTCCTTCCTGCCCGTGCCGCGCATCGAAAAGACTGCTGATGGCTACCGCCTCGTGCACACCGATGCGCAGTCCATCGGCCCCGTGCTCGGCAGCATCGGGCAGACCGGTGTGCTGCTCAGGGCCGCGGCCTACATCGCAGCCTTCGGGCGCGAGCACCTGCACCGCATCGCCGAGGATGCCGTGCTCAACGCCAACTACGTACTGGCGCGCCTGAAGGATGCCTATCACGTGCCCTTCCCCGGCCTGTGCAAGCACGAGTGCCTGCTCACCGATGAGATACAGAACCGCCATGGTGTCAAAACGCTTGATATCGCCAAACGCCTGATCGATTACGGCTTTCATCCGATGACCGTGTACTTCCCGCTGATCGTGCACGGGGCCATGCTGATCGAGCCGACGGAGAGTGAATCGAAGGCCACGCTGGACGCCTTCTGCGATGCCATGCTCGATATTGCCGCCGAGGTGGAGCACGGCGATGTACAGAAGATGCTCGATGCGCCCGTCAGGCCCATTCGCAGGCGGCTTGACGAAACGCAGGCCGCACGCAGGCCCGTGCTCGTTTATCCCGGAACCAATCAGGATACGCCCGACTAGGCCGGCTCGATCGATGCGACATCCGACAGATTGAGCACGATGTCCTTCCCCGCATCCAGGCGGAAGCGCCCCCATTCCACGCCGATTTCCACCCACCAGTCGAGCGGCACGGCACGCACCTCGTGGGCGTTGCCATGCTCATCGACATATTCGATGCGGCAGAGGCAGGCTGTGACGATGGCAGCCTCCAGCATGTCGTGCATCGTACAGGACATGGGCATGGGCCAAGCCTAGACAACGGGCTAGACTCCGGCCATGCGTCGCATTGACCAGATCGAGCCGTTCCGCGTCATGCAATTGCTGGAGCGTGCCAAGGAACTTGAGGCCGGGGGCCGGACCATCATCCACATGGAAATCGGCGAGCCGGATTTCCACACCCCGCCATCCGTCATCGCCAGGGCGCATGCGGCGCTCGATGCAGGCGACACCTTCTACACGCCTTCCACCGGCGCACCGGAGCTGCAACAGGCGTTGAGCCGGTGGTACGAAAAAGAATACGGCGTGGCCATCGCTCCGGAACGCATACTGATTACACCGGGTACGTCCGGTGCCTTCAGCCTGTTATACAGCGTGCTGCTCGAGGCGGGCGAATCCGTGCTACTGCCCGATCCCGGCTATCCGTGTCAGCGTAATTTTATCCGTCTGGCCGGCGGCACACCGGTCAATGTACCGGTCGGCCCCACATCCCGCTATCACCTTTCCCCGGATGCGCTGGCAGCACACTGGCGGGGTGATACGCGTGCCGCTGTCGTGATTTCACCCGGCAACCCCACCGGCACGCTGATCGCCCCGGACATGCTCGCCGCACTGGCGGAAGACTGCCACAGGCGCGGCGGATGGCTGATTTCCGACGAGATTTATCACGGCCTGACCTATGGTGTGGAAGCACCAACGGCATTGTCGTTCTCCGACACAGCCATCGTCGTTAACGGCTTTTCCAAGCGCTGGGCCATGACCGGCTGGCGTGTGGGCTGGGTGATCGTGCCGGATGCGCTCATCGACCCGTGCCGCCGGGTCATGCAGAACATTTTCATCGCCGCGCCGACAATCTCCCAGCGGGCCGCCATCGTGGCCCTGGACGCGGAGGCCGATGTCCGCACCATGCGCGATGAATATGACGCACGCCGCCGCTATCTGCTGGCCGAGCTTCCACAGCTCGGCTTCAATATCGTCGTCGAGCCGCAGGGCGCCTTCTACATCTATGCCAATGTCGCCGGCCTCACCGACAATGCAACGGCCTTCTGCCACGCACTGCTGGAAAAGGCAGGAGTCGCCGTCACGCCGGGTGCGGATTTCGGCAGCCACCTTGCGGAACGCCATGTACGCTTTTCCTATGCCACCGGCATGGATCAGCTCCGCGAGGGCATCGCTCGCATCAGGGCCTACCTCTCTCGTACAAATCCATAGCCCTGCACACCGGCGCTACCGGGAGCATGGGATTCCTGTTTCTTGGTGCGGCTTTGGGCCCATGCTATGCTCCCGCGCCTTGCAAACAGCGAACGGAGCCTGACCCTTCATGTTAAATGTCCTGACCAAAATATTCGGAAACCGCAACGAGCGCCTGCTGAAGCAGATCGTGCCCATCGTGGAACAGATCAACGCGCTGGAAGATGAGATACGGGCCCTGTCCGATGCGGAGCTGACCGGCAAGACCCCGGCCTTCAAACAGCGGATTGAAAGCGGTGAGCCCCTGGATGCCCTGCTGCCAGAGGCCTTCGCCGTCGTGCGCGAGGCGGGGCGACGCGTGCTCGGCATGCGTCACTTCGATGCGCAGCTGACCGGCGGCGTGATCCTGCATCAGGGCAAGATTGCCGAAATGAAAACTGGCGAAGGCAAAACACTCGTGGCGACATTGCCCGTTTACCTGAACGCGCTGTCCGGCAAGGGCGTGCATGTCGTGACCGTCAACGACTACCTGGCCCGGCGCGATGCTGAATGGATGGGCCAGATTTACCGCTTCCTCGGCATGGAGGTCGGCATCATCGTGCACGGCCTGAACAACGATGAGCGGCAGCGCGCCTATGCCGCCGATATCACCTATGGCACCAACAACGAGTTCGGCTTTGACTACCTGCGCGACAACATGGCCTTTTCAAAGGAAGAGCTTGTCCAGCGGCCACTGAACTACGCCATCGTCGACGAGGTGGACTCGATTCTCATCGATGAAGCCCGCACGCCGTTGATTATTTCCGGTCCGGCCGAGCAGGCAACCGAGCTGTATGCCCAGGCCGACAAGCTCATCCGCCAGCTCAACGAGACGGATTACGAAAAGGACGAAAAAGACAAGGCGGTCAGCTACACCGAAGAAGGCATGGAGCACGTGGAGGCGCTGTTCCGTGAGGCAGGGCTGCTCAAATCAGGCAACCTGTACGATCCTGAAAACGTCAACCTCCTGCACGCCGCCACACAGGCCCTGCGCGCCCATACGCTGTTCACCCGCGAGGTGGACTATATCGTGCGCGGTGGCGAAGTTGTCATCATCGACGAGTTTACCGGCCGCATGATGCCGGGCCGACGCTATTCGGACGGCCTGCACCAGGCTCTGGAGGCCAAGGAAGGCGTGAAGGTGCAGCCGGAAAACCAGACGCTGGCCTCGATCACCTTCCAGAATTACTTCCGCATGTACGACAAGCTCGCCGGTATGACCGGCACAGCTGACACCGAGGCCGAGGAATTTCACAAGATTTACAACCTCGAAGTCGTCATCGTGCCGACAAACAAGCCGATGATCCGTAACGACATGGCCGATGTCGTCTACCGGAGCAAGACAGACAAATACAAGGCAATCATTGAGGATATCGTGACACAGCATGCGAAGGGCACGCCTATTCTCGTCGGTACGACCTCGATCGAGAAATCCGAAGAGCTGTCGGCCATGCTCAAGAAAGAAGGCATCGCACACAACGTGCTCAATGCCAAGAACCATGAACAGGAGGCCGAAATCGTTGCCCAGGCCGGCCGCAAGGGCATGGTCACGATCGCCACGAACATGGCCGGACGCGGTACGGACATCATGCTTGGCGGCAACCCGGACATGATGATCAGCCAGTTGCCGGCAAAGCTTTCGGATGCCGAACGCGAGAAAAAGATCGAGGAAATCCGCCGGCAGTGTGCCGCTGAGCACGAAGAAGTTGTTGCTGCAGGTGGACTGCACATCATCGGCACCGAGCGTCACGAGTCACGCCGTATCGACAATCAGCTCCGCGGCCGTGCCGGGCGCCAGGGCGACCCGGGCTCCAGCCGCTTTTACCTGTCACTCGAAGATGACCTGATGCGTATTTTCGGTGGGGAAAAGATGCAGGCCATGCTCGACAAGGTCGGTTTCGAGGAAGGCGAGGCCATTGAGCACCCGTGGGTCACAAAGGCTATCGAAAACGCCCAGAAGAAGGTCGAGGGTCGCAACTTCGACATCCGCAAGAACCTGCTCGAATATGATGATGTCATGAACCAGCAGCGCGACGTGATTTATTCACAGCGACGCGAGCTGCTCGAGGCCGAGGATGTACGCGATGTCATCGAGGACATGCGGCGCGATTACGTCTCACACATGGTGGACGAATTCATGCCGGCCGACGCGCATGCCGAGGACTGGGATCTGGAAGGACTGGAAAAGGCGCTGGAGGAGCGCTTCCTCGTCAAGGCCACGCTCAGGCAGTGGGTGGAGGAAGGCAAGATCACGGACGCCGAGGCGATGAAGGCGAACATCGTCGAAGCGCTTACCGCCATGATGAAGGAAAAGGAAGATCAGGTTGGCGACGAACAGATGCGTGGCTTCGAGAAGTACCTGCTGTTGCAGGTGCTCGACCACCACTGGAAAGAACACCTGCTGGCCATGGATCACCTGCGTCAGAGCGTGGGGCTGCGCGGCTACGCCCAGAAGCAGCCCCTCCAGGAGTATAAGCGTGAGTCATTTGAGCTCTTCGCGGCCATGATCAACCAGATCCGTGAGGAAACGATGCTGGCCCTGCACCGCGTGCAGGTTGAGCAGCCAGCACCCGTACAGCATGAAACCACGCCAGTCACCTACAGCCATGGTGACGAGGAAGAGGTCGAAGCGCCAAAGACCTTCAAGCGCAAACAGCCGAAGGTTGGCCGCAACGACCCCTGCCCGTGTGGCTCAGGCAAGAAATACAAGCAGTGCCATGGCCGCCGCCAGGCTGCGTAGTCGTGTTGGCTGACGCAGATTCACGCAGATACGCGCAGATACGCGCAGCCTTTCCACGTTCATCTGTGTCCATCTGCGTCCAGAATCCCAGCATATGGCGGTGAATCCGCCGCGGCTTGCCCCACCCTTGCCCGTGCCGGGCTTTGCCGTCGGCACGGCTTCCTGTGGCGTCAAGTCGCCGGAGCTCAAGGGCAAGCGCCAGGATGTCACGCTGATTGTGGCCGACGTGGACTGTCACGCCGCCGGCGTGTTCACGCAAAACCGCTTCCGCGCCGCCTGCGTGGATGCCAGCCGGCACACCATCGCGCAGCATGGCGAGCACATCCGTTGCATTGTCGCCAATGCGGGCAATGCAAATGCCGGCGTGGGCGAGATGGAGCGCGTCTGGTCAAAGCAGCTCATCGAGGCGGGTGCGCAGGCAGCAGGCTGCGAGGTCTCACAAACGCTGTCCGCGTCCACCGGCGTCATCGGCACACCATTCCCGATTGACAGAATCCGGGCCAGCATACACGAGGCCGTGGATTCGCTCGCGGCAGATGGCTGGGCAGCAGCCGCGAATGCCATCCGCACGACCGACACCTTTGCCAAGTGGGCCTCGAAAAAGGTGGGGGACTACACGATCACGGGCATTGCCAAGGGCAGCGGCATGATTCACCCGAACATGGCCACGATGCTGGCCTTTATCGCCACTGATGCCCCGCTGGCACAGGATGTGCTACAGCCGATGCTGAAATGCGCTGCAGACCGCTCGTTCAACTGCATCTCGGTCGATGGCGACACCTCGACAAACGACACGGTCTACCTGCTTGCCGCAGGCCTGGGCCTGGGCCATGCGGCACTGACCGATACGTCGGCATTCGAGGCGGCATTGACGGGTGTATGCACCGAGCTGGCACAGATGATCGTGCGCGATGGCGAGGGCGTTTCCAAGTTCGTCACCATCCATGTCAGCGGCGCCCCCGGTGAGGCGGAGGCACGGAAGGTGGGTCGGGCGATTGCCGTTTCACCACTCGTCAAAACCGCCTTCGCGGGCAGCGATGCGAACTGGGGACGGATTCTTTCAGCCATCGGTAACAGTGGTGTCGCCATTGATCCGGGCACCGTCACCCTGAAGGCTGATGATGTGACCATCATCGAGCGTGGCAACCTTCATCCTGACTACAGGGAGGCGGACGGCATGGCCGTGTTTGCGCGTGATGAATTCACGCTGCACGTCGCTCTCGGCATGGGAAAGGCATGCGCCACGGTCTGGACGGGCGACCTCACACACGCATACATCACGATCAATGCCGAGTACCGCACATAAGGGCGCCCAGTCCATCGCGCTGGCCGCGGTATTCAATGCACAGGGCGAGGTGTTGCTGCTCAAACGCCCGCTCGGCACACCCCAGGGTGGCCTGTGGAGCTTTCCGGGCGGCAAGGTGGAGTCCGGTGAAACACCGCTCGATGCCACCCAGCGCGAGCTGTTTGAAGAAACGGGCATAGCGGCCCATGACTGGCAACTGCTGGGTGAAGGTGAATACAGCTATCCGAATGCGCACCTGCGCTTCCATCTTTTTTCATGTCACTGCCCGGAGCCGGGCGGGCTTTCCTGTCCGGAGCCGCACATCTGGGCGCCTGCCCCGAAGCTGGATGAATATCCCATGCCGCAGGCCAATGTTGAACTGCTGAATGCGATGGTGAACGAATATGCGGCCGGGCTGGTATAGGCTTGCGATATGCCTGCTGGCGACATCCTGGCTTGCCGCCTGCGCCCACACTGCCCCTGCACCCAGGGCCCGTGTATATCATGTGGTGCTGTGCTGGCTGAAGGCTCCCGGCGATCCTGTAGCCCGCCAGCGCATCATTGATGCATCAAAGACATTCCGCACGATTCCGGGCGTGATCGACGTGAAGGCCGGGCCCTCGATTCCGAGCCACCGCGCTATTGTGGATGACTCGTTTGATGTCGGCATCCTGCTGACCTTCCCGGACAGGCAGGCCATGCGCGCCTACCTCACACACCCTGACCACAAACGGGCCGTGCGCCGCGTGCTCAGGCCGCTGGTACGCAAGATCATTGTTTACGATTTTGCGGATCAGCCGGGCTGACGGGCATACTCCGGGGCCGGCTCAGACGTAGCTCAGCCAGTCCGCGTGGGCGGGGCTCCTGCCATACACGACATCAAAGTATTTCTGCTGCAGGCGTTCTGTCACAGGCCCGCGTGAGCCGCAGCCAATCGTACGCCCGTCCACCTCGCGGATCGGCGTCACCTCGGCGGCCGTACCGGTGAAAAACGCCTCATCGGCCACATAAACCTCATCCCGCGTGATGCGCTTGACAATCACCTTGTAGCCCGCCTCTTCGGCAAGCTGCATGACCGTGGCGCGCGTAATCCCGTCGAGCGCGCTCGCCAGGTCCGGTGTATAGATTACGCCATCACGCACAATGAAAATATTCTCGCCGCTGCCTTCGGCCACGAAGCCATCCACATCCAGGAACATTGCCTCGTCATAGCCTTCACGCTGCACCTCGGACAGGCCGAGCATCGAATTAATATACTGGCCATTGGCCTTGGCCTTGCACATGGCGATGTTCACATGATGGCGCGTGTAGCTCGTCGTCTTGATACGGATGCCGTTGCTGAGGCCGTCATCGCCCAGGTAGGCGCCCCACTCCCAGGCCGCCACGATCACGTGTGCTTTCAGGCCATCGGCGCGCAGGCCCATGCCCTCGGAGCCATAGAACACCATCGGCCGGATATAGGCCGAGGCGAGATGATTCTCGCGCACTGCCGCTTTCTGGGCCTCGTTGAGGTCGTCCTTCGAAAAGGGCATCGGCATGCTCATGATGTGCGCCGATCGGAACAGGCGGTCCGTATGCGCCTGCAGGCGAAAAATCGCCGTACCTCCTTCCGCCTCGTAGGCGCGCACGCCCTCGAACACGCCCATACCGTAATGCAGGGTGTGCGTAAGCACGTGCACGCGCGCCTCGCGCCACGGCACCATTTCGCCATCAAACCAGATCACGCCGTCACGGTCTGCAAAATTGTCGGCCATGTCACTTCTCCTCAGCTTCATTCAGCAGCGACAGAAACTGCTCACGCACCCAGCACATGCGCGCTTTCAGTTCTTCCGGTGAGCTGATCGGCGCGTGCCGGCGCATTGTCTCCCATTCAGGTGCGCGCTCATCGGCGGACAGTTTGCCGATGGACTGCCACAATTGCACGCGCAGCGCATTCTCCATCTGGCGATAGTCCATATAGCTGTCGGCCAGCCTGCCACCCAGCCGGCGCCAGCGCGCCGGTGCTGATACAGGCAGTGCGTGCAGTGTTTCAGCCATACCGGTGTGCTCGCCGCCGAAGCACAGCCGCGCATATTGGGCCAGGAACTCGATATCAACAAGCCCGCCAGCATCGTGTTTCAGGTTGATGATCGCGCTGCTTCGACTGCCAAGGTGTTCGAGCATCCGGGCCCGCATGTCGAGCACATCGCGGGCCAGTGCATGCGCATCCCTTGGCTGCCTGAGTACGGCATCCACCGCCTCCTGCACCTGCCTGCGGGCCACCTCCGGACCACTTACAGCACGCGCCCGACACAATGCCTGATGTTCCCAGGTCTGGGCTGCATGCATCTGATAGTCGACAAATGCCGCAAGTGTCGTGACCAGCACGCCAGACTGACCCGAAGGCCGAAGCCGGGCATCAAAAGTGTAGTCGCCACCATACGGCGCCGGTGTGGTCAGATGATGGATGATTCTCCTGCCCAGTCGCTGTGCCCATTCACGATAGCTCTTGCCGCCTGGCCCCGTTCCCTCCGGCGACTCATGCACGAGTACAAACACCATATCCAGATCGGAAACCATGCCCAT
The DNA here is from genome assembly GCA_964601765.1 of uncultured Zetaproteobacteria bacterium. Lineage (GTDB taxonomy): Bacteria > Pseudomonadota > Zetaproteobacteria > Mariprofundales > Mariprofundaceae > SZUA-181. The sequence continues at coordinate 14,817 of CAZROR010000021.1, forward strand.
TTCACGGCTTCCATGCTTCCCCATGGCCAGACAGACAAACGGAAAGTCCGCCGGCAAGCCAAGCTGCCTGAGACTCAGGCCCTGTATGGCCTGTGTGGCAATATCGGCTGTGCGCGCCAACCAAGCGCCAATCACCAGTGGATTTTGCTCATCCGCAGCCACGGTCATGGCTGCCGTCAGGCGCGACTGGCTGACAAGCCGTGCCAGCGTGGCCAGATATTGCTCATCATCAAGCCCGGTCGTAGAAAGCGTTGCCAGCTCACGGTGCAGCCTCTCCATGCGCGCGCTTCCCCGGCCACTCTCCAATGGCCACTCCAGCCAACTCGGATCAGCAACAACATGCCCCGCGATATAGCGGCTGGCACTCAACACATCGAACAGCCAGCGCCGTGCACCCTCGTGGTGATCGAGCAAATCAAACCACGTGGCTCGGCCGGCAATGCGCCTGAACAGCGCGGCCAGCGACTCCAGCGCATGCACGCGGTTGGCATCCCCTTCCCAAGCCCGCATGGCTGCATCAACTATGCTTGCAATCTGGCGATGACAGCGCTCCGGCAGCAGGCCCTGCTCCCGGAAGGCACAGATATCGTGCAGTGCCCGGCAAATGCGGCGACATGCCTCTGCATCCACGCCGGCCAGACGCCGCTGCCACGTCTCGGCATCCTGATCCAGCCATGCCTCCTCCGCCCCGTCGGACAGCATGCCAAACTGCTCCCGGAAGCAGGCCTGTACAGTCGTGACGTGCCCCTGCATACACTGCACCACATCGTCCAGGTTGAGGGCGCGGGCCAGATATGCGTCATAATCTTCCGGCAGGGCATGTGTCTGTTCACCATGGCGCGCCTGCAGGGCATGTTCGATACGGCGCCAGAATCGATATGCATCAGCCAGCACCCCGGCCTGATCGCGAGCAACAAGCTCGGCATCAGCCAATGCCGACAGTGCCTGCATACTGGGACGACATCGCAGTACCGGTCGCCTGCCTCCATGCAGCAGCTGCAGGGACTGGATGTAAAACTCGATCTCACGGATGCCGCCCTGACCACGCTTGACATCAAAGCCCGGCCCGATTGCCCTGTGCCCTGCCTGGGCATTAATGCGCCGCTTCATGTCGGCCAGTGCCTGCACAGTGGTATAGTCCAGATAGCGCCGATAAACGAACGGCTGAATACCCGCGATGAAAGCCTCTCCCAGCCTTGTATCCCCGGCTACCGGGCGGGCCTTGATAAGCATGGCTCGTTCCCATGTCTGTCCGTATTCCTGATAGTGCATCAACGCCGTATCCAGCGGCAGACAAATCGGCGCGCCATCACTACCCGGCCTGAGCCGCATATCCACGGGCCAGACCTGGCCATCCGCCGTATGCTCCGCAAGCAGCCGGATCAGCTCGCGTGCAAGATGCTGGAAATATGCGGCCGCATTCAACGAGCGGCGGCCACCTGTAGTTTTTGTCGCTTCCGACTGCCAGAGAAACAGCAGATCTACGTCCGAGCCGAGGTTGAGCTCCTCACCACCCAGCTTGCCAAGCCCGATCACGCAGAAGCGCCCATCCGGCACCATGCCGAAGCGAGGCGTAAGCAACCCGACAGCCATCTCCAGCGCACCATGGATCAGCTGCTCAGCCAGCCGGGAAAGGCTTGTCGCCGATACCAGCACATCACCGCCCAGTCCCAGCTCCCACCAGATGACGCGCGCCAGCCCACGCCGCTTGATCTGTCTCAATGCGGCCAGGCAATCTTCCTCGTCGGCAGCCATTGCCGGACACCAGGACTCACCCGCATCCGGCAGCCTGCACGCTGCCGGTGCGCGAAAGACCTCGTCATATTCATCCGCATCCAGCCCGCGCATCAGGCTGGCAAACAGTGGTGATATATCGAACAGGCGGTGAATGGCCGACGCATGTGCCGGCGCGGCAGAAAGGCAGCGGCTCAACACCTCATCTTGCATCGTTCAAGCATAGCGGCAAGCGCATGATGGCGCGATTGTCGTACCGGCCGGTACAGGATAGGCTTCAATCATGCCTGTCATGACTCCCTCGACATCCAGGAATACTGCATGATCCGTTGTGAAGACATCACCATGCTGTACGGGGACACCGCGGCGCTCGATCATGTGAACATTCACGTGCGCGCCCAGGCCACGACCGTCATCCTGGGCGGCTCCGGCTCGGGCAAGACGACCCTGCTGCGTATCATGGCAGGCCTGAAACACCCGACGGAAGGTCGCGTGTGGTTTCAGGGCGAGGATCTCATCCATATCCCGCGCAAGCGATTGTATGAGCTGCGCCAGTACATGGGCATGGTATTCCAGTATTCAGCGCTGCTGAATTCACTGAATGTTTATGACAACGTCGCCTTTGTACTGCACGAGCATTCCGACCTGGACGAATCCATTATCCACACGATTGTCACGATGAAGCTGGAGCAGGTTGGCCTGCGCGGTATGGAAAAAATGATGCCGTCGGAGCTCTCCGGCGGTATGGCCAAGCGCGTGGCACTGGCACGCGCGATTGCCATCGATCCGAAGGTTGTCTTCTTCGATGAACCAACGAGTGGCCTGGATCCGATTTCCGCTGCCGTCATCACCACGCTGATCCGTGACATGACGCAGAAAATGCGCATGACTTCCGTCGTCGTCACGCACGATGTCGATGCCGGGCTGTCCATTGCTGATCACGTCGTGCTGCTCTGGCAGGGGCAGGTTATTGCTGAAGGCACGCCCGCAGACATCCGCAACAGTACTGATGAGCGTGTATGTCAGTTTATTGAAGGCCGCCCTGATGGCCCGATTCCGTTTTCACGCAGCACCACATCGTACCTGGATGACCTGACGCATAAGCCTGGCACAGTGAGGCTCGAGACATGAGCGCCATGATTGATACATTCGGACTGCTGGGCCGTACCTTCCTGCGCATGCTGCAGCGGCTGGGTGATGCCGCCACGCTGAGCGCATCTTCACTGCGCCTGCTCGTTGCGCCGCCCTGGCAGGGAAAACACATTGTTCTGCAGATATACGCCCTCGGCGTCGGCTCACTCGTTATCATCGCCATCACCGGCGCATTTACCGGGATGGTGCTGGCCCTGCAGGGCTACTACACGCTGGCCAAGTTTGGCTCGGAGTCCATGCTCGGCTCGGCCGTGGCCCTGTCGATTATCCGCGAGCTTGGCCCCGTGCTCGGCGCCCTGATGGTAACCGGCCGGGCCGGCTCCAGTATCACGGCGGAAATCGGCATCATGCGCGTCACGGAACAGGTGGATGCGCTCGAGATGATGGCCGTCAATCCGTGTGCACGTATCATCATGCCGCGCATTATTGCCACCACACTGTCCGTGCCGTTGCTGATTGCCATTTTTGATATTATTGGCATTGCTGCCGGATACGTGATCGGCGTTGATTTGCTTGGCGTCAACCCCGGCTCGTTCATTGCCGAGATGCAGGCCAAGGTAACAACACACGACATCAACACAGGCTGGATCAAGGGGGTCGCCTTTGGCTTCCTGATCGGTGTTGTCTGTACCTACATCGGCTACCGGGCGACGCCGACCACGGAAGGTGTGGGCCGTGCCACGACGCAGGCAGTGGTAGCGGCATCAGTCGGCATTCTGATGCTGGATTACATTTTAACCTCATTTTTCCTTTAGGGAGCAAAACACATGGGCGAATACAGACGCATCGAAATCACCGTGGGCATCTTTGTCTTCATTGGCATTCTCAGCATGGTGTACATGGCACTGAAACTGGGCGAGGTCGGCGGCCTGGGTACGTCGGGCTATACGCTTACGGCCAGGTTCAATGATATCGGTGGCGTGCGGGCCGGGGCGGACGTCACTATTGCAGGCGTCATTGTCGGCCGTGTCGAAAATGTCGCGCTGGCAAGCGAGGATGAGGCTATGTTGACATTGCGTATCAACGACGGCGTGAAAATCACGACGGATGCCATCGCCTCCGTACGCACCAAGGGCATCATTGGTGACCGTTACATTCGCATCAGCCAGGGCGCGGATGAAACCTATCTGGAGCCTGGGGATGAAATCGAGGAAACGGAATCCGTCCTGAACCTCGAGGATCTCATCGGGAAATACATTTTTTCCAACGACAAAAAATGAACGCTTTCCCCCGTGGATGGGAAATGATTGCACCACAACAGACAGACAAGGCTGGCATACTGCCTGTGTAAGCCCGGCTATGGACGAGCCTACATATTCCACATAGTAAAAAGGAGAATACATGATGCACTTTCGACCCCTGTACGCTGCCGTGCTTATCGCGCTGCTTCCAACACTGGCCTGGGCGGATATCGGCCCCAGGGCAACAGTCCAGAAGACCGTGGATTCGGTCATCGATATTCTGAAGGCACGTGAAAACCCCGAGACCCTGTCAGCCGAGGATCGGCACGCCATCAGCAAAGCGGTTGAGGCCAGCTTCGACTTCAGGGAAATGGCACGTCGCAGCCTGGGCAAGGGCTGGAGAAAGCTCAGCGAGGAGCAACGTCAGCAGTTCACCCAGGTATTCCGTGAACTGCTAGAACGCTCCTACGGCAGCCGGCTGGCGGCCTTTTCCGGCCAGACTGTGAGCTATGGTGAAGTCAAGAGAAAGAAGCACGGCCGTGTACTGGTGGAAACCGAAATTATCGATGGCAAAAAGCACATCCCGGTGCACTACAAGCTCTACAAATCCAGGAACGGCTGGCACATCTACAATATTATTATCGAGGGCGTCAGCCTCGTCGGTACCTACCGGACGAATTTCCGTGATACACTGAAAAAGGAAGGCTTTGACGGCCTGTTACAAAATATGCATACCAAGCTTACAAAGTTGAAAGAGGCGGACAAGTAAGCCTCTTCATCTGATCCGGATATCCTGCCCCACCGGATGAGAGCCACGATTCGCGCCTGTCGCCGTATTGCGCTGCTTGTCATGCTGGGCCTGACGCTCATCGGCGGCTGGCTCTATATGCAGGCACCATCACTGAATGAGCTTCGCCCCGAGATGGTACGTCTGCTCAAGCAGGAACTGAAGCTCAGCCGCGTGCAGCTTGGTGATCTGTCCTGGTACTGGGTTGGCTCGACCTGGGTCTATGCGGAAGATGTCTCATTCGAGACCGAGGATGGTCAGGTTCAGGTCAGGCACGGCCGTCTTGATGTGCAGATTTCAAGCTGGGATCTGCTAAGCGGGCGGATTACACCGCTCAGCATCAACCTGCGTGGCGGGCAGCTCGCCATTCGCGTGCCGGAGGGAGGCACTCCCGGTCTGCTTGCCATGCCGCTGTTCCGGCTCGATCTTGAGGATGTCCAGCTGAGCTGGCGCTATGGTGACGACAGTGGTGAGGTGGACCACCTGAACCTGCATCTGGACGCTGTTGAGCAGCAGCTGGCCTTGCGGCTACCTGGTGCCAACCTGCAACTGGACTGGGATGAAAACATGCTTCCGGTCACGCTGGATGGCCGCTTCGAGGATACCGGCTGGATGCCACCTGCCGTGCGGCGATATCTGCACGGCCAAATCGGCGGCTCCATTCACCTGGAGCGTACTGGGAGTGGCAAGTGGCGCGTGGAGGCAGAGCTGCGCGCCAGGAACAGCGCCCAGCTAATGAATGGTAAAGGGCAGCCTCTTTTCAGCTTTGACAGAGCAGAGGCCGCTTTTACCGTGGAAAGCGTTGCCGGTACAGCCATACCCCGGGAAATCCGCATCAGGCGATTTGCCTGGCATGATCGTGACAGCAATGTCGCCATCTCCGGCCAATGGCGCGAAGGTATGCTGAGCCTCCAGCTTATCTCCGGAAAAATTGCCATGGCCACATTATGGCCCTGGCTGCGGGGTCTTGATGCATCAAAGACATGGCATGCATGGCTCGCCAGCATGCACGCAGGCCGTGCCAGCCTGGCATCCGGGCAGCTTCGGATGCACTGGCCGCTGCTCACCGGACCGGACACGCGGGACTGGGAGAAGGCCAGCTATAACCTGATGGCGCAGGTAAGTGGAGCGGATCTCACGCTCGTAACCGGAGAGCCAGGACTGACCGGGGTGAACGCCACGGTCAGCCTGAACGAAAAAGGCTTGCAGGCAAAGATCAGCACGGCCAGGTTGCCCGGCACGGCCGGAAAGGTACAAGGCCGGCTGCGTATCGCAGACTGGTCGGATATCGTGCTCGACGTGACAGGTCGTGGTCAGGTGGACATCGGCGGGCTTGAAGCCTGGCTGCAATTCCAGCCCATGAGCGGCCTGCACTGGCAGGCCGCACCCGCGACGAGCACATTCGCGTTCACATGGCTGCCAACGGAAAGCACCCCCCGAAGCGGTAAGGTAACGCTTACACCGACCGGCACATGGCAGATCACAATGCTCGATGCTTCCACACAATTATCCGGTGGCACACTGTCATGGGATGCAACGCACGGGATCACCGTGAACACCATGCGCTTTGAAAGCCCCCTGCTGCGGGGAACATTCACCCTGGCGGCTGGCAAGAAAGACGGTGATTGGCATGTCACACGGCTGGATGCATCCGCCGATGGTGATTTCGCGGGACTGGTGGATGCCGGTGGCATCCCGGTGGACGCCGCCGGCGGCAGGCTGCACGCAAGGGTTTCATTTGCCCGTGACTGGCATTGCGAGATCGACCTCAAGGCCGCCAGCTGGGGGCATCTGCTCGGTGCCGCCAAATCTGCTGGTACGCCATATGTCGTCAGCCTTGCCGGAACAAGCACTCCCTCAGGTCTGTCCATTGCGCGTATCCGTAGCCAGGGGGGCGCCCCCGAACTAAAGGGATCAGGAAAAGCCAGTGGCAAATTTTTGCTGCTCAATTTCAGGCGGGTGAAGACCCCCGCCCTCGATACAGCCTTGCGTATCCGCATCCCCTTCGATACAGCACCGCTGGAGCTTGACATGCAGGCCAGCTATATGACACGCCAGGCCCTGCCCCGAGAACTGAAGTACCAGCCCGGAGAAGGCAAGCCCTGGGCCCTGCGCGCCCGCCTGGATCAGCTGACGTGGGATGGCGCTCTGTTGCAACAGGTGGAGGTCCAGCTTGCCTCCAACCGACAACGCATAGGCCGGCTGCGCGCCGCCCGTCTTATCACGGCCAAGCTGAACCTGACCCATGCCGTGGCCGCCTTCCGGCTGCCGAAAGAGGGTGTGCTGGAACTGCGTGAGCTGTCCGCCATGCTGGCAGAACAAAAGCTGCTCGTTACCGGTACCTTCACATCAAGACCGGAAGGTGGCATGCGCTGGCAGGGGTTTGCAAGTATCAGCGGTGACTTCGGCTATATGCTGAACCGGCTGGATGCATCCCATAAATTCCGTACCGGTGATATGCATGCGCTGATATCAGGCCAGGGCCTGTTGCTGCCCGACCAGCCCTGGTGGCATGGACTGGATGGCCGACTCAGACTGCGCGTGAACGATGGCCGTATTCTTGAGGGTGGCACGATGACCAAGCTGCTTGCGGCGGCCAGCCTGGCGGATCTTCCCAGCCGCTTTCTTGGCAAACACAAGGACATCATTGGTGAAGGCATGCACTTTCGCCGTCTGCAACTCGAAGCCGCTCTGCATGGCCGGCACGCAAAGATTCGCCAGCTCGCCATCCGCGCCTCGGCCCTGGACATGGCCGGACAGGGCAAGCTCGACCTGGAGGACGGCTTCATCGACCTGACCATGGTGATCCGGCCTCTGCAAAATCTGGACGCAGTACTGAAGGTGATTCCACTGCTGCGCGACTTGCTGGGGGGTGCCGCGCACAGCCTGTTTCGCAAGGTGTATCATGTGCACGGTCCGCTTTCCGCTGCCAAGGTTGAAGAGGTGAGCCCGGAGGAGGCTGGACTGGCCGCCCCCGGCCTGGTGGAAAGCCTCTTCTCGCTACCCGGCCGCTGGTTTGGCAAAGGTCAGGCGGCGCTGGTCGAGTAGGCATGGGCAAAAGCTGCTTTTGTCGTATAATGGGTGCACCATGCGGTTGATCGTTCTGGATACTGAAACCACGGGGTTATCCCCGTTCAAGGGTGACCGCATGGTCGAAATCGGCGCCATTGAAATCCAGCGCCGCGCCATTCAGCCGGACCGTATCTTCCATCATTATATCAACCCCGGACGCCCGATCCCCGAGGAAGTCGTACGCATCCATGGCATCAGCGATGTGGACGTCAAGGATGCGCCACGTTTTACCGATATCGCTAGCGACTTTCTGGACTTTATCCGTGGTGCCACGCTCGTGATTCACAATGCTGCCTTCGACCTTGGCTTCATCATGCACGAACTGCATCTGGCCGGTCAGCCTGGCATCGACCAGGTACCGGTTATCGATACGCTGCAGCTGGCACGCCAGCGCCACCCGCAGCGACGCAACAACCTGGACGCGCTATGCGACCGCTATGAGATTGACCGCAGCCATCGTGAGCGGCATGGCGCCCTGCTTGATTCCGAACTGCTTGCGGAGGTATATCTCGCCATGACAGGCGGGCGCCAGTTCTCGCTGGATACGGATGTACAGACACAGCCGGCGGCCAGCTTTGTACGCTTGCCGGACAATCTCAGCCGGCGTGATGAAAAGGCGGAAACTTCGGTCCTGATGAGCCGGAGCCCGCCCCCTGTTCCCGAGGAAGACATGCGTGCGCATCAGGCCATGCTGAAGCGGGTGCATGAGGCAAGCGGGCAGGCCATCTGGCTGCTCCCTCCGGGCAACGGCTGACACGCGCCTCCCATTCTCCATTGTATCTTCCTTCCCCCATCATGCTGATCTGTGCAGGTAACCTGTGTCGCAGCCCGTTTGCCGCAGCCTATATGGCGCGGCGCCTGCAGCAGGCACAGATGGAAGTTGATATCTACAGCCGTGGCCTGCTGGCGCTGCCCGGGCAACGCCCACCGGAAGAGGCACTGGCAGCCGCAGCCGAATTCGATATCGATCTGTCCGAGCATGTTGCCCAGCCTATGCTGGCGCCGGACCTCGAGCGCGCCGGCCTGATTCTCGTGATGAGTCCCGACCAGCGCACGCATATCACCAAGGCACGGCCAACCAGCATCGGCAAGGTGTTTCTGTTATCCCACGCGTCGTCCGGTAAGCTGGCCAACCGATCGATTCCGGATCCCGTCGGGAAAGATATGGACACGTATCGTGCCGTTTATGCGGAAATCATCCAGCATGTCGATGCCTGGGTCAGGCGCTTTGGCATCTCCATCTAAAGG
>CAZROR010000022.1:0-23103 GCA_964601765.1 uncultured Zetaproteobacteria bacterium
TGGCGATATCATATGACGATATCATCCATTCATCAACCAAGGCTGATTACGTATGGGGAGCTTTATTTTTCAAACAAAGATGACCGCGTACCAACTGCCTGGGGCAACCTCATGGCTGCTGAGGCTCACGCCAGGGGGCAAAGCGATTGAGCAGCACCAGCCCCGGCACTGCAATCAGGGCGCAGAAGACAAAGAAGCTCACCCAGCCCATGTGCTCGGCCATGAGGCCTGTCGGTGCCGAGGCAAGCACGCGGGGAATGCCCATCAGGCTGCTGAGCAGGGCATACTGCGTGGCCGTGAATTTCCGGTTCGTCATGCTGGCCATGAACGCCACGTAGGCGGCCGTGCCCATGCCGCCGCTCAGATTTTCAAAGGCAATCACCGCAGCCAGCCCCGGCAGGCTGTGGCCGATCAGTGCCAGCACGGCGAAGCCGGCCGTTGAGGCCGCCTGCAACACCCCGAAAATCCACAGGGAGCGGTTGATGCCGATCCTCAGCATCCAGATGCCGCCGATCAGGCCGCCGATGATCGTGGCCCAGAAGCCGAACAGCTTGGCGATGGCACCGATTTCGGTCTTGGAAAATCCGATATCGAGATAAAACGGCGTGCTCATGGCGCTGGCCATGATGTCGCCGATCTTGTACAGCAGAATGAAGGCAAGAATCAGCCAGGCATCCTCGCGGCTGAAATACTCGCGGAATGGCTCGATCACGGCGGCTTCGAGCGTCTGTGGCGTGCCCTCGGCAACCTGCGGCTCCCGCGCCAGCAGCGTTACCACGATGCCGACGAGCATCGTGGCTGCCATCAGCAGATAGACCATCGAAAACGGGATGAAATCGGCAAGGATCAGGCCGCCGCTTCCGGCCAGCAGCAGGCCCACGCGGTAGCCGTTCACATACAGTGACGAGCCGAGGCCGAGTTCCTTGTCCGACAGATCCTCTCGCCGGTAGGCATCGACGACAATGTCCTGCGAGGCGGAAAAAAAGGTGACAAGCAGCGCCACTGCGGCCACCAGCCAGGGATTCCGGGCCGGGTGGGTGAGGCCGAGCCCGGCAATGGCGCAGGTCAGCGCCACCTGGGCAATGAGCAGCCAGCCGCGCCGCCGTCCGAACAGCCGAAATGTGAAGCGATCCATGAGCGGCGCCCACAGGAACTTCACCGTGTATGGCAGGCCCACGAGCGCAAACATCCCGATCGTCGCAAGGTCCACGCCTGCCTCAACCATCCAGGCCTGCAACACTGACCCGGTGAGCAGCAGCGGCACGCCGCACGAGAAGCCCATCAGGAAGGCGACCAGCATGCGGCCGCTGAAGATCACGCCCAGCAAAGGCTGCGACGACTTCAAGTCGACTGCCCCCAGGCCTCCAGAAACATGCGGAAGTGCGGGCGGGCCGCGGCTTCCTCCTCAAGATAGTTGCGCAGGCCTTCAACCACCCGCAGATAGGCCCCGCGTGTCAGCTCACCGCAAAACAGCTGCCAGCGCAGGAACAGCAGCAGCGTGCTCAGCACATCACACTCACAGTAATGGCGAATGGCCGCGATATCGCCCGCCTCATACAGGGCGCGCACCTCGCCACCGGCCGTCTCCAGCTTGCCGGGCACGCCGAAACACGCCGCCACCTCGTCCAGGGAACAGCGAGCCGAGGCCCCATAGTCGGAGAGCACCTCCAGCAGATCCACATGGTAGGCTGTCGAATAACGGGCGCTGTAATTGTCGTAGCGGCTGCCCTCGCCGAACCAGCGGGGGCAGGCACACTCATGCGCCATGGCACGATACTTCAGTACCGGAATATCGAAACCGCGCCCGTTGAACGACACGAGCCTTGGTGCACGCTTTTCGATCAGCCCGAAAAAGCCTTCCAGCAGTTCCCGTTCACTGCTTTTTTCATCACCGCCACTGGCCACGCGGCGCACGATACACTCCACACCGTCCTCTCCGGGCTCGGCCACAAGCTGAACATAGCTGATGGCAACCACCTGATGAAACGGCTGACGCGGAAAGTCATTCCTGCCGTCCGTTTTTTCAAGAAAGTAGGCGGCCAGCGCATCCCGCGCCTCCGCATCGGACAGCGACGGCGCATGCAGCACCCGACGTGCAGCCGCCGCGTCAACCACGGTTTCGATGTCGAATACCAGCACATCCCGCCTCACACCTGCCTCCCCGTCTGCCTGTTGTCCGCTGCCGTAGTGTAGCAGCACAGACACAAACTTCGCCTGTGAACTTTCTTATCAGTCGCGCCCGCCTGCTCGCCGCAAGCCCCTGACGCATCCCGATAGTGCTGTCGCATGGTCTTCATGAAAAATCCGGGTTAGACTTGACGCATGAAAATACTCGTTGTCGAGGATGAGGAGCGCGTCTCCCAGTTCATTCAGAAGGGCCTCCGGGAAGAAGGACATGCCGTGGATGCCGCCTTTGACGGAGAGGAAGGCAGCTTCCTCGCCGAGGTGAACGACTACGACCTGATCATCCTTGACCTGATGCTGCCCAAAAAAAACGGCATCATGGTCTGCCGTGAACTCCGCGACCGTGGTGTCGCCACACCGGTGCTGATGCTGACCGCGCGTGACAGCACCGGCGACAAGGTGCGCGGCCTGGATGCAGGCGCGGACGACTACCTCACCAAGCCTTTTGCCTTTGAGGAATTGCTGGCACGCGTGCGCGCCCTGCTTCGGCGGGGCTCGGAAACAAAGACACCAACGCTCAAAATTGCTGATCTTGAGCTGGATCCGATGAGCCGCAGGGTAACGCGTGGTGGGGAGCCGATACGGCTGACGACAAAGGAATATGCCCTGCTCGAATACATGATGCGCAATCCGGACAAGGTGCTGTCCCGCACCCTGATCGGCGAACATGTATGGGATATGAACTTTGATCCGGAAAGCAATGTCATTGATGTCTATGTGAGCCATCTGCGCAACAAGGTGGACAAGGGCTTCTCCATGCCGCTCATCCACACGCTGCGCGGCCAGGGCTACATGTTGAGCGACCAAGCCCCGCCTGCGTGAGCGAACCTCACCGCTCCCTTTACCGTCGCCTAAGCGACAGCCTTTTCAAAACATTCCGTGGCAGGCTGGCCATGCTGTACATGGCCATCGAGTTTTCCGTGCTGCTGTTCGCCGGGGTATTGCTCTATGCCATGCTGTCGAACCGCATCTATGCCTCCGTGGATGAACAGATGGAGCAGCAGGCGAGAACCCTGGTCATGGAGCTTGAACGTTCACCCTTCCGGTTCTGGTCACGGCACCTTTCGGAATTCACGGAGCACTACCTGGGCTCCGTGCAGCTTGTCGGTGCCAACGGTATCTTCCTGTTTTCCTCGCCCCGGCCGATGATCGGACGTGGTGGCAGCGAGGTCACCAAGGCGCTGCGTCATGCCATGGAGGGCAAGACCGCATTTGTTTCCACCCACTCCCTGTTGCGAAAGGGAAACATCCGCGTGCTGGCCATGCCGGTGGAGCGGGCGGGACGGATCGTTGCCGTCGTTCTTCTTGGCCGCAGCACAAAGGAAATTCGCTCCTTTTTCAGCCTGATGTTCATTGCCGGCGGCATCCTCGGGCTGTTTTCGATGCTCATCAGCGCCTATGCGGGTTTTGTCATGGCAAGAAGAGCACTCAAGCCCATCGATGAAATCACCACCATTGCCCAGGCCGTGGCCTCGGGAGACCTTTCCCAGCGGCTGCATTCATTCTCCCAGGACAAGGAAATCGCCACGCTGATTCGCGTGCTGAACAAGATGTTTCAGGACCTGGAATCAAGCTTCACGGCACAGAAGAGATTCACGGCCGATGCCTCGCATGAGCTGCGCATTCCGCTCACCGTCATGAAGGGCGATATCGAGGTGGCTCTCCGACGCAAGCGCCGGGCCAAGGAATATGAACATGTGCTGAAGCAGCAACTTGAGATCATCGAGCGCATGCAGCGCATCGTGGACGGCCTGCTCACGCTGGCGCGGGCGGATGCAGGCCTGCTGGAGCTGGCCCGTGAGGACATCGACCTGAGCCTGCTGCTGCAGGAAGCCGGCCAGCATCATCTGGGGCTGTTCGCCAGTAAGAATATTCACCTCGACATGCAAATTGATGACGGCCTGCGCGTAACCGGCGACCCTACCCGCCTGGAGCGGGTGGTATTTAACCTGCTGAACAACGCCTTTAAATACGCCCCGGAGGGCTCTACCGTCACGCTGACGGCCAGGGCGGCTGGCGATCAGGCCATGGTGGAGGTGCGCGACGAGGGCCCGGGCATTGCGCCCGAGCACCTTGATCGCCTGTTTGACCGTTTCTACCGTGCGGACGAATCCCGCAGCCGCATTGAGGGCGGTGCGGGCCTGGGGCTGGCCATCAGCAAACGCATCATTGAAGCGCATGAGGGCAGCATCGAGGTGGAAAGCACGCTGGGTGAAGGCGCATGCTTTCGCTTCTTTCTCCCGATCAACAGGCCAGCCCCCGGATACACAAGCCGCGTACACAAGGTGATGCAGAAAACCGTGCTGCGCGGCAAGCGATTATGAACGGGGCATCTGTACCGTCCAGATGTGGAAGCCGTCTGTGCTGCCCTTCACTTCGTGCTCGGCCTTTTGCTGCCGGCTTACCTTACGGTCTGAGTGAAAGTACACACGACCATTCAGGCCAACGCTGGGGCCCCCATCACGCCCCTTGTCGTAGGTAAGCTGCGTCAGGTTCCGTCCATTACGGCCAATGGCCCAGATATCCCAGTTGCTCCGGCCTTTCCCGCGGATATCCACCTTGGCACGGTTGGATGTGAAGACAATCCATTTTCCGTCCGGGCTCCAGGCTGGTTGTACGTCGACGCTGCGCGCATCCGTTAGCTGCACCAGGTCGGAACCATCCGTACCCATGAGAAACAGATGCCAGCTTCTGCCGACGGGCATGGAAAAGGCAAGCCACTTCCCGTCTGGTGAAAGCGCAGGGTTGACGCCATTGGCCAGCACCTGATCGGGGCGGCCATCCTGCCCCACACGCACAATTTCTGCCCGATAGCCGGGGAATGCCCAGTTGTTAAAGCGGTCTTTATGTGAGTGTTTTCTGGCAACCGGCCGGCCTGACGGGGTCAGCCGCACGGCAATAAGGCCGCCATCGGGCAACAGCACAACCTGTGTATATTTACCTGCCACAATCCTGAGGCGATGAAGCAGGCCCTGGCCATCGGCCGGCTTCTCCCACAGGCTCAGGCTTCCAGCCCGCCTTGACAGAAAATAGACATGTGTCCTGTCCTTCCAGCCGACTGTATCCAGTGCATGCACATCGTCCGTGATCACATTGGCCGGATCCCCGTTTTCAGCATAGCGGTAGCTCACCCAGGACTGACGGCGTTTGCTGCTGATAACAAACAACATGCGGCCATCCGGTGCCACCTTTGGAAACATTTCTGTCTCGCCAGGCTCCAGCGTAAGCAGCTTGGCCTGGTCGGCAACCGGGGCAGTGTGTGTGGATGCAACCGGCGAAATCTTTGAGCGATGCTCATCGAGCCAGTCCATCAGTCCGGCCGCCTGGGCTGCCGGCGTCATGGCCATGGTCATCAGTATTGCAGTGATCAGCGCATAGGTCTTTCGCATGTTGCTTGTTCTCCTTTTAGTCAAATGTTACCTGCCAGATGTTCCAGTCGCTCCCGGTCCGGCGCTGTGGCTTGGCCAGGCTGCGGTTGGAGTGAAACAGAATCGTGTGTGCATCCTTCCAGGCCGGTCCGCCATCCGTGGCCTGAGAGGCATTCGTCAACCGTGTCACACGACCATTCGTGACATTCATGATGTAAATCGAGGTGTTGAGCACGTCACCGCGGCTGTCACGGTTTGAGACGAAGGCAATTCGCCTGCCGTCCGGACTCCAGGCCGGCTCAAACTCGCCAAATGGTGTATCCGTCAGCTGCACGAGATCGCCGCCATTCACATCCTGCATCCACAGGTCGTAGTTGCCATTCGTCTCACGGACAAAGACGATCCGTCGACCATCCGGCGAAATCGCGCCATTGTAGGCATTCGGGATCATCGTCAGCTGGCTTGTGGTGTGGTCGAAGATGAACAGGGAAGGCGGTGCAAAATCATTGCGTGTGCCGGGCCGCGTAGCCTTGTAGCCCAGCTTGTGGCGGAAAAACGCCGTGTTGTACATGCGCCAGGCCTGACCCAGCAGCTCAACATGGGAGGCACCGTCACTGAACTCATCCAGCAGCATGTTCCGCCTGATCTTCTGAAGCGTGGAATCAAAGGCCCAGATGCGGCCGTCGGGAGAGGCTGCCAGGTGCATCGGGCTGAGCGCGCCGCGAAACGTCGCCAGATTGGCTATCGCCACATGTCCGTCACCGTGCGCCTGCCGCATCCAGGCCGAAATCGGCCCCATGCGGTTGCTCACGTAGCCAATCGCCCCGTCGCGCAGGGCAACACCGAAGCGAATCATTTCATTCAGCTGGGCCGGGGCGATCACACGGCTCTGTAGCTCTGGATTCTGTTTGCTGACGCGAACAACGCTGTAAACACTCTTCTTGCGCTGGCTGTAAACGAGATAGTCCCCGGCAACGGATGGATAGATTTCATGCGCGTCCTTTGCAGCCACCACCGGTGAAATAGGAAAAAGTGGCTCGGCTGAGCGGAACGAGGCGGCGTCGGCAGACACCGCGACAAGGCCGGTGAATGCCAGCATGAAAAAAAAGCGGGAAAAGCGTGTCATTATACCTAACTCCTGGGGATCAGCCTGTGCTGATTTATAGTATAGCCTCCTCCCGCCGGCGGCGCATGATAGCGAGGCATTGTTGCATTGTCGTGACACAGCGCACATTGCGGAACCCGTATCCGTCGCATGTGTTCTTCTGCAGCGCACCGGGCTAGCATGCGGCCATGCAGACCGTTTGCGCGGAGGCCCTGCGAAAGCTTGTACAGGAGCACATCCCGGAGGCGCAGGTTTTCGTCACCACCTACGCCGGGGATGACCATTTTGACATGCAGGTTGTCTCACCCGCCTTCGCCGGAAAGTCCCGTGTGGCCCAGCACCAGATGGTCTACCGCGCGCTCGGTGACCACATGCGCGCCCGTGTGCATGCGCTGGCACTGAAAACCTATACCCCGGAGCGCTGGCAGGCGCTCGCCGACAAGGAAGCACCCTGATGGAAGACATTCAGAAAAAAATCGACCAGCTCGTACATGAGAATGAAGTCGTTCTGTTCATGAAGGGAACGCCGCAATTCCCACAGTGCGGCTTCTCCCAGCGTGTCGCGGATATTTTGAATGCCTGCGACGTGGATTATGTGGCTGTGAATGTACTGCTGGAGAACGCCATTCGCGAAGGCGTCAAAGCCTACGCCGACTGGCCTACGATTCCGCAGCTTTACGTTCGTGGTGAGTTTATCGGCGGTTGCGACATCGTTTCGGAGATGTATGCATCCGGGGAGCTGGCCGAGCTTCTTGGCAGCCCTGCAGCCAAAGGCGGAGCCTGAGCCGCCCCTTCTGCCCCTCCAGGCAGCAGCCTACAGGGATGAACAAAACCGCAGGCTTGTCGCAGGCGGTGGTCTGGGCTATAAATCTGAAGCAATGTTGACTGTTTCAACAAGCTTGCGGCGTTCCCGCCGCCCACGCCATCGCCAGACTACCGATGCAGACTAGATTAACCACCAAACTGGGACAGCAGCTCGCCCTGACGCCTCAGCTGAACCTGAGCCTGAAGGTGCTGGCCATGAGCACGGCCGAGCTTGATGAGTACGTCAAGCAGTGCCTGGAAAGCAACCCCCTGATTGAGGCAGAGCAATTATCCGAGGACCAGGGGACTGACACGCCACGCATGGCCGACAGCACCGACGCGTGGCGAGAATCCGGGGACAATCGCTGGGAACAGATGTACACCCCCGCCGCTGGCTACGATGAAGGCTTCCACGAGCAGCAAATCCGGCAGGAGAAAAGCCTGTACACGTCCCTGCACGAGCAGATTGACTGCCAGCCCATGCAGGATGCGCACCGCACCATCGCCCACGCCATCATTGATTCGCTCGAGGATGATGGCTATTTCCGCATGCCGCCGGAAGAGCTTGCCGAGTCACTGGCGACCACACCGGAAATGATCACACGGGTTCTGGAGGATATCGTCCAGCAGATGGAGCCCGCCGGTATCGGTGCAAGAGGCCTGACGGAATGCCTGTTGCTCCAGCTGGATCCCGACAGCCCGACAGATGCGCTTGTGCAACGCCTGCTGTTACGCTTTTCCAGCCACCTGCTGGAAAAAGACGTACGTCTTGCGACCATGGCAGGCTGCAGCGAACAGGCACTGGCCCAGGCCCGCGCCCGGATGCGCAGGCTGGACCCGTTTCCCGGGCATGGCATGCAGGGACACGAAAATATCTATGTGCGACCGGAAATCATTTTCCGGCGTACGGCCGACGCAGACTATGAGATTGAAATCCCTGCCTACAGCTGGCGTGGCATCCACATCAGCGATGCATGGAAGGGTCACCGCTGGCAGGGGAAGGAAATGGATTTCATGGCCGCGGCCAGCCGGGAGGCCAAGTGGCTGATGTATGCGCTCGATCAGCGCCAGGCGACACTGTTCAAGGTCGCCAAATGCCTGGCTAGGCGCCAGGCGGATTTTCTTGAACACGGCGTGCTGGGGCTGAAACCACTGACGCTGAAGGAGGTGGCCGATGAGGTAGGACTACATGAATCAACCATATCCCGCGTGACTCGTGGCAAGTATGCGGAAACCCCGCTGGGCCTGATCGAAATCAAGCGGTTCTTTTCCGCTGGCCTGCCCACCCGAAGTGGCCAGGCCATTTCCGTTCATCGTGTACAGCAACGCGTCAAGGCACTGATTGAATCTGAGCCGGCGGGCAGGCCTATTTCCGACCAGGCCATCGCGGACCGTCTGCGCACCGAGGGCATTGAAATTGCGCGCCGTACAGCCGCAAAGTATCGTGAACAGCTCGGCATTCCACCCAGCAGCCAACGAAAGCGGTTGGCGATGGCACAATAAAAGAGGAGCATGGAGGCAAGTATGCAAGTTTCTATCACCGGACGTCATGTAGATCTCACGGAACCACTGAAGAACTATGTCGGGGACAAGCTTTCACATCTGAAGCACTCCCTCGATCATATGGTCAATGCGCATGTCGTACTGTCCGTTGAAAAGTTTCGCCAGCGGGCCGAGATCACCATCCATGCGAACGGTATCAATATCCACGGCTGCCACGAAACCGACGACATGTATGCCTCGATCGATGGGGTTGTGGACAAAATAAATCGGCAGTTGAAGCGCTATCGCACCAAGCTGCGCCGGCACCAGTCCCAGCACGCCCAGCGGCAGGGCCGTGAAATCAAGGTATCGCACCGTGTCTTGCACACCGCCGATGAGCAGGAAGAGCTGCCCGAGGATCACATGCCGGAAATTCTCCATCAGGAATCCATTCAGGCCAAGCCCATGTCCCTGGATGAGGCTGTCATGCAGCTCGATCTCGCCTCTCACCAGCCGGTGCTCGTGTTCACCAACCAGGATACGGGAAACCTGAATGTGCTATACCGCCGGAACGACGGTAAGCTTGGCTGGATCGAGCCAGAGGCTGCATGAGCACGCCCCAAACCCTTGTCCCGCCCGAGCGGCTGTTGCTGGACTCCACGGCCAGCAACAAGCGGCGGCTGCTGGCAGAGGTCGTCAACCTGATCCCGAATATCGATGCCGATCAGGCGCTTGAAATTATCCTCGCACGCGAACGACTGGGCAGCACGGGCATCGGTCATGGCGTTGCCATACCACACGGCCGGCTGGCAGAGCTGAACGCCCCCATTATTGCCGTGGTGCGGCACATACAAGGTGTGGATTTCAATGCAATTGATGGCCAGCCTGTACATATCGTAGTGCTGCTGCTGGCGCCTGCCGATGAGGATCAGGCACACCTGGAGCTACTCGCACACCTTGCGCGCATTCTGAAAAATGAGAAGGTGCGGCAGGCCATCATGGCGGCTGAATCTGCCGAGGCTGTCGCAGCGCTGTTCCCGCCGCCACCCAAGCAGGCAGCATGAAGGAGGAAGCCCCCCGCATCAGCATCCGGGAGCTGCTCGCCGAGCAGGGAAGTGCCATGCAGCTTTCTCTCCTCGCCGGTGAGGCAGGGCTGGATCGCTTTCTGGACCGGCCACGGGTACAAAAGCCCTCCTTTGCCCTGGCCGGCTATGCTCATGGCCTGAATCCACACCTGCTGCAGGTTGTCGGCAAAACGGGCCTGGATTACCTGGGCACACAGCCACCGGAAAAGCAGAAGAAATACGTTGATGCGATTTTCGATCTTGGCCTGGCCGCCCTGGTTATCACGCTCGGCAGACAACCCCCGCAGATATTCATTGATGCCGCAGAGCACACTGGCACGCCATTGCTGACAACACAGATGGAAACCTCCAGTTTTATTACGGACATGACCATGTTCCTGATGCACAGGCTGGCACCACGTGCCTACCAACATGGTGTCTACATGGATATCTTCGGCCTGGGCGTACTGATCACTGGCGCCAGCGGCATTGGCAAGAGTGAGATTGCACTGGAGCTCATTACGAGAGGGCACCGTCTGATCGCGGACGACATGGTCGAGCTGGTGCGCGAGGGACCCGACGTACTCGTAGGCAAAAGTCCGACGGCACTGCGTTACCACATGGAAGTTCGTGGCCTCGGCATCCTGAACATTCGCGACCTGTTTGGTGCCGCCTCGCTAACTGATACCAAGCGCGTCGGGCTGGTCGTCGAGGCCCTGCCGTGGGATCAGATATCGGGTGAGGACAGGCTGCTGATGACAGAGCGTGAAACCATGCTGCATGGCGTGCGCCTGGCCAAGGTGCTGATTCCCATCCGCCCGGGCCGTTCGCTGGCCGTGCTCGTGGAGGTAGCAGCCCGCAACCACCTGCTCATCATGCGGGGCGTGGACAGTGGCAAGGCTTTTATGCAATCGCTCGAAGACCGGATACAGAAAGGCCAGAAGTGAGCCCTGCCACCAGGCCGCTGATTATCATTACCGGCCTTTCGGGGGCGGGTAAAAGCACGGCACTGCACGCCCTGGAGGACCTGGGCTGCTTCTGCACGGACAACCTCCCCCTGGATATGCTGCCCGCCTGGGCCAGGCTGATTACAGATCATGACCGCCCGGCAGCCATGTGCGTGGATATCCGCAGCAGCCCGGATCCTGCGCAACTGTACGAGGCTATCCAGTCCCTGCTTCAGGCGCATGAAAACTGGCGGCTGCTGTACATTGATGCCAGCCAGGAGGCCCTGCTGCGGCGCTTTTCCACGCTGCGCCGGCGACACCCTTTTTCTCCAAAGAGTGAGCTTATTCCGGCCATCCGGGCCGAACGTGAGGCCATGCGTCCCCTGCGTGAGCTTGCCGACCTGGTGCTGGACAGCTCCAGTCTGACCCCTTATGAGCTGGCTGCCATGGTGGAATCCTACTGGCGGCAACTCGAAAGCGCCCCCAGACAAGAAATCACGATGTCACTCGTTTCATTCAGCTATCAGGGAGGACTGCCTCTGGATGCGGATATGGTTGTAGACATGCGCTTTCTCCCAAATCCACACTACGAGCCGGGTCTGGCAGGGCTGACGGGCAGAGACGAACCCGTGCGGGAGTTTCTCGAACGCCACCAGGAGGTCAATCAGGCCGCCAGGCACCTGTGTGATTGGCTCGGTTTCATCTGGCCAATGCTGAAAAATGAGCGCAAGCAGTATTTTACACTGGCTATCGGCTGCAGCGGTGGCCGGCACCGCTCCGTGTACATGGTTGAGCGCCTGGCGGACTGGATGCAGCAGGAACATATGGCGGTGCCGTTGGTCCGCCACCGGGAGTTGACCTCATGATCGGCATGATTCTCATCGCACACGAACAGATCGCCGGCGAAATGCTGCAAGCGGTCGAACACGTTGTCGGGCCACAGCCCCTGACCGAAACCCTGAGCATTGCCCCGGATGTGGATGTGGATGCCTGCAAGGAACAGCTCAAGCGCCTCATCACACGCTGTGATGCCGGTGACGGGGTACTGCTCCTTGCTGATATGTTCGGAGGTACGCCCTGCAATCTTGCCCTGTCCTGTATGCAGGAAGGGCGGGTGGAGGTGTTGTCCGGCTTCAACCTGCCCATGCTGATCAAAGCGGCCACATTGCGTGACGGGCTGACGGATGTACGGGCACTGGCAAAGCAATCCCAGGAGGCGGGACGCCATCACATGCACCTGGCCTCCGAGCTTCTGAGCGGCAAGGCACGTCATGCCTGAGCGTCGTGTAATTATCCGCAACAAGCTTGGCCTGCACGCCCGTGCATCCGCCCGCTTTGCCACAACAGCCAGTGCCTTCGCAAGTGATATCATGCTCGTGAAGGATGGCGTCGAGATCAACGGCAAGAGCATCATGGGCATCATGATGCTCGCCGCCGGCAGGGGCAGTGAAATCATCATCCGGGCCGAGGGCGACGATGCGGATGCCGCCCTGGATCAGCTTGAGTCCCTGGTCAACAACTGCTTCGGAGAAGAACAATAGAGCGCTCGGTGAGACAATGCGGCACAGCCGCTGCGGCCAGTCCTGGTGTGGCCATCGGGCGGGTGCAGAAGGTTGCGGTCGGGCGCATGGCTGTGCCGGAGTTCCATATCCCTGCCAGTCAGGTGCCAGATGAAGTGGAACGCCTGCGTCATGCCATCCAGGCATCCATCGCACAGCTGGAACAGCAGCAGACCAACCTGGCGGGTGTACACAGTAAGGATCCCATGCATATCCTGGATGCACACCGGATGCTGCTTAAGGATCCTGAACTCACGGATGGCGCCATCCGTACCATCAAGCAAGAACGCATCAATGCCGAATGGGCACTGGCCCGCCAGATAGATGAAATCAGCTCCATTTTTGACGCTATCGAGGATGAATACCTGCGCAGCAAAAAAAATGATGTAGAGCAGATAGGCCGACGCATCCTTGACAACCTTGCGGGCAGTCGCCACATGGACTTCGATCCATGCGACCAGGACATGATTCTGGTCGGAGAAAGCTTCAGCCCGGGAGATGCCGTACACATATGGCATCAGGGCCTGGCTGGCTTCATTGCCGAAAAAGGGGGGGTCAACAGCCACACAATTATCGTGGCACGAAGCATCGGCCTGCCGGCACTGGTTGGTGCCGGAGATATTCGTCGGGCCGTCAGGGATGGCGACACCATTGTCATTGATGGCAGGCAGGGTGAATGGATCGTCAATCCGGGTGAAGATGAACTGACACTTTACCGCGACATCGCCCGGGAGATGCGCGCCCGCAGGGTGGCATTGATGTCCCTGGCAGGCAGACCCTCCGTCGACAAGGCCGGCCGGGCGCTTCCCATCATGGCCAACATGGAGTTCATCGAAGAGCTACCGCTGGCCATGCAGATCGGGGTGGACGGCATCGGGCTCTACCGAACCGAGTTTCTGTTCATGAACCATACCTCACCTCCCGATGAGGAAGAACAGTACGCCCACTATCGCCAGGTTGTCCGCGGTATGCGTGGCCGGCCGGTAACCTTTCGTATTCTGGATATCGGTGGAGACAAACCAGCATTATTCCAGCGCCTTTCCGGTCATGCCTGGATGGGCGATAACCCGGCCATGGGCCTGCGTGGCATCCGCCTGCTACTGCAATGCCCGGATATTCTGCGTGCCCAGCTTCGTGCACTCGTACGCACAGCGGCAGAGGGCCCCGTCAGTATTCTCATCCCGATGGTTGTCAGCGTGGACGAGGTGACACGTACGCGTGACATACTAGACGAGTGCAGAAAGGCACTCGACTGCATGGATCACATTCCACTTGGTGTCATGATCGAGGTACCGGCGGCAGCACTGATCGCCGATGAGCTGGCACGTGTCAGTGACTTTTTCTCCATTGGTACGAACGACCTGATTCAATACACGCTGGCAGCGGATCGTGGTGACGAGGACGTGGCCAACATCTACAGCCCGCAGCATGGCGCCATCCGCATTCTTCTTGAGAAGACCGTGCGTGCGGCAAAGACAGCCGGTATCCCCGTAGCCATGTGTGGCGAACTGGCGGCGGACCTTGCCTGGACCAGGGACCTTATCGATATGGGCTTCGACAGTCTTTCCATGAGTCTGAGCAGTATTCAGCCCGTGCGTGAGCAGCTTGCGAAAAATGGCGGCTGATTGACCCCTTTTTGCCCCAAGCCTACCAACAGTCTACCATTCACATCATTCAGGTTGACCGTCAAAGGAGCCCGCATGCGCTATGATTGGCAAATAGAAGAAATCGAGCAGCTATTTGAGCAGCCTTTCAATGACCTGCTGTTCCATGCTCAGCAGGCACATCGGGCACATTTCGATGCCAATGAGGTGCAGCTTTCAACCCTGCTCTCCATCAAAACCGGCGGCTGTTCCGAAGACTGCAAATATTGTTCCCAAAGCGCTCGTAACGATACGGGACTGAAGGCCGAACGCCTGATGGCAGCCGGCGAAGTCGTGGCAGCCGCACAACTGGCCAAGGCCAAGGGTGCCAGCCGCTTCTGCATGGGCGCGGCCTGGCGTGGGCCGAAAGGCAAGGCCTTTGAGCACGTGCTGGAGATCGTGCGCGAGGTCAAGGGTCTCGGCCTGGAAACGTGTGCCACACTGGGCATGCTTGACGCCGAACAGGCCAGGCAGCTGAAGGATGCCGGGCTGGATTACTACAACCACAATATCGACACCTCTCCGGACTATTATGAGGAAATCGTTAGCACACACACGTTCCGGGAACGGCTCGATACGCTGAGACACGTGCGTGCAGCCGGTATCAACGTCTGCTGTGGCGGCATCGTTGGTATGGGGGAATCACGGTGCCAGCGAGCAGGCATGATCACGGAGCTTGCACGCATGAACCCGCACCCGGAGTCCGTACCCATCAACCTGCTCGTGCAGATTCCCGGCACTCCCCTGGCGAACGTCGATGGCGTTGATTCACTGGAGTTCGTGCGCACCATTGCCGTCGCCCGCATCACGATGCCATCAAGCTATGTGCGGCTGTCCGCCGGGCGTGAAGCCATGAGTGATGAAATGCAGGCGCTCTGTTTCCTCGCCGGCGCCAACTCGATTTTCTATGGTGAAAAGCTGCTTACCACGGGTAATGCCGCCGTGAAACGCGACCAGTCCCTGTTTGAACGGCTGGGCCTTCGTGCCGAGACGTGCCCCACGCCATCGAGCCGCCGCATCGCAAATGCCTGAAAACCGATCACAGGCCTGTTCAGAAAAACGTCAGACCATCACGTAAACGCCGTTATATCATTTCCAGCGATGCGTATTTGAGCATGAGCCGCTTGGTGCCGGCCTGACGGAAACGCACGGTAACCCGCATCGCCTCTCCCGCACCCTCGACGGCAACGATCACCCCCTCGCCAAACGTGGGGTGGCGCACGGCAGCCCCGGAGCATATGCCCGGCATCTCCGCCTCCGTGTCCGCCTGCGATGGCGCAGTCGCAGGCGCCTCCCGGCGAAGCACGTCGCCATCAAGCCCGGCAATAAAGCGGCTGGGCATGGGGTAAATCATGTCGCCAAACATGCGGCGCATGCGGCTTGTGGTCAGCAGCAGATCGTCACGGGCCCGCGTGATGCCGACATACAGCAGCCGCCGCTCTTCATACAAGCCCACCTCGCCCTCATCAAGTGACCGCTGGTGCGGCAGCAGCCCTTCCTCCACACCGGCCACGATCACCGTATTGAATTCCAGGCCCTTGGCGCGGTGCAGGCTCATCAGGGAGATGGCATCTTCCACATCTGTCTCCTCACCGCTCTGCAGCAGGGCGGCCCTGTCCATGAAATCCGCCGGCGTCAGCCCTTCACCGGCCGATGTCTCAATAAAGTCCTGCAGCGTCTGGATGTTCTCCATCCTTGAGGCAGCCTCGATCTCGCCCCTGGCCTGGAGGCTTTCGATATAACCGCAGGCCTCCAGCAGGCGACCCAGTCCAAGGTCGGGCTGGCGCATGGCATCCGCCCGCTGCTCGGCAATGAGGCGCGCAAGTGGCGCAAGCTTCAGGATCGGGCCCGCACCCTGTCCCGCCGCAATCGTATCCAGCCAGTCGGCCGCACGCAGGCCGGATGCTGCCAGTTGAGCCGAAATGGCCTCCTGGCCGCGGGCACCGATGCCACGCTTTGGTGTGTTGCAGATGCGCAACAGCTGCAGCGCATCGGCGCAACGGTGCAGCAACGCCCAGTAGGCCAGCGCATCCTTGATTTCCATGCGTGTGAAAAAGCCAACCCCGCCAATCACGTGATAGGGAATCTCCTGTTCCCGGAGTACCTGCTCGAATGGCAGTGACTGGCGGTTGGAACGATACAGCACTGCCATGTCGCGCCAGGCCACGCCCTGGATGCGCCGCTTTTTCAGATAGGCGACTACGCGCCGCGCTTCATCATATTCATCATTGCAGACCATCCACGCCGGGATGCTGTCCCCGTCGCGCGTGGTCCGCAGCACCTTTTCATGCCGGTGCGGGTTGGATCGGATGACCGCATTGGCCAGCCGCAGGATACCGCTGAATGAGCGGTAGTTATCCTCCAACCGGTGAATCCCTGCATTCGGCCATACGTGCTCAAAGTCAAGGATGTGGCGCACATCTGCGCCACGCCAGCCATAGATGGCCTGATCATCATCACCCACAACCGTGAGATTTTTGTGTTCCTGACACAGAAGCAGCAGCCACTC
Source organism: uncultured Zetaproteobacteria bacterium (assembly GCA_964601765.1). Taxonomy (GTDB): domain Bacteria; phylum Pseudomonadota; class Zetaproteobacteria; order Mariprofundales; family Mariprofundaceae; genus SZUA-181. Next base: position 16,666 of record CAZROR010000022.1, read on the forward strand.
GTGCTGCACCGGATTCGTGTCCTGGTATTCATCGACGAGCACGTGGTCGAACTGGCTGCGTATCAGGTGGGTAACATCCGGAAAGTCGCGCAGGAGACGCACCGTATTGAGCAGCAAATCACTGAAGTCCATACGCTCCAGTCGCTTCAGCTCATCCTGATAGGTAGCATACAGCGTGCCGAGGTCGATACCGTTCCATGTCTGTGCCGGCGCCGCATCCGGACCCAGCCCCTCGTGCTTGCAGTGCTCGATCCAGGACATCAGATAGCCCGGGTGCAGTTTATCCGAATCGATGTTCCGGCTCTTCAGAATACGCCGCACGAGCGTTTTCTGATCATCCGCATCGATCACCTGGAAGCTGCGCGGAAAGTCCAGCCGCTCGGCGTGGTGTCGCAGAAAACGGAGCGATATCGCATGAAAGGTGCCGGAAACCACGCCCCCGCCATCATCGCCAATCAGCTCCGTCAGCCGGGCCTTCAGCTCGGCAGCGGCCTTGTTCGTAAAAGTCACGGCCAGAATCCGGTGCGGGGCATAGCCGCGCCGGCTGATCAGGTAGCCGATGCGGTGCACAATTGTGCGCGTCTTGCCCGATCCCGCACCGGCCAGAATCAGCTGTGGCCCGTCTGCCGCTTCCACAGCCTGCTGCTGGGCCGGATTCAGCCCACTATCCGCTGGTGTCATGATCTCGGCTGTCCGCCGTGTTCGACAATAAGCCGATGGTAGGTAGAAAACACCGCATTGCGCGAGAGTACACCGAGCATCTTGCGTGGGTTGTCCCGGGCCATCACTGGCATCTGCTCGAAGGTTTCGCGGTCGAGCACGTGAATGGCATCCAGCAGGCTGCTGTCCTCATTGACCGTCAGCACGTTCCGGTTGGCCACCTCGCTGGCCACAACTACATCATCAAGGCTGGAATCCAGAAGCCATTTCTGCAAATCCGAGAAGGTGACGATGCCCACCATCAGGCCATCTTCATCGGTCACCTGTACGCAGCCCTTGCCGGATTCCACATAGACCTTCTTGAGTTCGCTGAGCGGGGCGGATTCGGGTACGGAGGGAATGGGCTTTCTGGGAATTGTGTCCACCTTGATGGAGCGCAACCATGAGCGCTCCAGCCGCCAGCTTGTCTCGATACCTTCTTCGAGCAACCGCTCGGTAAATACGGACTCACGGCCGAAGGCACGCTTTACGAGCGTGGCAACGATGCATGCGGCCATCAGGGGCAACATGATCTGATAGTCGCTCGACAGCTCGAAGACCATGATGATGATTGTCATCGGAGCCTGCAGGGCCGCGGCAGTCAGGGCACCGCTGGCCACCAGTGCGTAACCCCCGAACGTCTCCGAGTATTCCGGAGAAATCGCATGTGCTATGCCGCCGAACAGGGCCCCTGTTGCGGCACCAAGAAACAGGGACGGCCCCAGCAGGCCGCCCGGGAAGTCACCTGCCGCGGAAATAATGGTAACGCCCAGTTTGCAGACAAGCACTGCGGCAAGAAAGACAGCGACAGGAACAGCCATGCCCAGAACGTGTGGATTGATTTCCTCGAGCAAGAAGGTTTCAACGGTGCCGTAACCGATGGACATCGCCTCAGGAACCACCAGACCGATAAGGCCAACAGCCAGGCCCGCTGTCGCCGTGCGCAAATACATGCGGCTGATCCGCCGTCTCAGCATGCGGCGCACCGGGGCCAGCGACTTGATTAGAATGGTAGCAATCAGACCACATATCACGCCAATACCAGCATGAAACAGCACCTCCCAGCTGGAAACGAGCTGATACTCGGGAATGATGAAGGCGGGAAAGTTGCCCAGTTCCGAGCGCGTAATCACGGTTGCAATCACGGCAGAAATCACAATCGGGCTGAAGGTATTCATGGCATAATCGGCCAAGATAACCTCCAGCGCAAACAGTACGCCTCCGATCGGTGTATTGAACGATGAAGCAATGGCAGCGGCTACACCACACCCGATCAGTGTGCGGAGCTGATTCTCGGCGAGTCCCAGCCGAGCTCCAACCTCCGATGCGAGCACTGCCCCCAATGCCACCGTTGGTCCTTCCCTGCCAAGACTTGCACCGCTGCCCACGCTAATGACCGTACCCACGGTTTCGGTGGCCATTTGTTTCGGGTTGACACGGCCGCCTTCAGTCAGATCCCCAAGCACACCCGGAACACCGCGCAATTCACCATGCGGCATCAGGCGTTCAGTAAGCCAGCCTACGAGCAATCCTGCGGAGGCAGGAGCGATGAGGTAGATGTACCAGGGCAAGCTGCTGATTGATGCTTCCCAGGTCGTATCCCCCGTCCAGAAAATTGATACGCCCTCGATGCCAAAGCGCAATGCCAGCGCGCCATAACCGGACAACAGTCCGATGGGAACGGAAAGCAGTGTAAGATAAAGGGTTTCATTGCTTCTTACCCAGTCAAAGGCCCTTCTGAAGCCACGCATCAAGATGCCTCCTGCGAATTGCGCGCGCTTGTCCCGGATTTTTCATGAAGGCAGACATACAGGGACAGGAATCTCCGTAAGACCTTAGGTCTAGCCAATCCGGGGAAAACGGTTGCGGATAGTAACGATTTCATCGCCCCGCCGATAGGTGCCGTCTTTTTATCACCGGGCCATGTCCCCACCATGTTGACTTGACTGCTATAAACAACGGTAGCCAGACCAATGGGGGCGCATATGCAGCGGCGGCTGCTTTTCGATACGCTGATACTCGGTGCCATCGGCGCCGTGATCGCACTGGGTTTCAATCTGCTCCTTGATATCAGCCACAGCTTCCTGCTCGGTGGCATCACAGGGGCGGCTGCCGCAGAAACCATGCCTGTACATCCATGGCTCATTCCTGTATCCACGACGCTTGGCGGCCTGCTGGCAGGCCTGCTTACATCACGCCTGGCCCCGGAGGCCATCGGTATCGGCACGAATGTAGCCATCAAGGCCTTCCACCAGGCCGGTGCCTACCTGCGCCTGCGTGTCCCGTTCGTGAAGCTGCTCACAGCGGCCGTGACCATTGGCTCCGGCGGCGCATCCGGCCGAGAAGGCCCGACCTACCTGGCCGGCGGGGCCATCGGCGCACTGTATGCCCACTATCTGGGGGGAGATGACGCAAAACGCAGGCTGTTGTTGCTCGTCGGCGCAGCAGCCGCTCTTTCTGCCATTTTTCGGGCACCCATCGGCATGGCGATTTTTACCGTTGAGGTGCTCTATAGCGGCATGGAGTTCGAAGCAACCGCTTTGATCTACGCCATGCTCGCAGCCATTGAATCCTATGCCATTGTCACCACAATAAGCGGTAGCACCCCGCTGTTCCACCTGCCGGCGGACGTTACCTTCCCCGTGCTGACGGATTATCTGTGGTATCTGTTGCTGGGGCTCGTGGCTGGAGTACTGGCAACCGCCATTCCCACGATACTGTATGCCTGCCGCGACGGCTTTCGGCAGCTTGCGTTTCCTGCCATATTGAAACCTGCGCTCGGCGGACTGGGCCTTGGCCTGATCGCCATCGGCATGCCACAGGTCATGTCAGGTGGCTATGCCTGGATTCAGATGGCGATCAACGGCAGGCTGGCACTCAGCATCATGGCCATGCTGATCGTGGCCAAGATCGCCGCGTTTGTGCTGACTATTGGCTCCGGTGGTTCCGGTGGCGTGTTTGCGCCAACGCTCTTCGTCGGTGCCATGCTGGGCGGTACTGTGGCCGCCATGTTTGGCCTGCCGGCGGCTCCCTTCGCCATGATCGGCATGGCTGCTGTCTTTGGCGCCGCCGCCCGCGCACCCTTTGCCATCATCATCGCCATCACCGAAATGACCGGGGGCTATCAATTGCTTCCCGCCGCCGCCTGTGCCGTACTACCGGCCTGCCTGTTGCAAATGGCATTGTGCAGGGTATGTCGCCTGCGCTACCCCACGCTGTATGAAAGCCAGGTGCGCAGCCAGATAGATTCTCCCACGCATGCAATCGAACATATCGAGACAGCCCTCGACCTGCTGCGTGAGAGGCGCATCCGCGTTCCTGCCTCTGTCGGCCATGTCGATCTGATTGCCCTGCTGCAATCCGGCATCCCGATCGACCTGCCACGCAACGAGCGGATGTTGCTGTACGCGCTGCCAGCAGACTCACCACTCGCGGGCAAGGCCATTGGGACTCTGCATCGGCTTGGTGCTGGTCTGGATATCATTGCCGTCCGTCAGCAAGGCCGCTGGCTGCATGCGCACGCCGATACCACACTGGGAGCGGATGACCAGCTGCTTGTTATTGTGGATAAAGATGGCAAAGCTCAGCTCACCGGCGTACTCAGCCCTCTGCAGCCGGGGGAAATGACAAAGTGCGAATAGATCTGTCGAGTGGCATGTCTCCTCACTCGCGCCGGCAAACCACCCTGCATCCCCCTAATGCTCATCTTCTTAAACATCACCTCTGGTATCCCGGCCTGTATCAACACAGATCATCATCGGATAAAGGCAGCAGTTTGTCGTAGACTGTGCCCATGTTGAGTATTCTTGCCGGCATGGCCGGCATCATCGGCCTGGGTGCGCTCTGGCGCCTGTGGCTGGGCAGCAAGGCGGCCGAGGCCGTGCGCGGTCAGCTGGCCCGCGCCGTTTATGAAATCTTCCTGCCAGCTCTCGTGCTGCACGTGATGTGGAAAACTACCATCGACATCAATGTGCTGCGTGTGCCCGTGGTTGCCAGTATCGGCATCCTGGTCTCGCTGCTGGCCGCCGGCATGATCTATGGCGAAGGCAGGCTGGGCGGGAAAAAGGCAGCTGGTGCCATGCTGCTTGCCGCAGGCTTTGGCAACTTCACCTATCTTGGTCTGCCGATTCTCACCCAGGCCTTCGGGCCGTGGGCTCAGTCTGTCGCCATTCCGTATGACCTGTTTGCAAGCACACCGCTGTTGTTCACCGTCGGCATTCTCATCGCCAGGCACTATGGCTCGCCAGGCCAAAACCCCCTGCATCCGGGCATTGAGCTGTTGCGCGTGCCGGCGGTCTGGGCTGCCGTCACCGGGCTCATCGCCAGCCATCTTGGCCTTCCCCGACCGGCATGGCTGGACGGCGCACTCGGCGTGCTCGGGGCGGCCGTTATCCCGCTGATGCTGCTTTCCATCGGCATGGCCATGCGCTGGCAATCGGGATGGGCCGTGCGCATCCCGGTGCTGCTGCCGGCGCTGCTGATTCAGCTCGGCCTCATGCCGCTCGTAGTTTGGGGCGCCGGCATCGGCGTGGGCATGCCGGAAAAATATATGGCGCCGGTGATTCTGGAAGGGGCCATGCCGTCGATGGTGCTCGGGCTTGTGATCTGCGATCGCTTCCGGCTGGATTCCAGCCTTTACGCCGAGGCCGTCACGGTTTCCACGGCCATCTCGCTGGCCACGCTGCCGCTGTGGCTCAGGCTGGCCGGCCAGTAGGCGAAAAGGAGATCAGGCGACGGCCCAGGCCAGAAAGGCATAACGGGCCAGCTTGCCGATGCCGACCAGCAACAGAAACAGGGCTGCCCGGCAGCGCAGCAGGCCGGCCACCAGACACAGCGGATCCCCCACCACGGGCAGCCAGGCAAACAGCAGGGCGGGCTGCCCGAAACGGGCAAACCAGTGTTCGGCCCGCGCCACATCGGCGGCATCCATCCGGAGCCAGCGGCGATGCAGCGCCTCGTTGCCCAGCCGCCCCATGCCATAGGTGATCAGGCTGCCGAGCACATTGCCCGTGGTCGCCACGAGCACGAGCCACAACGGGTCGCCGCCTGCGTACAGGCGGTACATCAGCAGTGCCTCGGAGCCACCCGGCAACAAGGTGGAGGAAATCAGCGCGGAGAAAAACAGGCTCCAGTCCATTCGCCGACTCTAGAAGCGACTGTTAGGCTGTCGAGGTGCGTTACGGATTCAAAAGCCCGCTGGGAGAAATCGCCTATGAATGGCGGGAGGGTTGCTGCCACCGCCTCTGGCCCGGCGCGAGCGGCGATACTTATGGCGATACCCCCGTTCGGGACTGGCTCGCCGCCTGGTTCGCGGGCCACATCACGCCCCTGCCGCCGCTGGCCGCGCCCCGCACACCGTTTCAGGCCCGGCTCAGGGCCGCATTGCTGGACATTCCCTTTGGCAAAACTGTCACCTATGGCGAGCTCGCTGAAAGGCTGGGCTCAGCACCACGCGCGGTCGGCCAGGCGCTCGGCGCCAACCCGCTGCCCATCATCATTCCCTGTCATCGCATACTTGCCAAGGATGGCCTGGGCGGCTTTGCCTGCGGCCTGGAATGGAAGCAGCGGCTGCTGGATTTTGAGGCAGCCCTGTAAGCTGGTAGTGTCGGCAAAATTCATACAAGAGGTGTTTTATGGCCACAGCAACGGCAAGGCATATTCTGGTCAGTAGCGAAGAAAAGTGTAACGAACTGAAGGCACAAATTGAGGCAGGCGCGGATTTTGCCGAACTGGCGAAGC
>CAZROR010000023.1:0-11904 GCA_964601765.1 uncultured Zetaproteobacteria bacterium
CGCTGATTGGCCTGGGAGACATTATCAGCCCGCAGTATTTTCAGCCGCTGAAGCCATCACAGATCCCCATGCTCGCATACCCACATGTGAGGCTGCCTGAGATGGCGCAGCCGACACCCGAGCTGATCCGGGCCTTTTTCACTGATTTGCTGGCCAGGAACAGGCAGTGGACAACCTTTTACCTGGAGCTTGATCCCGCCTACACAAACAGCTTTTTGTCACGCATCGACATCAGGGATAGCCTCTGGGCGCGTCTGCTGCGGTCGGGTGAGCGGCGTGCTGCGGGTTTTTGCGGGCGACTGGGCGGGGCGTTTGTACATCGGCTCGGGCCGCTGCTGCAGGAGGCGCAGGCCGGATACGATGTGGAAAACGCGTGGTTCCTGGAGGGACAGTTCTATTCGTGGCTCTATGTCGCCCTGCATGCCAGACCGCCATGCGCAAACCTGATTCAGCACATGGTGTTCTGGTGGATGCGCTGGATGGACATGTCCGAAATTGAAATGGATACTATTTACAATAACCTTGGCATGGTGTTTGCGCTGAAAGGGAACGACCGCGGTGCGCTTGCCATGTTCCGGCTGGCGCGGGACACCGGATCGATCCACGGCAAGCTGAATGTGGCGCGCTGGTATGAGTTGCATGGCCAGCCGGGGCGTGCGGCAACACTGTACAGACAGGCGTTTCTCGACTCGGGGCAGGAAATCGCCTATCGACATTACCGGCGCCTGTTGCGAAATCAGTCAGCGGGTGCGGCCGGCAAATGATGAACATGCGAAAGCCCCGGGCCTGGCTTGCGCTGGCACTGTGCGGATTTCTCACAACCGCGGTTATGGTGAAGGCAGCCTATGTCGAGAGCCCTCGCGGCCAGAAGGAGCACCTCTACTACTTTCCAAACGCTAAGGCCCTGCACGCGTATGCGCTGGGCTTCGACCATGCCGTGGCCGACCTGTTGTGGATGCGGACACTGGCCTATTTCGGTGGCCATTATCAGACAGATCAGGATTATCGCTATCTCGCCAACATGCTTGATGTCATCACGCAGCTGAATCCACGCCACACTGCCGCCTATTACATGGCGGCTGTCGTGCTCCCGTGGATGGTCGGGGCACTGGCGGAAAGCCGTGCCCTGCTGCACCGCGCCATGGTCAATTTCCCGGAGGATGGGCGCTGGGCCTACTATCAGGGCATCAATCAGTTTCTGTTTGCCGGAAATCGGGAGCTGGCACGCCATTACCTTGTGCGCGCTGTGAAGCATGGCTATGTAAATCGCTTCAGTGCCATGCTGGCGGCCCGCCTGCAGGCCGAGGCCGGCACACTGGAGAGCGCCAGGACATTTGTAAGGCAGTTGCTCGGCAATCGTCAGGACAGCCGCATGCGCGCCTATCTCGAGGCAGAGCTGAAACGTATCGAAACAGAAATTGTGCTGCGGCGTATCGACCGGCAACTGGCCCGTCTGGGGCCTGCGCCGCATAGTGCGGCGGACCTGCAACGGCTGCGTGACATGGGTGTGGAGCTGCCACATACCCTGCCGGATGGCGGCCGGCTGATCATCGGCCCGGATGGCCTGAGCCGGAGCTCAAGGAGCAGGCTCCGCTACACCCTACACGAGTCAAGGCGGCTGAAGTTATTGCGGATGCGACAATGAGCGAGCTGTTTCGTATCGACAGGCTATCCGTACGCATCGCTACCGGTCACCTGTGGCGTCGCCGGCTCAAAAAGCTGTTGCATGATATTTCGTTCGCGGTGGATGAGGGCAGCATGGTTGCCTATCTGGGGCCGAACGGTGCCGGCAAGACCACGACATTTCGCGCCATTTGCGGACTGGCGGCTCACAGCCGGGGCACTTTCCACTGGCGCAATGCCCCCATTACAGTTGATGCGTTGCACCGGCACCTCGGCTTTCTGCCCGAGCATCCCTATTTCTATCGTACGCTGACGCCACGAGAATTGCTCACCGGTCTGGGCCGCCTGTCCGGTCTGGCTACTGCAGCTGCAGCGGAGCGTATTTGCTACTGGGCCGGTCGGCTGAACTTTTCCAGCGTCCTGGACCGGCCGATCCGGACCTGCTCCAAGGGACAGATGCAGCGTGTGGGATTGGCACAGGCCCTGTTGCATGACCCGGAGTTTCTCATTCTGGATGAGCCAATGAGCGGCCTTGATCCGCTCGGCCGTGAATGTGTTCGCAATGCACTGCGCGAGGCGAATGACGCTGGCAAGACTATTCTGTTTTCAAGCCATATCCTGAGCGATGCGGAGGCTATGTGCCACCGTGTCGTCGCATTGAGCCATGGCCGCATCGTGTATGCAGGATCGATGCAGCGTCTGCTGCAGGATCAGGGTGCCTGGCAGATTCAGGTGTGTGGTGTGGATACCGATACATCGTGGCCGGAAACGATAATTGCCCGGCGTACCCCGGACGGACTTGTGTTGCTCTCCGGAACGGAAGCTGAACTGTCGCTAGATGAAGCCATCGATCTGTGCCGACGCATTCCTGGCTGCAGGATTATCAGTGCGACACCGGTACGCCGCAGCCTCGAAGAGGCCTTTGTACATCTGGTTTCAGAGACTTCCGGCAATGCATGAGGTCTGGATTATCGCCCGTCTTACGGCGCTGGAGGTGTGCCGGAACCGCATCCTGTCCAGCATGTTCGGCGTCATGCTTGTTTTTCTGGCGACCGCGATGCTGCTGGCGTCGGTCACAATGGGATCGACGCTTCAGATTGTCATGGACTTCGGCCTGGCCGGCATGGCGTTGCTGCTGAATCTGCTGGCTATCGTGCTGACCATCCAGCTGACCCAGCAGGAGCGTGAGCAGCGCACGCTCTATGTGCTGATGCCGCGATTGTCGTCCCGCTGCTGGTATGTGCTCGGAAAATTCGCCGGCATTGCCTTCATTCTGGCCTTGCTGCTGGGCGGCATGGCTGCCATGCTGGCGGCCGCGGTATGGATGCTTGGCTGGCACGGCTGGTCGGGTTATGTGCAGGCCTGCCTCGGTACGCTGCTGGAGGTCTGGATCGTGGTGGCGCTGGCCCTGCTTTTTTCCAATGCAACCAGCCTGTTTCTGGCCATTTTCTATACACTGATGGTGGATGTTGCCGGTCGCTTTACGCTCATCATCAAGCAGTTTGGCGACACGGTCGGAGGCAGTGCCCGGTGGTTCTGCGATGTGGTGTATTACCTTCTCCCGAACTTCGACATCGTGAACCTGCGCAATCGCATCATTGATTTCCCTCCGCTCAGCTGGCCGGATACACTGGCCATGCTGGGCTACGCCGGGACGGAAATCGGGATAGTGCTGTCGCTTGCCTGTCTGATCTATCTGGGGCGGGACATGCAGGGATGAGCAGTACCGGAGTTCACGCCTGCCTGGCCACATGCCGACAGCGTCTGCAGGCTACTTCCCCTCATCTGAGGCTTGCACTGTTTTTGGCCGGGACATTCTTTCTGGCGTTTGTGGTACGCATCGCATGGGTGGTGGGCGAACAGCTTGAGCTTGCCCACCAATATGCCCGGCAGGGCGATCCAGGGCGGGCAATCATCAGCTATGAGCGCGCCATTCACGCCTATTTGCCTTTACTCCCAAGCCGGCAGGCAGCCCTGCGTGATATGCAGGCACTGCTTGACTCACTGGAAGCCAGCGACAAGGCCCTGGCGCTGGAGGGATGGCGGCGCCTGCGCAGCGCCATCCTGTATGCGCGGAGTATGTTCGGTCAGCCGGATCGCGATGTGCTGGAACGGGCAAACCGGAAGATTGCCGCGCTGGCCGCGGCCCTGGATCGGCAAAAACGGATGACACCCGATGCGATCGAATCCGAGGCAATGGCCCTGCTGCATACACACCCGCATGATGTGCATGCCGGCTGGGGGGCCGCGCAGTTCATGGCCCTGCTTACGTGGGTGATATCGTCCGGTGCACTCATCTGGTTCTGGCAGGGATGGCCCGCCGTCCGGCGCTGGCAATGCGCGGGGCTTGGGCTGTCGGCCTGGCTGTTCTGGCTGCTCGCGCTGTATATGGCCGGATAACGGCCACTGTATGGCCGGCATGAGCGCAAATCGCCTGCTGCAACACCCACTCATGCCGGCGGTCACGGTCTGGGTACTGGCCGCACTGGCCGGTCTCGTACCCCCGTTTTCGAGAGATGCGCTGAATGACCATCTTGTGCTGCCCCTGATCTGGCTGCGGGAGGGCTTCGGCTGGCGCGATGCCGGACTCGGCTTTACCGCCTACCCGCCGCTTGCGGATATTCCGTATCTGCTTTTTGCCGGACAGTCGTGGGACTGGGCTGCTTCGGCCTGGCATGCGTGTGCCGCACTGCTGGTGCTGCTATTGCTGGATCGCACGGCACGGCATCTGCATATGCCGCCATCCGTGCGGAGATTTGTCGCACTTGGCTGGATGTGTACACCTGTTGTCCTGGTGCTGTGTACCTGGAGCTACGTCGACCTGTGGCTCTGCGTTGTCGCTGCGTCCTGTGCCGAACGCCTGAGCCGGCCGGGGTGGCGCCGATGCGATGCCTGGATATACGGGGCCTGCATCGGCCTCGGTGCGCTGGTGAAGTACAATGGCCTTGTGCTCGCCGTGGCCGCCTGGCTCGCCCTGCTGTGGCGCTGGCGGGCGCACCCTGCATGTGTCTGGCGATATGCCTGGCCGGCTGCAGCCGGGGCTGTGGTGGTTGCCGCGTGGTGGTATGTGGCCAACACACTGTGGCTTGAGACACCCGTTCCCGCTGTCGGGGCTGATGGCCTGCTGAGCTGGCTGACATATCGCCAGCAGGCCTATGGTGAGTTGCTGTGGTGGGCTGCGCTGGCCCCGTTGCGGGCATTTTTCTGGGGCGAAACGGGCAGTGCGCGCCTGTTTGACGGCATGCTGCATCCGGGCTATCTGCTTGGCCTGGCGGGGGCATGGCGTCTTCGCCTGCGGGGGCGGGCCGGCGCCCTTGGCCTGCTGGGGCTTGTCTACATGCTGATGACGCTGACAACGGGTGTGCGTGCCCGCTATCTGCTGCCTGGAGTGCTTGTCTGGCTGCCGCTTGCGGGGGTGCTGCTCTGGCGGCTTTCCCGGCTCAGCCGCGGTGCGCTGATGGCCGCTGTTTTTGCGCCTGCTTTCATTGCGGCCGCCATTTATTTCCACGGGCTGGCACCATGGATCTTCTGGCAACAGGGCAGGGATGCCTTCCTGCGCCGGCAGCTGCCGGATTATGGCATGCAGCACTGGATCAGTGCTGAGCTACCAGCCAATGTCAGCATCTATCTGTTGTGGATGGGCGGCCGTGCCTACTATCTCGGACACCGGTATGGCCTGGATTTCAACACCGAGGGCAAACGCTTGCGCACAGCCATCAAGACAGGAAAGATATTGCCGTATGACTACGTGCTTATGCGCCGGGACCTGGCGGAGCGGACACTGGGTGCGGACCTTGGTCCGGCCTGGACACGCTTTCTTGCCGCCTCCTGCCTGGTCAGAAAAGACGGAGCATTCGAGCTGTGGCGAATGAGGCCATGCGGATAAGCGTTGTCATTCCCGCATACAATGAAGCGGCCGTCATCGGTGAAACGGTGAGGCGGGTGCGCCAGGTGGTGCCGGATGCGGAGCTGATTGTCGTGGATGATGGCTCCGAGGATGCCACGGCGGCACAGGCGGAGGCTGCCGGCGCCACGGTGATTCGCCACCCGTACAACAAGGGAAACGGAGCGGCGGCGCGTACAGGCATCCGCCATTGTAACGGCGATATTGTGGTCATGATGGATGGTGACGGCCAGCATGATGCAGCCGATATCCCTAGATTTATCGAGCTTTTTCCGGCCTATGACGTGGTCATCGGTGCACGCGGCAGGGAAAGCCAGGCCGGCTGGTACCGCAGCATCGGCAACCGGATGTACAATGCCCTGGCCACGTATCTGACCCGGTTCAGGATCGAGGACCTGACCTCCGGTTTCCGTGCCTTCAAACGAGACATGATTCTTCCTTATGTGCATCTGTTCCCGGACGGTTTTTCGTATCCGACGACATCAACACTTGCCATGCTCAAGGCCGGAGCCAACCTGAAATACATTCCAATCCGGGCTGCAGCACGGGTTGGGAAGAGCAAGCTGCGCCTGCTGCATGATGGCTCCCGTTTTTTTCTCATCATCCTGAAGCTCGTGACGCTGTTTTCTCCGATGCGTATTTTTCTCCCCATCTCGTTCTTTTTCGGCATCGTTGGTATCGGCTACTCGATGTACACCCTGTACCATCACATGTTCACGAATATGGCGGCACTGCTGATCATTGTCAGCCTGCTGATTTTTCTGATGGGGTTGATTGCCGAGCAGCTGGCTGCCATTCACACCCAGGGAAAGAGCTGAGCGGGACGCATGAGTCCCGGCTTTTCTCCGGGCGGTCGTCCCGTATGGAATCAGTGTGAGTGATAAATCCATTCGTGTCTGGTACCGCCGGCTGCTTTTTGCGACGGTCCTGGTGGCGGTCGGCTGGCTTGTTCTGCATCACGCGGATGAAATTGCCCGCTATGACTTCCACATCCGCTGGTTGCCCATGGGGCTTGGCTTTCTGGCTATGTGTGCGGCCTACGTTGTCATGCTGCTGGTCTGGCTCCGGTTGTCCCGTACACTGGGCCTGGAAGTGCCCGCTGCGGTCGCGGCCAGGGCGTGGCTTGTTTCCCAGCTTGGCAAATACGTGCCCGGCAAGGTGGTTCTGTTGCTCGTGCGCCTCAATGCCTATCGCGGCCATTCCAGGCGCAAGGTGTCTGTCGCCACGCTGCTTGAATATATCGTATCACTGGCAGCGGCCTGTGTGCTGATTCTGCTTGCCGTTGCACTGGCCAGCCAGGGATTGCCGGCCTATGTGCGGTGGGCGGCTGTGGTGGGCGGCGTGGGCGCCTTCCTGCTCCTGTGGCCGCCACTGCTGGAGCGCTGGGTCAACCGCATCCTGCGGCTGCTGGGCCGGGAGGTGCTGACACAGTTTCCGGCCTATGGTGCCTTGCTTTGCTATGTCGGGGCCTATGTGCTCGTCGGTCTGCTGTACGGCCTGAGCCTTTACTTCGTGCTGGCGGCGCTGGCCCCGGTGCAGACGGCAAACCTTCTGATTCTGGCCGGCATATACGAGGCGGCGGGCGTTATCGGCATAGCGGCCGTGTTTGCGCCGGCGGGCATGGGTGTGCGCGAGGGTGTGCTGATGCTGGTTTTGCCGCTGCTTGTGGCGCGGCCCGCGGCCATTGTCGGTGTGCTCATCATGCGGATCATTCATACACTGGCGGAGCTTTGCCTGGCTGGTATGGCGGTGTGCTGGAGCAAGGCGCGACTGCGCGGGGCTGTAAATGCACGATAAGCGCTGTGTGTTCATTGTCAGCGGCAAGTCACCCGTTAACCTGCCCGGTGGTCTTGGTGCCTACGCGATGAACCTGGCACGTATTTTTGCTTCCCTGGACTATCGTGTGTTCATCGTCGGCTTTGGCGAGGTCGATGAGGAGTTTGAGCGTGATGGCGTGTGCTTCATGCATGTGCGCACCCCATACAATGCCCTGTTCGGCCTTGGTGTCGGCCTGATGGCGCCTTATTTCACGCGGGCCATCCGACGAAAGATTGCCGAGCTCGGGGCCTGCGACATCCTGGTGTATGGCATGGCCACCTGGAACTATGTGGGCATCCGGCTGCAGCGCCAGTGTCCCCGGCTGAACCTCAAAACGCTGGTCAGCTGTTTCACAACGCACCGGCATGAGTTGTATGGCCACGTGCGCGGCGCCCCGGTTCGGGACTACGGCTGGGCTGCAGCGTGCAAGTACAGGCTTGCCTATTATCTGGACCTGGCATTTCTGCGTCATTATGACCGCAAGGCGATTACCGGTGCAGACCGCGTGATTATCCACTATGCATCCACGCGCAGGATCATCGAGGCGGATTACGGCCCGCTTGGTGACGGGCGGATATGCCAGACCCCCTATTGCGTTGAGTTGTACAAGCGAAGTTCCCGCGAACAGCAGGACAAGCAGGTTCTTGGCCGGGGAAAAGAGCGTCCCTGGGTGGTGGTGATTTGTCGTCAGGATCCGCGCAAGGGCATGAATACCTTTATTCGCGCTATTGCCAGGCTCGTGGCATCGGGTCGGGATTTTGATTGCTATGTTGTCGGCTCCGGGCCCTTTCTGGAAGACAACAAGCGGCTGGCGGCCAGGCTGGGGCTAGCAGAGCACATCCGCTTCCTCGGCTTTGTCGATGATATCCGACCCTTTCTTCTGGGTGCAGATGTGTACGTGCTGCCGTCCATCGAGGAAGGCAGCGGTGCCATTTCCCTGCTCGAGGCCATGAAGCTTGGCGTGCCGATCGTGACGACACGCTGTGATGGCATTCCGGAGGACTTTACGCATGAGCAGAATGCCCTGCTCGTTGATATTGGTGATGCGGCAGATATGGCTTGCCAGATTGACCGGCTGCTTGAGGATAGGACGCTGCGCGAGGCCCTGTCGGCTCAGGCAAGGCGGGACTACCGTGCGCGCTTTACCTTTGAAGCCATGCAGCAAGCCATGGCCCGTATCAGCGCGGGGCTGTGGCAGAACGGCGGGGAAAGGCATGTGAGGGGAGGTGCTGATGCAAGGCTGTGAGATCATTGAGGAGAGCGGCATCACCTATGCGATTGTGATCCGGCGGCATTTTGAAAGCGAAGAAAAATACAACTTTCTGACCCCGCCCGAATACCATTTACAGCTTGGCGTCAACTTCTACGCAGCCGGTGAGAACATCGCGCGGCACTTTCATCCGCCGAAGGATGTGAAGATCTCCTCTGTGCAGGAGTTCATCCTCGTGCATCGTGGCCGGGTGCGGCTGAACCTGTTCAATCGCGAGCTGGTACGTTTTCGGCAGGTGGAGCTTGCCGATGGCGACATGGTACTGCTCGTCGATGGCGGTCATGGCTTTGACGTGCTTGAGGAAACGACGATATTTGAAGTCAAACAGGGGCCTCACGATGGCGCCAGGGACAAGGTGCGCTTCTAGGTGGCAAACGAGCCGTTTATTCCTGTCTGTGCGCCGCTGCTGGCTGGCCGGGAGCTGGATTATGTCAGCGAAGCGGTTGAAAGCGGCTGGATCTCATCGAGCGGCAGTTATGTCGGCCGCTTTGAGGAGGCCTTCGCGGCATACTGTGGCGTAACGCATGCGGTGACGACGAATACCGGTACGGCCGCCCTGCATCTGGCCTGTGCCGCAGCCGGTATCGGGCCGGGTGACGAGGTGATTATCCCGGACTTCACGATGATTGCCACGGCGCTGGCTGTCTGTTACTGCGGTGCCCGGCCCGTGTTCGTGGATTGCCGCCGGGAAGACTGGAATATCGATGCCAGCCGTATCGAGGAGAAAATCACCGGCCACACGCGGGCCATCATGCCCGTACACATTTACGGGCATCCCTGTGACATGGGCGCCATCAACGATATGGCATCGGGCCATGGCCTGCTTGTCATAGAGGATGCGGCCGAGGCGCATGGCGCCGAATACCGGGGCGTCAGGTGTGGTGCACTGGGCACGCTCGGCTGCTTCAGCTTTTTTGCAAACAAGATGATCACCACCGGTGAAGGCGGCATGGTCGTGACCAATGACACGGCACTGGCCGAGCGCTGCCGCTACTTGAAAAACATGGCCTTTCCGCTTGATGGCCCACGCGATTACCGGCACGTGGATATCGGCTTCAACTACCGCATGTCGAATGTCATTGCCGCCATCGGGCTCGCCCAGACCGAGCGGGCGGATGATTACCTGGCGATGCGCAGGCGCAATGCGGCGTTGTACGCGGAAAGGCTCCAGGGGATTGGCGGCATCACGCTGCAACCGGAGGCACCATGGGCGAAAAACGCCCGATGGATGTATGGCATCCTGATCGAGGATGCATTCGGCCTTGAGCGGGATGCGGTAATGGCGGCACTGAAGGAGAGGGGCATCGACAGCCGCGCCTTTTTCACGCCGATGCATCGGCAGCCCTGTCTTGCGGCATACGGCTGCGATTGCCAGGACGCATATCCGGTGGCCGATGAGATTTCCGCCCGTGGGCTTTACCTGCCTTCAGGCTCCGGCCTGGAGGAGGCACAAATCGATTATATCTGCGATGTGTTGCACCAGCTATCCGCAGCGGCATGAGCCGGGTATGCCGGCAAACAGACGACTTGAGGTTGCCTATGCGCGGGTGCGGCGTAATCCCGGCAGGCGCATGCGTTCGATACAAAAGTTCGGCATGCCTCCTGCGGGCACGGTGCTGGAGATAGGCTGTGGTGATGGTCTGAACCTCAAGGCCATGCGACAGCTGGGCTACAGGCATGTGATTGGCCTGGATATTTCGGACTTCCTGCTGGACAAGGCAAGGGGGCTGGCGCCGCTGGTACGGGGCTCGGCATGGTCGCTGCCAGTGCAGAGCGGATCCATTGATGCCGTGTATATGGACTCGGTTTTCTGCGATCTGCCGGATTTCGCCGATTGCGCACGCGAGGTGCATCGCGTGCTGAAGCCCGCCGGCCTGTTCTGTTGCATCGAGCCCCGGCGCTCGCTGGCTCGTACCGCGTTCGACCGCCTGACGTTTTCACCCCTGGCGCGATACATCTCCGTGCTGAAATATCGGCGTCAGGAATACGAGGAGGACTGGGCGATGCTTCAGAACTGGCTGGACCATGCCGATGATTTCCGGCGCTATCTCCGGCAGCTTGGCTTTAACGAGGCATTCTTCCGGAAAGGAGCGCTTGGCTTCTGGCTGAAACTGCACAAGTGACGGACGTGGGCAGGAGATGAAGCGGGAGTGGTGGCTTGCATCGGCGAGCGCGCTGCTCACCCTGCTGCTCGGCCTGGGGCTGATCCGCTGGCTGGCACCGGGCCTGCTCGGGCTGCCGGCGGACGTGGCGGTGGTGCGCCTCAGCAAGGAAGTGCCCGCCTTCTATGACAATGTCTTCCGCAAGCCGGATTATCGCTCGCCCGCAGTCATCCTGAAAGACCCCATCGTCAAGGACAGGGCGAAGCCGATGTATCCGGAAAGCCTGGATGAGGGCGTTGGCCCGAATGACCTGCTGGGCTTTCGCAACCGGGGCATTCCGAATGTCGCCGATATCATCGCAATCGGTGACAGCCAGACTTATGGCAATAATGTGATATTAACGGACAACTGGCCGAGCCGCCTGCGTGCCTATCTGGCAGACAGGCACCCGGTGGTCTACAGCATGGCCACGGGTGGCTGGGGAGCCATTCAGTATCTGGATATGTTTGCAAAGTCGGCCGTGTTCCGTCCCCGCCTCGTCATCGTGGCCTTTTATACCGGCAATGATGCGTATGACTCTTTTGTGCTTGCCTACGGCGTGAAGAGATGGGCCTTTCTGCGGCCGGATACGGGCCTTGATCTGGGGGATGCTCCGGCCGTGCGCTTCCCTCCCGCCAGGAAGGGGCTCTGGCATGTCCGTTTTGCAGACGGGGTGGAGACGGTGTTTTCACCCGCCTATCGTTTGAGCGCAAATCGGGCCGATGATCCGGCCATACGCGCCGGCTACGCCATCATGTGGAAGACAGCGCGCCTGATGGCGCATATGGCCGAGAAGCGCGGTATCCACCTGATTTTTACGATTATTCCGACAAAAGAGCTCGTGTATGCCCGCAAGATAGAGCGGGCGGGGCTGGATGCTCCTCCGGCCTATCATGCGCTCATCGCGGCGGAGACAGGGCATATCGAGACGCTGGCTGGTCGGCTGCGGTCACTGTCACAGGTGCACTACGTGGATCTTGTTTCCCCGCTGCAGCAGGCCGCGCTTACATCTGAGCGGCTGTATCCCGGCAGCTTCAATGGTCATCCGACAGCAGAGGGCTACGACCTGATTGCGCGTGAAATCGCGCGGGCAGCCGATGGCCTGCTGCCTGTGCTGCCGCCTGAAGGGGCACTACGCATCCGCCTGC
>CAZROR010000023.1:12004-22740 GCA_964601765.1 uncultured Zetaproteobacteria bacterium
GCCGATGGCCTGCTGCCTGTGCTGCCGCCTGAAGGGGCACTACGCATCCGCCTGCCGGATGGCAGACATTACCGCCCTTATCTGATTCGGAATGGCAGATTATGGGTGTTTGAGTCCGTGGCCCTCGCCGTCGACAATGGCTGGGATATCGATGTAGCGCCGCTGCTGGATGCGCGCGATATTGCCACGATGCCCCTGCAGGGCTGGATTGGCGGGGTGAACCCGGCCCGTTTCGGTCCCCGGACAAAGGCGCCGTAGCACCTGTATCAGCGCAGACCATAACGGACGATGGCATACAGGGCGCGCATGCCATCTCGCCAGCCGATTTTTTTGCCTTCTTCGTAGGTGCGTCCGTAGTAAGAAATCCCTACTTCGTAGAAGACGCACTTTTTTCTGGCCAGCTTGGCGGTGATCTCGGGCTCGACACCAAAGCGGTCTTCCTCGATGACAATGGACTGAATGGCCTCACGCCGGAACGCCTTGTAGCAGGTTTCGATGTCCGTCAGGTTCAGGTTGGTAAAGGCGTTGGAAAACAGCGTGATGACGCGATTGCCAACCATATGCCAGAAGTAGACGACCCGGTGCGCATCCCCGCCGGCGAAGCGGGAGCCATACACGACGTCGGCACCGTGATGCAGAATTGGGTGCACGAGGCGCGGATATTCCTGCGGGTCGTATTCAAGGTCAGCATCCTGAATAATAACGATATCTCCGCTGGCATGTCGAAAGCCGGTTCTAAGTGCCGCCCCCTTTCCCATGTTGCACTCATGCAGGATGACCCTGTCGACCAGTGGCTCGATATCGGTGCGCAGGGCCTCCCGTGTGCCGTCCGTGGAGCCGTCATCCACCACGATGATTTCCTTGCGGGGGATGGGGGCTGACCGGATGTGCCGGATGATGTCGTGGATTGTTGCCGCCTCGTTGTAACAGGGTACGATGATGGAAAGTGTGAAGCTTTCCGGGTCAATGTTCCGGCGTGTCATCAGGTGTCCGCAGCTCCGCTGGCCAGTTTCTCCTCAAAATAGGCGATGGTCCGCCTGAGCCCGTCCTCAAGCGCAACGGATGCCTGCCAGCCTAGCCTGGCACGTGCCAGGCTCACGTCGGGCTGGCGCTGACGGGGATCATCCGCGGGGAGCGGTGCGTGGACAATACGGGAGCGGGAGCCCGTCAGCGCGATAATGGCCTCGGCCAGCTCACGAACGCTGACAGGAGCCGGGTTGCCGAGGTTCACCGGCCCGCTGAGGTCGTCCGGGCCGTTCATCAGGCGGATGATGCCATCGATCATGTCGCCTACGTAACAGAAGCAGCGACTTTGCTCACCATTACCAAAAATGGTCAGCGGTGCATTTTTCAGGGCCTGAACGATGAAATTGGATACGACCCTGCCATCGTCAGGAAGCATGCGCGGGCCGTAGGTGTTGAAAATGCGGGCCACCCTGATGTTCAGGCTGTGTTGCCGGTGATAGTCGAAGAACAGTGTTTCAGCGCAACGCTTGCCTTCGTCGTAGCAGGCACGCGGGCCGATCGGATTCACGCGGCCCCAGTAGCCTTCATGTTGCGGGCTGATATCCGGGTCGCCGTAGACTTCGCTGGTCGAGGCCTGGAAGATTTTTGCCTTCAGTCGTTTCGCCAGGCCGAGCATGTTGATGGCGCCATGCACGCTGGTCTTCGTGGTTTGCACCGGATCGAACTGATAATGAACCGGGGAGGCCGGGCAGGCCAGATTGTAGATTTCGTCTGCCTCGACATAGAGGGGGAACGTGATGTCGTGACGCAGGCACTCAAAGCTTGGATTATCCATCAGGTGGCGGATGTTGCCGCGCCGGCCCGTATAATAATTGTCCACGCATAGCACGTCGTGACCCCCGGCAAGCAACTGCTCGCATAGATGCGAGCCCAGGAAGCCGGCGCCGCCGGTGACGAGAATGCGCTTCATGGGTACTGATGCTAGCCCGGTTTTTTTCCAAGGCCAGGCACCCGGCCCGTTCGTCCTGCGTGTTGCGCCTGACGAAGCCAGTGTGGCGTCATCGCCAGAAGCCACAGGGCCCACAGGTAAAATTCGGGACGCAACGGAATCGCGTATCGTGGCCATGGCGCGAAAAGGGCATAGAGCGCTGTGTAATACAACAGGACGACCCATAGCGCTGTGGGCATGGCATCCGCGCCCTGCCGGATGATGATCAGTGGAAACAGCAACAGGCCGGCGATGACGATCCCCTGGATAAGTGGATGCAGCACCCACATGATGTCGCGCGAAAGCCGGACCACCATGGAGTCCCTGTACAGTGATGAGGCCCTGAGTGGATAGATATAGATATCCTGGCCCTGCAACAGGCTCCAGCTCCACAGGTAGACCGGCTTTTCTATGAGGTACCAGCGCAGATAACGCCACGGTCGCTCGCTGAATCGCTGCATGAAAACAGGGAGAAATCCCTGCAGCGAGGCACCGTAAGCAGGCTGGGCGGGGTCTTCCTTGTACGGGAAGTATCGGTAACGCGGATCCTTGTAGATGAATCCCGGATAGCTGCCATGGCTGAGTGTGTCGATTGCCCGGGTTGCCCCGGTCTCCGCACCGGGCGGAAGCTGGGTCTGGTTGCGCAGCATCCAGCCTCCGGGAAAGAGCGCGAAAACGATCAGCAGGACGGCTCGCTGCCTGCCGATCAGGTGTTGCCTGAACACAAGCAGTAAAAGGGGAAGCAGGAGCAGCGCTGTTTCATTGACGAGACAGGTGAGGCCGAAGGCAATCGCGGCTGCGACAAGGTGAGTGCTGTCACCGCATTCGCATGCGCGTGCAAGCAGGTACAGGGCGGCCAGGAGCAGGAAACCGAACAGGGTTTCCGTCAGCAGATAGCCGTTCATTACCACCATGTGCGGGCTTAAGGCGACAAGCCCGGCTGCCGCCCAGGCAGCCCACTGGGGCAGAAATCGGCAACCAAGCAGGAAGGTGAGTGCCACCATGGCCGCACCCATGACGGCCTGGGCATGGAGTGCCAGGGGATAGAACCCGGTATTGCCGCCAAGTAACAGAAACAACGCCAGCAACAGGGGATAGCCCGGTGAGCGGAAGGCATCGGGCGCTGGCGTGTCATCCGACGGTGCAGCCCTGGAGAACACGCCATGCCGGACAAGGTTAACGGCATACAGCAGGTATTGCAGGGCATCGGCGCGCACCGGCTGATCAATATCATAGATAAGCATGTCCACGGTAATGGGCTGGCGCGGGTCCAGCAGGGAGTGATCGATAAAGGTAATGCGCAGGGCCAGGGCCGCCACCGTAAGCAGGGCGAGGGTGAGCAGCCGCCGGCGCCGACTGCCCTGCGCAACGGGATTCACGCGATGGGCCAGCGTGGCCTCGCGTCCCACTCAGCCGGGATGGTGATGCCGGCCTGCCGCTGCAGCAGGGCCGCAAAGGCGATCATGGCGGCGTTATCCGTGCAGTGGGCCGCTTCCGGCAGAAACACTTTCACACTGGCTGCCGCAGCCTCGGTAGCCAGCCTTGCACGCAGACGGGCATTGGCGGCAACACCACCGGCCACGACCAGCCTCGGGATGCGCTGTTGCACGCAGGCGCGCACGGCCTTGGTGACGAGAACGTCGGCAATCGCGGACTCAATGCCAGCCGCAAGCGCACGCAGCGCATCCGGTTGGTTACTGATATCAGGTTGCTGGCGCATGATGTACATGACGGCTGTTTTCAGGCCCGAAAAGCTGAAGTCAAAGTTGTCGCGGTTCAGCATTGGCCGTGGCAACGCGAAGCGTGCAGCATCGCCTCCTTTTGCCATCTGGGCGATGGCTGGGCCGCCGGGGTAGGTCAGACCCAGCAGGCGGGCCGTCTTGTCGAAGCACTCTCCGGCTGCATCATCCAGCGTTTGCCCGAGCAGCATGAGCTGATCCACCCCATCCACACGCATCAGCATCGTATGGCCGCCCGAGACCAGCAGCGTTATGAACGGAAACCCGGGCAGGGCCTGCACCAGTCCCGGTGCGAACAGGTGCGCCTGCATGTGATGCACGGGCGCTACCGGGATGCTGTTGACAAGGCCCGCGGCCCGGGCGTAGCTGACGCCAACGAGCAGCGCCCCCATCAGGCCGGGGCCGGCCGTGACGGCAATGAGATCCAGATCGCGCCAGGATATACCGGCTTCATGCATGACCGCATCGACCATCGGCGGCAACGCTGCCAGGTGTTCGCGTGAGGCGATTTCAGGCACGACACCGCCAAAGCGGGCGTGAATGTCGATTTGCGAGGCGATGCGCTCGGCCCGGATGCTGGCCGTGGCCGCACCGTCCGCAGCCAGAATGGCTACCGCAGTTTCGTCGCAGGAAGTCTCGATACCGAGAATGAGCATCAGCTGTCTTCCTGTCTGCGTGGTTGGCCGAAGCCACCACCTCCCGGGGTTTCAATGCGCAGCACATCCCCGGCATGCAGGCCGCATCCACACTTGGCGGCAAGGTATTGCCACTTGCCATGTCGCCGCAACATGTTTTTGCCGGGCGTGCCCGGTGCACCGCCGGCCAGTCCATACGGGGCGGTCTGCCGCCGTTCGCTGAGCAGCGAAAGCTCGCAGTCCGCCAGCGCCATCCACTCGCGCACAAGCCCGTCGCCCCCCGAATGTGCACCACTGCCTCCCGACTGTCCTCGCCTTCCATAGGCAAGAATGCGCAACGGATAGTGCATTTCCAGCACCTCGATGGAGGTGTTCTTCGTATTTGTCATGTGGCACTGCACGGCGGACATGCCGTCACCGCCATGGTGCGCACCCATGCCGCCGGCCAGCGTTTCGTAATACACCCAGTCGCGGCCGGCAAAAATCACATTGTTCATCGTGCCCTGTGCGGCGGCCGGAATATGCTCCGGGATGGCCTGCGCCAGCGCCCCGAGCACGACATCGACGATGCGCTGGCTTGTCTCGACATTGCCGGCGGCCACGGCAGCCCCCGGTCGGGCATTGACGAGGCAGCCATCGGGTGCCTTTAGCGTAATCGGTCGGAAGATGGCCGCAGTCTGCGGTGTTTCCGGCGGCATCAGGCAGCGGAAGGCATAGAAAACGGCGGCAGCCGTGACGGAAAGCGGGCAATTCATCGGCCCCTGGCACTGTGCGGCCGTGCCTGTGAAATCGACTTCCGCCACCTTGCCGTCAATACGAATCGTGACATGTATGGCAAGCGGGCCGGCACCGGTGCCATCATCTTCAATGACGTCGTCAAAGACATAGTGCCCGTCCGGCATTGCGGCGATGGTCGCGCGGCCATAGGCCTCGGAGCTTTCAAGCAACTGCGCGAATCCCGCCGGTACGGCAATATCTGCATGCAGGCCGGTCAGTCGCCGGGTGCCAATGACGCAGGCGGCCCGTTGTGCCGCCAGGTCTCCCTGACGCTCGGCGGGGTTTCGCACGGCTGCCATCAGTGCGGCCAGTGCCGAAGCATCTTCCCTGCCCTGGCGCACCCAGCGCTGTGGTGAAAGCACAACGCCTTCATCGGCAAGATGTGTGTGTATGCCCATGGAGCCGGGAGATTTACCACCGACGTCGGTGTGATGCGCCCGTGTTGCGGCAAAGCCGAGCAGCGTATCTCCGATAAAAACGGGTATGACAACGGTGATGTCCGGCAGGTGCGTGCCGCCACGGAAGGGGTCGTTGAAGACGATGACGTCACCGTCCTGCCAGTCGAAGGCAGGCACGATATCGCGCATACAATAGGCCATTGAGCCAAGGTGTACGGGGATATGCGCTGCCTGGGCAACGAGCGCACCGTGCGTATCGAACAGGGCGCAGGAAAAGTCCTCCCTGTCCTTGATATTCGGTGACAGTGCGCTGCGTGCGAGCACGGCCCCCATTTCCTCGCAGATGGCGGCAAGACGATGGCTGAAGATGCTGAGCTCGACTGTATTCAGGCTCATGCCGGCGTACCCTTTTCCAGCACCAGATGCCCGTGGGGTGACACCGCAAGTCCCCAGCCGGCCGGGAGCCACAGTGTAGCCGTATCCTCCAGGACCAGCGCCGGCCCGGTGAGCACATGGCCGGGCCGCAGTGCCGGCCGTGAATAATGCGGCACGGTGCCTGCCCCATGCACGATGGAGTGCCCGACCGGTGCAATTTCGGATACCGCGTTTGGCAGCTCGGGCATGGCAAGGCGTGGCGTCTCGGCCCAGGCTGTCAGCCGCAGCGTCATGATCTCGATATCCTGCGGGAGCGTATGGCTGTAGGCCTGTTCATGTGCCTGCGTGAAGCTCTCCCGCATGGCTGTCATGTCTGCCCGGTATGGCAATGTCAGGTGAAAGCCCTGGCCGCAATAGCGAAGGTCGGCAGCGCGCTCGAACGTGAGGGCGAGCCCGGGCATGCGAGCCCGCGCCATGACCTCAAGCTCGCGGAAGATTGCCTCTGCCGCTGTATTCGTACCGCTTTCGGTCAGTGGCAGGCGGCGGGATCTGGACAGGTCGCACTGGCGCCGCCCGGTAAGCATGCCGAGTGCCGAGAAGGCACCGCTGGCCACAGGCAGGATCACGCGCGTGATACCCAGGTGATCGGCGAGGCTGCATGCGTGCAGGCCGCCGGCACCGCCGAAGCAGAGCAATGCGAAGCGGCGGGGATCGTGGCCGCGCTGTATGGAAACAACGCGCAGTGCGCCGGCCATGTTTTCCTCTGCTATGCGAATGATGCCTGCGGCCATCTCATTCACCGGCATATCGAACTTGTCGGCCAGTCGCTGTACTGCCGCCTGTGCCGCCGCCAGGTCAAGCGGCAGTGAGCCGGCCAGCCGCGCATCCGCCGGAATGCGTCCGAGCATGAGGTTTGCATCGGTCACCGTTGGCCGGCTTCCTCTCTGGCCATAGCAGGCCGGGCCGGGATCGGCACCGGCTGACTCCGGGCCCACCTGCAGCAGGCCGGCCGTGTCCTGCCAGGCAATCGAGCCGCCACCGGCCCCAATCGTATGGATATCGAGCATGGGCACGGCCACGGGCATGCCGGCAATTTCGGATTCTGTTGTGATGCGGGCGGCGCCGTCGAGCAGGGAAACATCGGTGCTCGTGCCGCCCATGTCGAAGGTGATGATTTTCTCCAGCCCCAGCTGTTCACCAACCGCGCGGGCGGCAACGAGGCCGCCGGCCGGTCCCGAAAGCACCATGCGCACGGAGTGCTCACCCGCCTCGTGCGCGGACATAACGCCGCCGGCCGAATGCATAATGAACAGGTGCCTGGCGCCAAGCATCTGCTCCAGTCGTTGAAGGTAACCGGCGACCATCGGGCCGACATAGGCGTTCAGAAACGTGGTGGAGGCGCGCTCATATTCACGGTACTCGGCGAGCACCTCGTGGGACAGCGCGACGAACACATCGTCCGGCAGCGCCTCGCGTATCCGCTTTTCCTGCGCCGGGTTCAGGAAGGAGAACAGGGTGCAGACGGCCACGGCCTCGTAACCGGCGGCCCGCGCCGCAAGTGCGTTGAGCGCCTCGTTATCCATGGCTTCAATGAGTTCGCCATCGGCGCTGACGCGGCCCGGTACGCCGGCGCAGTCCGGGGCCGCCGGCCACGCAGGTGGAGCATCCGGGCAGAGGTTGTACAGTTCCCTTCGGGTCTGGCGGCCGATGGCCAGCAGGTCTTCCATGCCCCGGTTGGTGACAAACAGGGTGCGCACGCCTTTTTTCTCCAGGATGGCGTTGGTTGCCACGGTGGAGCCGTGCACGAGGTGCAGTGCCGCCGCATCCAGCCCGAGTGCCGTGATGCCCTGCATGATTGCACGGGACGGGTCATCCGGCGTGGAGAGCACCTTGTGAAAGAAACACCGCTCATCATCGAAGTAGACGAAGTCGGTGAACGTGCCGCCCGTATCAATGCCCAGGAACATACTGGAACCATAGCGCTTTATTGGCAGACGGGCAGCCGTCGCATGTGGGTTGAGACTGTGCGACCAATAGGCCATGCTTCGGTCATGCCCATGAAACAATTACTGGTTGCGGGCCTGCTGACGGTTATCGCTGCCTGGCCACTGCACGCCGCAGCCAGGGATATGGCAGGCCATTACGTTGTGCGGGAAACAGGCGTTCAGCTGGATATTTTTGCCAATGGCGGCTTTCGGTATCGTGGCATCGCGAAGGGGTCGGATTTTGACGGCAAATGGTCCCTGCAGGGATCGAAGCTCATACTGGAGCCCAATCGCAAGGACTATCCGAATATTCAGCTTGTCGTTGAGGGCGATGTCCTGCGCTTCCCGCAGGACCGGAAGAATCGCGTGTTCAGAAAGCAGGGTGTGGCACAGCCCGACGCCACCTCATCAGGGAAGAAGCAAGGCAATGAAGGTGTTCCGGATGCCATGCAGTACATCGCAAAAGGGCCGGATATCGATGTCGAGTCCATGCGCGATCCGTTTGTTTCGCATCTGAGCCAGATTGCCGAGCGCCGCCGCCAGCAAAGGCTTGCGAGGGAGGCGAAGCTTGGCCGGCGCAAGCATGAAAAGCTGGAGGATTTCGATCTCAGCGAGCTGAAGCTTGTGGCCATCATGCGCATGGGCAAGGACAGGGTAGCCATGGTTCAGGACAACAGTGGCAAGGGATATCTTGTGCGCCGGAACAACCACATGGGGAAAAACGGCGGCCGCGTCGAGAAGATTACTGACAATTCGATTGTACTGATTGAGAGCGTGACAAATCCGGCCGGCGACCTGGTCGAGCGCGAGGTGCGGCTGACCCTGAAAGAAGTCAACGAGCAGAACGCCCCTTGAGCCTGCCCGCATCCCGGGTGCGCCGCATCTTTGAGAAATTCCAGGCGGCGGATCCGTCACCCGAAACCGAACTGAAATACAACAGCCCGTTCGAGCTGCTTGTGGCGGTGATTCTGTCCGCGCAGGCCACCGACGTGAGCGTCAACAAGGTTACACCGGCATTGTTCCGCGAGGCCAGCACACCCGAGGCCATGCTGAAGCTCGGGGAAGAGGGGCTGAAGGCGCATATCTCCTCGATCGGCCTGTATAACAGCAAGGCAAAAAACATCATTCGTGCCTGCGAGATGCTGGTGCGCGACTATGGCGGCGAGGTGCCGGCGGACCGGGCGAAGCTGGAGCGACTGCCCGGCGTGGGCCGCAAGACCGCGAATGTTGTGCTCAATGTTGTGTTTGGCCAGCCGACCATGGCGGTGGATACGCACATCTTCCGTGTTGGCAATCGCACCGGTCTGGCGCCGGGGAAAACCCCGCTTGAAGTTGAACAGGGATTGCTGAAGGTGGTGCCGAAGGAGTTTATGCGACATGCGCATCACTGGCTGATACTGCATGGCCGGTATACGTGTACAGCCCGCAGGCCGAAGTGCCACCAGTGCCTGATCGAGCCGGAATGCGCCTGGCCGGAAAAGCCTGTGGCGTAGTGGCAGGATAGGTGCCTTCCCGGTCCCTAAACTCCAGGCGAAGCAGTGACACGGATACGGCTTTGCCGTATGGTTCGCTTATCACCTTTGTAGAGGCGCCAGCATTCACGCGAATGTTGCCGGACTATCTGGATGATGATACCTACACAGCTTTGCAATGGGCCTTGGTGTTGCATCCGGAGGCGGGGGCAGTGATTCCCGGCAGTGGTGGCATCCGCAAGCTGCGATGGGCTGGTAGCGGCAGAGGCAAGCGCGGCGGGTTTCGGGTGATTTATTACTGGCGCAAGCATGCCGGAGAGATATGGATGCTGACCATCTATACCAAGGCGAAGCAGGAAAATGCACCGGCACACGTACTGAGAGCGATAAAGGAGGCTATTGAGCATGGGTAAGATGACACAGGCAACACTGGGAAAGCGTGATGCCGGACGCGACGTCTGGCAGGAAACCCTGGATGGCATCAAGGCCATCCAAAGTGGTAAAGGTGTCCGGCGCACGGTAACAGTCCCCAATGTGCAGGCCATCCGCGCGAAGATGGGGCTGAGCCAGTCCGCCTTTGCCGCCATGCTGGGCGTGAGCCCCCGCACGCTTCAGGACTGGGAACAGGGGCGGCGCAAGCCATCCGGCCCCGCCCTGAGCTTACTGAAGGTGGCAGCCAAGCGGCCGGACGCGATCCGCGAGGCCATAGCGGCCTGATCGGCTGCCGGAAAGAGGGAGGGGAGTATGAACTACCGGAGATGGATAGGGATCGCTGGCGTTGTTTTGCTGGGGGCTGCGGGTGCCTGGGCGGATGATGCGGCAGAATGTGACCGGCTTTATCTAGCTAAACAGTACAAGCAGGCATTTCCAGTATGTGCCAAAGCGGCGGTGCAGGGGGATACCAAAGCGCAGCATCTCCTCGGTTTGATGTATGCCAATGGCAAAGGCGTAAAGCAGGATCATACCGCAGCTCTGAAGTGGTGGCGCAAGGCAGCGGAACAGGGGGATGCCCCTGCTCAGTATGTCTTAGGTGTTAGAATCCATCGTGTTGTTTACATTTTTTGCTGTCCGTAGAAATGCTCGAAGAGCTTTTCATACGGGGTCATGCTGTCAATGCCTTTGTGAGGCTTGACGGTATTGTAGAAGTTAATGAACCGCAACAAGCTGATTTGGCGCTGCTTACGATCCCTGAATTGTTCCTGCGTATGCCACATCTCCATGAGCGTCCGGATTACCCGCTCGGCCTTGCCATTGGTCTGGGGACGATTGGAGCGGGTGAACTTCTGTCCGATACCATTCTCGCGGCATAGCTTCACGAATGCATGAATATCTGTGCCCTTGTATTCGAGGCTGTAAATCAAACTGTGTAAATGCTTAACTCAGCAGAAACTGAGGAAGGAG
>CAZROR010000024.1:0-22730 GCA_964601765.1 uncultured Zetaproteobacteria bacterium
AGGCAACCTGCATGCAGACAGCAACCAGAACGGCCAGCGTAAAGGTGCCGGTGGCGCCTGTTGCCTCGATCATGTCATAGCCGTAAACGAAAACATGGGAACAGGTTGCCGCCTGGGCTGATTGCCGGCAAGCCTCCGGCATGGGCAGCCTCCGGCATGGGCCGGAAGCTGCCAAGGGGACGCAGCCTTAGGGCCTGTTCACACAAATCCCGGCCTTGTCGAAGGCGTCGGATTCGATGCGTTGCAAGGCATTCCGAGCGTAATGTGCTGGTTGCACATGCGCGAGGAATAACACCGCAACGCGCGAAGTCCGGCGCCTTCCCCAAAGGGCCGCGCCCCGAAACGGCGCCTGCCTGCGTTGCTCGCCGCTCATTTGACGCAGCCAAACCTCGCGGCTCGCGCCTTGACATCCATCCATTCGGGGTAGCGGCGACTGCACCGGGATTTGTGTGAACAGGCCCTAACCCGATGCGATGGATGTCGATCCATAACCCCTGAATCCGATATTGATTTTTTTGAGGAATGAAAAAGCCCGCCGGGATGGTAGGTTAGAGCTTGTTGAAGGTTCAAACCAGATCACCGGCGGGGTGAAGGGATGCTGGAGCAAACGATTCTTCCATTCAAGCTTTCTGTGACGGATGATGTGCTGACGGCGCATGGGGGTCTGGCGCTGTTTGGTGAGTTTTGTGCGGCGATGAAGCTGGGGGAGGATGTTGATCGGCATTTGCCTGCGCCGGGCAGCGGCAGGGGCTTTGCGCCGAGTGCGTATGTGCAGCCATTGGTGTTGATGCTGCATGGCGGCGGGCATTCGCTGGAGGATTTGCGGATGCTGGCCGGGGATGGTGGCTTGCAGTCGTTGCTGGGCATGGAAGTTCCGGGTGCTGATGCTGTTGGCAACTGGTTGCGGCGCATGGGTGCAAGGGGCGGCTTGTACGGACTGGGCAGGGTGCACAGGAAGCAGTTGAAATGGGCGTTGAAGCGGGAAGAACGGAAGGAATATACGCTGGACATTGACGCCACGGAGATTGTGGCTGAGAAGCATGAGGCCCATGTCACCTACAAGGGCAATCGCGGCTACATGCCGATGGTGGGGCATCTGGCGGAGAATGGGCTGGTGGTGCATGAGGAGTTTCGGGAAGGCAACGAGGCTCCGGCCAGCCGCAATCTGGAGTTCATCGAGAGCTGCGCGGCCATCATGCCGAAGGGAAAGCGTATCGCATGCTTGCGCGCGGATTCGGCGGCGTATCAGGCGGCGGTCATCAACCATTGCGAGCGGAAAGGCATTCTCTGTGCGATTGGCGCGAAGCAGGATGCGGCTGTGAAGGCGGTGATTGCCGCCATTCCCGAGGCGGACTGGCGGCCCTGGCGCGATGGCGAGATTGCCGCCACTGTGCATTGCATGAACGATACGGAGGTGTTCACGCTGGTGGTTGTGCGCAAGGGGCGTCAGCTTGAGCTGGGCGAAACAGGTTCCGGCTGGGTGTATCATGCGGTGGCCGCCAATCGTCGGTTGATGCGGCAGCGGTGATGGACTGGTATCACATGCGGGGCGAGTACAGCGAGAACCGCATCAAGGAACTCAAGCTGGGCTTTGGCATGGAGCACATGCCCTGCGGTCAGTTTTCCGCCAATGCCGTGTTCTTCCGCATCGGGGTGTTGGCCTACAATCTGTTCGTGATGTTCAGGACGCATGCGTTGCCAGAGGCGTGGGGACGGCATCAGGCGCAGACGATCCGCTGGCGGCTGTATCAGATCGCCGGTCGCATCACACGCCATGCCCGATTCCTGTGGCTGAAGGTGTCTGACGCGCATATCGCCTTGTTCCGGGATATTCGCCGAAGGTGCAGCCAGCTCGCCTGCGCCTGAACGAATCAGGTCTCGCACCACGGCATTCCGGGGGATCGGTCTGCCCGCAACACAGAACAATCGCCCCATATGGGCTCAAGCCGCTCCATCACAGGCCAGAGAAGCGCTCGCCATGGCCATCCATCCAGCCGAACCACTGAAAATGACCAACGCGAGAGCGTTCAGACCCATGACTCAATGGCAATGTCGGATTTTGGGATAAAGGAAATGATTGCAAGGATTCAGCCCTGTGGTTATCGTTCGCCGCCCTATAACAAGGAAATAAAAAGAGGAAAGAAAAGTTCATGTCTTTGGCTTCGGAACAGAAGAACGAAATTATAGAGAAATTCCGTACACACGAGAATGATACAGGCTCTCCCGAGGTGCAGGTGGCCCTGCTCACTGCACGGATCAATGAGCTCAGTGAGCACTTCAAGCAGCACCACAAGGATCATCATTCACGGCGCGGCCTGCTGAAAATGGTTGGCTCCCGCCGCAACCTGCTGAACTATCTGAAGGCAAAAGATTTTGCCCGTTACCGCGCCCTGATCGAGCGCCTGGGACTGCGGCACTAGTCTCCGCTTTCATGAAGCGGCCCACTCTGGGCCGCTTTTTTCGTTTTTCGTTCTGCCCGAACATGAGCTAGAGGAACACAACATGTTTGATATCAAAACCAGGACGGCCAAATTCGGTGGCCGTGAGCTAAGCATTGAAACAGGGATGATTGCCAGGCAGGCAGATGGTGCTGTACGCATTCAGTATGGCGATGTCGTACTGCTGGTGGCTGCCACGGCTGCCAAGCAGCCAATGCAGGGTGTGGATTTCATGCCGCTAACCGTGCATTACCAGGAGAAGACCTATGCAGCTGGGCGCTTTCTCGGCGGCTTCTTCAAACGCGAAGGCAGGCCATCGGAAAAGGAAACGCTAACTTCACGCCTGATCGACCGGCCCATCCGTCCGTTGTTTCCCAAGGGCTACTTTCACGAGACGCAGGTGATTGCCACGGTAATTTCTGCGGATGAGGACAACAATCCGGATATCATCGCCATTAACGGTGCATCGGCAGCGCTTGCTATTTCCGGTATCCCGTTCCAGGAGCCGATTGCAGCGGCGCGCGTGGGCTATATTGACGGAGAATTTGTCCTGAACCCGACCTACGCTCAGATGCAGGAGTCCGAGCTTGATCTGGTCATTGCCGGCACACGCGATGCGGTGTTGATGGTGGAGTCCGAGGCCAAAGAGCTCTCTGAGGAGGCCATGCTTGATGCGGTGATGTTCGGCCATGAGGGTTGCCAGCCGGTCATCGATGCCATCGAGGCATTGGCGCACGACGTGGACAAGTCTCCCATGGCTGTGGAAATCGCCGGCAATGAAGCGGTCCAGTCGGCGGTAGATGCAGGTTTTGAGGCCGCTTTGCGCGAGGCCTATGCGATTGTCGACAAGCAGGCCAGGGCCACGCGGCTGGAGGCCATCCGGCTGGAAGCAGTTACCAAGCTGGGTGGTGAGGACGGCGAGTTTGCCGACAACGATATCGCCCAAGCCCTGAAAGGACTGGAGAAGCGCATCGTGCGCCGCTCCATCATCGAGGGTAATCCGCGCATTGACGGACGCACGACGAAGGATGTCCGGCAGATCGATTGCCGCGTGAGTGTTTTACCACGCACACATGGCTCCGCCCTGTTCACGCGTGGAGAGACACAGGCACTGGTGACGGTCACGCTTGGAACAGAGTCGGACATGCAGCTTACGGAAAGCCTGGAAGGTGTGTCCAAACAGCGCTTCATGCTGCATTACAATTTTCCTCCATTCTCTGTTGGTGAGGCTCGGCGGTATGGCCCCCCGGGGCGGCGCGAGATCGGCCATGGCCGGCTGGCCAAGCGGGGCATTGAAGCCGTACTTCCCAGCGAGGATGAATTTGCCTATGCGATCCGTGTGGTGTCCGAGATTACCGAGTCCAACGGCTCATCCTCGATGGCCACGGTTTGTGGGACCTCACTGGCACTGATGGATGCGGGCGTGCCGGTCAAGCGGCCCGTCGCGGGCATCGCCATGGGCCTGATTCTGGAGCCGGATGGCTATGCCGTGCTGACAGACATTCTGGGTGACGAGGATCATCTGGGTGATATGGATTTCAAGGTGGCGGGCACGAGCGAGGGAGTAACAACCTTCCAGCTCGACATCAAGATCGGCGGGCTGACACGTGAGATCATGCAGGAGGCACTGGCTCAGGCCAGAGAGGGCCGGATGCATATCCTTGGCGAAATGGCCAAGACGATCACGGCACCGCGAAGCGAGATGTCACGGCATGCGCCGCGCATGTACACGATGAAGATCAATCCCGACAAGATCCGCGATGTGATTGGGCCCGGCGGCAAGGTGATTCGTGGTATTGTTGAGGAGACAGGCGCCAAGATCGATATCGAGGATGATGGCACTGTAAAAATCTTTGCTGCCGATGAAAGCGCCGCTTCAGCCGCCCGCAAGGCTGTGGAGGACATCACGGCCGAGATCGAAGTGGGTCGCGTGTATGAGGGCAAGGTGGTTAAGATCATGGACTTTGGCGCTTTTGTGCGTATCACGGCCAACCAGGACGGGCTCGTGCACATTTCACAGATTGCACGGCACCGTGTGGAGAAAGTAAGTGATGAGCTTACCGAGGGACAGAATGTCCGTGTGAAGGTGCTTGATGTGGACAGAAACGGCAAGGTAAGGCTATCCATGAAAGCGTTGCTGGATGAGGATGCATGAGCTGACTTTGGCTGCGAGTCAATGCTGGAGGCGGGGATTCCCGCCTCCTTTGTTTTCGTGGCAGTGGATATGACAGCAGGGGCGATCCGTGAAACCCAGGTAGCGGATGGCCCGCTGGTCCTCAGCCATGAGATGCCCGGGGTGCAGACAGCTGCCATCGGGATTTTTGTTGATGTCGGCAGCCGGGATGAGCCTGCCGAACAGGCTGGTATTGCTCATGCGCTGGAGCATATGTTGTTCAAGGGTACGGCCAGGCATGATGTCCACGCGATCAGTCAGCTGCTGGACAGGCTGGGAGGCAACGCAAACGCCTTTACCTCCAGGGAGCGCACCTGCCTCCACATGCACGTGTTGCATGAGGACTGGCCAGAAGCTCTGAATGTTCTCACCGAAATGTTGCTTGAGGCCGAGCTTCCGGAAGCGGAGTGGCAACGCGAACGCGAGGTCATTTTTGCCGAGATGAGTATGGTTGAGGACACACCGGAAGACTGGGTTCTTGATCAACATATGCAGGCGTTGTTCCCGGATCATGCTCTTGGACGCCCCACACTCGGGACGCAAGAGTCGTTATCGTCCATGACGCGGCAGGATTTACTCGGGTTTTTAAGGGCGAATTACCAGCCACCCCGACTGCTGGTTTGCGCAGCAGGACGGCTGAACCATGAACTGCTGGTGGAGCACGTGGCGGCAATTCGCTGGCCTGCTGGCCGGGCCGCACACGTTCGTCATCCAGCTGCCATGGCTCACGGCACCCGGCTGTTGCCGCGGCAGATGGAGCAAGTGCAACTTGTTATGTCATATCCCGGGATTTCGGCTGCTTCCGACGAGCGTCCCGTAGCCTGGCTTGCCAACCAGGTGCTTGGCGGCGGCATGAGTTCGCGCCTGTTCAGCGAGGTTCGTGAGAAACGAGGCCTTGCGTATCATATCGGCTCCCACCTTTCCACGCTGAGTGATACGGGTGTATGGACGGTGACATGCAGTACAGAACCGGCACGATTGCAAGAGTGCATCGAGGTGATCGGAGAGATTGTGCAGGCCATCAGCGATCATGGAGTGACCGAGGAAGAGATGGCTTTGGCGCGTACACTGCTGGAGGTTCAGTTACGCATGGGCATGGATTCGGTCGAGGGAAATATGCTGCGCCTGGGTGGGCGCTTCGATAAAGCGACGATACGGCCGCAGGTATTCTGGCTGCAGCGTCTGCATGAGGTTGATCGGGATATGGTCCAGGCATGGCTACGTCAGCGGCTGGCTAATTCACCCCTGCTGACGATATGTGGCCCGGAAAAGGAGACAGCTGGCTTTGCTACGCATGTCCTCTGATTGCAGCACCGGTCTGATGCCGATACAGTCCAGCGCGTGATGTGGAAGCATATTCGCGAGGATATAGCCGTAGCTTTCGACCGGGACCCGGCCGCCCGTTCCGTACGCGAGGTGCTGACCTGTTACCCGGGGCTGCACGCTGTCTGGCTTTATCGCATTGCACACTGGTGCTGGGAACATGGATTGCTCTGGCTGGGTCGGTTTATTTCACATGTTGCCCGTTGGCTGACAGGCATTGAGATTCATCCAGGCGCCAGGATCGGACGCCGCTTTTTTATCGATCACGGCATGGGCGTGGTTGTTGGTGAGACAACGGAAATCGGTGATGACGTCACGCTGTATCACGGCGTCACGCTTGGCGGTACGACGTGGGAAAAAACCAAACGTCACCCTACGCTGAAGGATGGAGTGATTGTTGGTGCTGGCGCCAAGCTGTTGGGTCCGATCACGGTGGGCGAGCATTCACGTATTGGTTCCAATTCCGTGCTGCTGCGTGATGTACCACCCCATTCCACAGTCATCGGTATTCCCGGAACTGTTGTGGGCAAGACGGAAACCATCATCCAGGGCGGTAAGATCAATCTGGATCATCACCTGATGCCCAATCCGGTGGCCGAAGCCATCAAGCATGTCTTGCGTCTGATCGATGATGTCAACGCCCGTGTGGATGCGCTGCATCCTGGTACTGCAAAACACAAGACACCCGAGGAAGAAAGGCTGGATGAGGACATCAGAAAAGAGCATGAGAATCTGGATCGCTTTCTGGGCGGGGGTGGCATCTGAGCTGGGCATGGCCGCCTCTTTATAGTTGACTAAAATAGTACGGTATATAGCATTCGGGTTTCAGTTACCGCTCGCCGGCAGTTCCCAGGAGGTTGATATGCGGCTTACCAGTAAAGGACGATACGCAGTTTCCGCAATGGTGGATCTGTGCAAATTCCAGGGCAACGGCCCGGTGACACTGGCTGCTATATCAGAGCGCCAGTACATCTCCCTGTCCTATCTGGAACAGCTGTTTCGTCGTTTGCGGGAAGGCGGGCTGGTGCGCTCCATCCGTGGGCCAGGTGGTGGCTATCTGCTGAACCGGCCGGCAAGCGATATTACCGTTGCCGATGTCATTCGCACAGTCAATGAGGAAATCCAGGCTACGAAATGTACTGACCCCATGCGCGGATGTCGTTATGGCGAGCGCTGTGACACACACATGTTATGGGATGCGTTAGGCAAGCATATCTACCGTTTTCTGGATGTGGTGACGTTGCAGGATGTCTGTGACAAGCACGTGCAACTGGATCAGGTTGAGCTGGAGCCGGTGGAGCATTATTTGACAGCTTCGGAGCCGGTGGCGGACAAACGTATTGCAGCGGTATCTTGATCATAATGCTACCTGCCCGCCTGTAGAAAAGGCTGTATCTGCCTGGCTAGAGGCTGCCAGAACAGCCTCAGGGAACCCTTCCAGCATGCACTGGGCGGGCAGGGCAGCCCGCCGTGTCCTTGATGATGCCCGTGATGCACTGGCTGCATTCGTAGGTACGGAATCAGGGTCCATCGTTTTCACCTCTGGTGGTACGGAGGCGAACAATCTGGCCATCCATGGGCGGCTTGCCCAACATACGGGTGGCCGGGTGGTTGTTTCAGCCATTGAGCATCCTTCAGTCTTGCAGCCGCTGGCACAGTGGGCGAAGCGGGGCTTCGAGATTATCCATGTTCGCCCCACGTCCGGTGGTATGGTCGATGCGACGGAATTCTCGGCACATCTGTCGGCAGATACGAGGCTTGCCTGCCTGATGGCGGCAAATAATGAAACCGGCGTGTTGCAGCCAGTGCGTGAGGTTGCCAGGGCATGCCGGAAGCGGGGCATCCCGCTGCTTGTTGATGCGGTACAGGCTCTGGGCAAAATGCCGGTAAACGCCGGAGACTGGGATGTGGACCTAATAAGCCTTTCAGCTCACAAGATAGGTGGCCCCAAGGGAGTGGGTGCCCTGTTGGTACGACGTGGCCTCCACCTCACCGAGCTTACAGCCGGTGGCGGCCAGGAGCGCGGCCGCCGCTCCGGGACTGAAAATGTACCAGGGGTGGCCGGATTTGCCGCAGCCCTGGGTGAGATCGATTATGGTGTGTTGCGATCCGTTCGTGACCATTTTGAGTCACTTTTATGCCGGGCCATGCCTGATGCGCGTATTTATGGGCAGGAAGAGAAGCGGCTGCCCAATACCAGCATGTTCTGCCTCCCCGGTATGGATGGTGAAACCCTGTTGATGCAGCTTGATCTGGCAGGCTTTGCCGTGGCCTCGGGCTCGGCATGTTCATCCGGCAAGCAGGAGGCCTCGCACGTTTTATTGGCCATGGGCTGTTCCAGGGATGTGGCACGTAGCAGCATTCGCGTGAGCTTTGGTCCGGGAAACAGTGATGCAGATGCTGAAGCACTTGTTGTGGAATTGCAGCGCATTCGAAAGCGGCTTCAGGCCATGGCCGGCATGTCGCAAAGACAGGGCACGCATGTCCACTAACACCAACATTGCTGATATCAAACTCACCGAAGCGGCAGTTGCCCAGATGCGTCTGTCCGTTGAAAGACAGGGTCCACCATGTGCAGGGATCCGTCTTGCTGTCCGGCAGGCAGGATGTTCCGGTTTCGAGTACGTCATGGACTACGCAGATCGAGTGGCGCAGGATGATTACGTGAAGTACTTCGACAACTTTTTCATTTGTGTCGATCCCGAATCCTACGAGCTGGCGCTGCGTGGACTGCGTGTGGATTACCAGCAGGATGCACTTTCGTCAGGCTTTGTCTTTCACAATCCGAACAAGACAGGCGAGTGTGGTTGTGGCCAGTCCTTTACGGTTTAAGTAATGTATCCCCCGGTGATATAGGCCGCTTGGGAGGACATGATGTCATTTGTGCTGCTTTCTGTTTCGGGTCACGACCGGCCAGGGATCGTACGTGATGTAAGCGAGGCCATGCTGCACCTACACGCCAATATCGAGGACTCATCCATGACAGCGCTCCGTGGGCGTTTTACGATGATGATGATTGTCCGTCTTCCGGAAGAAGAAAGCCTGGCTGCCCTGAAGGCATCTCTTGCCGCACTCGAGCAGCGAAGTGGTCTGACCATTCAGTCTCAGCCGTTGTCAGCCGAAGATGTTTCCCGTGCCGCGCCCGAACCAGACCATGTTGTGACAGTAAGCGGTGCTGATAAAGTCGGGATTGTGCATGCTGTAGCCGAGGTGTTGGCCGGCCTGGACATTTCGATTGTGGATTTATCAACGCGCAGCCAGCCAGGCGTGGATGGTGGCGCTTATATGATGGCCCTGGAAGTTGTTGCCGGTGACCGGGCCGAGTCGATGCGGCAGCAGCTTGCAACCACAGCGGAAAAACTGGGCGTTGATATAGAAACGCATGCCATTGATGCCGATATTCTGTAACTGGCAGTCGCGTGCGTCCGATTCTCACGCTACCTGATGAAAGGCTGAGACAGCAGGCTCACCCCGTTACCAAATTTGATGCGTCATTGTGCGCTCTGCTCGATGAGTTGGTTGCGGTGATGCGTCACGGCCCTGGGGGGGTGGGTATTGCAGCTCCCCAAATAGGGGATACAGCAGCCGTGATTGTTGTGGACTGCCGCCGGGCACGTCGGTCGTGTCGTAACCATGGCCTGCTCTGCCTTGTGAATCCGGAGATTGTCGCGCACAGCGATGAAGAAGTGCTGGGACGCGAAGGATGCCTCTCCGTTCCAGAGTGGGTAGGCATGGTGCCTCGTGCAGGCTCAGTGCGGGTGCGCTATCAGGATGCCCATGGTTTCAGCTGTGAGGTAGAAAGCAGCGGTTTTGAGGCCCGTGTATTGCAACATGAGATCGACCATTTGCATGGCATCCTTTTTATTGATCGGATGGTATCCACGCATGATCTGGTGCGAAGAGGCCAAGTCAGGGCTGGCCCTTAAGTTCCGAAAGCTCTTCCTTGTACATGCAGCGGCTGACCCGCAGGTTGGGCTGAGTCCGCAGGTCGACAATACGTGGCACAATGCCGTTGCCATGACGGTCCATGGTTAGACGTACCTTCGGCCTGAGCGGCAGGCGGTGATGCACAACGATAATCTGGCCGACATCGCCTGAATTAAGTTGCACATAACTGCCAACAGGGTACATGGAGATGGATTCAATCAGATATTTAAGCAACTCCTGATCAAATTCTTCCTTGTGCTGTTTAATCAGAACACTGATGGCATCCCGGGGCAGCAGGCGCTTACGGTAGGGGCGATACGTGATTAATGCCTCGAATACCGAAAGCAGACTGACGATACGGGCTGTATTACTGATCTGATTACCTTTCAGGCCGAGTGGCCCTGAGCCATCATAACGCTCCTGAGACTGGGCTGCTGCGGTCAGGATACCGGGGTCTGTAACACCGCAGGAGCGCAGGTAAGCCTCACCCAGTGACGGCGCCTTGCTCACCTGTTCGCGTTCCCTGCTGCTTAGCGTGTCCTTTTTATGCCTGATACTGGTTGGAATTTGTGCCATGCCGATATGGTGCAGCATGGCAGCAAGAAGCAGAGTGTGCATTTCACTTTCATTCAGGCGCATGCGCAGGGCCATCTTGATCGCGTAGAGCATGAGTGTAATGCTTTTAGCTACGAGGTCCCCCAGATCGTAATCAACGTTGCGGATATCGTGATCATGACTGGCAACTTGCAACTCCAGCCCCGGCAGGCTGTCGGGCTTTTTCATCAGGCTTCTGACAAGCAGGCGAGTGTGATTATACAGCGGATCAAGGCTTGTCGGTGTATCACTTGCGGCTGACTGGAACACATGGAGCACATGTTGCACACATGTTTTCAGCCAACGGATAGCTGCACTTGCAGCTTTGGAGTCTGAGTCGTCTGCCTGGTCCTGCCATGTGTGCTCATCACTCAGTGTTTTTTCCAGTTCCTTCGGCGGTACCGGCGGGGGTGTGCGTGCAGTCTCCGCTTTTTCAGGGGCTGGCTCTTCCACGAGGAGATCAGCACTGACATCGGCCTGAACGGATTTCTTTGGTTCGGCCGCCTTCAGTCGCTGTTTTTCTGGCTGTTCATCCACCAGGATGTCATCCGGTACGGGTGCGCCGTCCTCGGCGGGCTTTTTGCCTTTGCTCAGGTGGGAGCGGAGCAGGTCAATATATTTGGGCATCAGAACGGATAGGCTTCCACGGTCTCGGCGACAAGCTTGCTGTCCCAGCGTGTGGCACCCTTGCGCATGCCCAGCAACAGGCAACGGTCAGCCAGGTGATTGATTCGACGGGGAACACCCCCTGTATACCGGTACATGGCATTGCCTGCCTGTTTGCTCAGGATGGGCCGGCGATTTCCGGCTGCGCGCAGGCGGTGCAGGATGTAACGCGTCGTATCGCGCGATGAAAGCGGGCCGAGATACAGCTGCAGTGCGATGCGCTGATGTAGCTGTGGCAGCTTGTCAATTCTGCGTTTCAGTTCGGGCTGCCCGACAAAAATGAGTGTTAGCAGAAAACGGTTGGCAAGCTGGAAATTGAGCAGCAAACGCAGCTCTTCGAACGTACCAAGGGAGGGAATGCTCTGTGCTTCGTCAATGCAGATAACGGTATCTCTTCCCGCCGACGCATTGGCTGAAAGGTGCTCCTGAAGTGCATGCAGCAATTCGTTTTTGTCCTGGCTATCAGCATCGACGCCAAGTTGCAGGTTGATTTCCCGCAGCATCTCCAGTGGACCAAGGCTGGAATAGGTCAGAAAGGCTATATCAAAGCGGTCTTCCGGCAGGTTCAGAAGGACGCGCTGCGTGATAGTCGATTTTCCGCAACCAATATCGCCGGTCAGCATGATGGCACCCTGGCGCCGCATAATCGCATCGGTCATATCGAGCATGATCATGCGCTGCTGTTCGGCTTCAAAGAAATAGATTGGATCGGCAACACTTTCAAATGGAAAATCAGCCAGGCGCCAGTGATCAAGATACATGTGCCATCCTCCCCTGTACGACCCTGCAAGTTTCACAGGCGGATTCCAAGAAAGTCAAGCAGTTGCACAACCCGGCAACATAGACAGAGGTGGCACGTTTGGTGGAATGAACGGCCATCTCTGCAGATTTTTTGCTTGACATGCGTGTAATATTACATATGTTATGTGCCATGACAAGTGTTTTCTTTGCGTCCAGGGTGGTGCATGGCTAAGGGGTCGAGCGGCCGGATCGTCGTGGAAATCGATCCGGAAATTAAGCTTCGGCTCTATGGCACGCTTGGCAAGCAGGGGCTGACCCTGAAAGAGTGGTTTCTTCACAGTGCCGAGCAGTACATCAATGAAGAAGCGCAGCTAAGCCTCAATCTTCGCAAACCGGTTATCGATAACGAGACCGGGCGTGAATCATGAGAAGCGTGATGTTGAGGAGGCTTTTAGGAGCTGTTCGTCATAAGCCTCTCACTGTAGCCTGGTTCTCGCTGGTTGTGCTGGCAGCCTGTCATACGCCGGTACCTACTCCCACAATGCCGACCCATCCGCCTGGCAAGGCAATGCCAGCATTTCGCATGCATAACATTGGCCCTTTGCGTGTACAGGAGACATTTACCACACACTTTGCAGACCTGAATCAGGATGGCCATGTGGATCTGCTTATTGGAGGTCGAAACCTGACCAAGGGGTTTGATATCGAGTGGGGTGACGGGCACGGCAACTGGACCAGGCAGTTTGGCCCTGCTACTCAGATGACTGTTCGGGGTTTCGCAGTCGGTGATATCAATCAGGATGGTATCTTTGAGGTTATTATTGCTGGTGAAGGCGACCAGAAAGGAATTCAGGTCTGGAAAGTAAACCGTGATGGAACTGACCTGACGCTTCACTCTACTCCCATCGAGGGGGGTAATTTCCGTGATGTGCGGATCGGTGATGTGAACGAGGATGGCTGGCCGGATATTATTGCAACACAGACAGATATGGAGCCTGACGGCGGCATATACGTGTGGCTGAACAATGGGCGAGGCGGTTGGTTTCCCGGAACCGGTCCGGTTGTGGAGGGCCGATTTACGGATCTGATAGTCGCGGATATAAATAACGATGGCCATTTGGACATCGTGGCTGCACGCCGTGGTGGGCTCGGTACGCAGCAAATCGATGAGCAGCAATGGCGACAGGTGGGCGGTGTGGAGATTGCCTATGGCGATGGTACCGGTCGCTGGGAGCTTGAGATGCTTCATGTCAATGGTGACGCAGACTCTGTAACCGTTGCAGACGTGGATGGCGATGGCAGCCTTGATATCGTGGCCGGCCTGTATCAGAAGGGTATTGTTTACTGGACAGCCTCAGGCTTATCCGGCGGCGTTCACGGAGCTCACCGGGGGCGGCCTTCCAGCCCCGGAGATGTACTCTCTTCTCCTACGGACAGTATTTGGGGCACACCGATTACGGTAACGGACAGGGGAACCTGGGCGTCTGTTCGCGTCGGCGATCTGGATGCGGACGGCAGACGTGAACTCGTGGCCGTATCCAGCGATGGCCTGGGCATAGGGCTATGGACCTGGTCGCCACTTAAGAATGCAGTGGGCCGGAATGGGTTTAGCAAGGTTATCGGCTGGCTGCCGGACCACGGTGTGTATTACCAGGTTGATTTGGGTGATGTGCATGGCAATGGCAGGCTGGATGTAGCCTCGGTGCGTGCTGACGGCGGCGTTGAGGTATGGTCATTCAATGAAGTGGAGCCACGAAGGCCACAAAGGGTTGTTGGGCAACTTGAGGGAGAGCCTTTGCTGGTGTATTTCCCAACGGCAAAGGCTACCCTGCATGAAGATAGCGAAAAGGCTCTGCAAGCCTGGATAAAATCATTGAAAGATGGGGCTCTGGGCTATCATTTCAGCATTGAAGGCCGCGCAGACGTGCGCCCCATCCACAATGAAATTTTCCCCAACAACCTGGCGCTGTCACAGGCGCGGGCCGAGGCTGTCGCTGCCTGGCTCAGGAAGCAGGGCGTTCCTGATGAAAACATGACGGTGAAGGCGCTGGGGGATAAGGATCCAATGCCGGAAGGGCTGGATGCCACGTCTTTACAGAAAAACCGGCGGGTGCTGGTGCGTGCCTATGTGCTGAGTACAGCAGTACTCCCTCCAGAGGTGAAGAAAAAGTCCAGGGCGGGTGATTTGTATCACGTTGACGAAAACTCGGCCTTCAAAACGATTGATGGCGTGCCGGAGTATAAGGTGGGCCCTGGGGACAAGCTGCGCCTGGACATGTGGCTGGGAGGTAAGAGAACAAGGCATGAAGTACGCGTACAGATTGATGGGACGATATCATTGCCATACCAGGAGGCTCTGAATGTCAGTGGGCTGACGCCCCGGGAGATCGACCACAAGTTAACGACTATTCTGGGGCAATATGAACGACATCCGCGGGTGGACGTATTTGTGCTGGAATACAAGGCGCATAAACTCTCCATTTTCGGTGAGGTCAGAAGCCTGCAAAGGCAGCCAACGGGACCAGGTCCCTATGCAATGATTGGTAAGGAAACCCTGGTTGATTTTATTTCACGTGCTGGTGGCCCCACCAAAGACGCGGATATGACCCAGGTACAGATTATCCGCAAGGGCAAGACGATCAAGCTGAATCTTGAACGCGCCATCAAGCAGGGAGACTGGCGCGAGAATGCGATCATCGAGGAGGGAGATACGATCTTCGTTCCTTCTCTGGCCTTATCCAAGCGTCGTGTTTATGTGCTTGGGGCTGTAGGCAAGCCTGGTATTGTGGAGTTTGTCGGTGAAATCAATCTCCTGGATGCTGTCTCCAAGAGCGGGGGCTTCAGGGACGCCTATCTGCCCGAGATTCGGGTTGTCCGGCAGAATCGTGACAAGCCGATGATTCTTGCCTCGTCCTTCAACCTGTTTATGGAGAAGGGAGACCTTTCCCAGAATCTCGTGCTTAAAGATCGTGATGTTGTGCTGATTCCTTCGCGTCCAATAGCAAACTGGAACAAGTTTATTGCTGATATTCAGCCTACAATCAGTCTGCTGCTTGAACCGGTAAGCATCTATAGTGACATACTTTCATTACGTACGATTCAGCAGTCGTTGAGAAGATAGACTATGGCAGCAGCAACCACCACAACAGCAACCGGGTATGAATTAAACCTTGATGAATACTGGCAGGTCATCAAGCGCCGGCGCTGGATTATTCTGTTCTGTGCTTTTTCACTGGGCTTTTTCAGCTGGCTGTTCACATGGCTGAATCAGCCCGCGCCTATCTATAGCTCCACCGCTTCGGTCAAAATCGAGCGTTCTACAGACCTTACGGGGCTGCTTTTACAGTCAGTTACATTTACACCGGCTAATGATATCGGCACACAGATGGCGATGATCAAATCTTTCACATTGATGGAGCGTGTTGCCAAACGGCTTGGCCTGATTCCCAAGGAACTGACGAGTGAACAGATCCGTGCGCGTCCTGATCTCATGGACCAGGTCTTGAAAATCAAAGGGGCTATCAGCGCGAGTCAGGAAGAAGATAGCAGCATTATTAACATTACAGCGACAGCCTCCAGTCCGGAGTTTGCACGCGATCTGGCCCAGACCGTGGCGGAAGAGTACAGCAAGTTCAATGTTGAAGAAAAAAACAG
The DNA here is from genome assembly GCA_964601765.1 of uncultured Zetaproteobacteria bacterium. Lineage (GTDB taxonomy): Bacteria > Pseudomonadota > Zetaproteobacteria > Mariprofundales > Mariprofundaceae > SZUA-181. The sequence goes on from CAZROR010000024.1 coordinate 15,517, forward strand.
ACGTGTGCTTGATGCCAAGGCCTTCATACAGCAGCAGCTTGTTGTTGTCGGTGACAGACTGAAGAAAGCAGAAAATGCGCTACGTGCCTTTCGTAAAAAGCACAAGATGCCGACGGCCGGTGAACGTAATATCACGGCCAAAATCGTAGCTTCACTGGAAAAGGACTATCGGGAAAATGTTAGCCGGCTGAATGATTTGAATTTTGTGCTGCAACAATTGCGCAGCGTGGTCAAGAAGCCGACATGGGATTTTCAGGCAATTACGGCAGCTGGTTCTGTTAGTCCTTATTTTGATGACCTGAACAAGCGGCTTGTCGAAATGGCCCTGAAGCGTACCGAATTGTCGACGAACTACACGGATGAACACCCACAAATTATCGAGTTGCGTGAGCAGGCCCAGGATATTCTCGCGGCCATGGTTGCTGAGGTAGAAAAGCAGGTCATGCTGACCAAGCGTCGCATGCGGGAAATCCTTGAAGATATTGAGAAAACACAGGGACGTATCAAGGGCATGCCAGATTTGTCGCTGGATCTGGAGCGGCTTGAGCGTGCTGTGCGGCTGAATGAAGCGCTGTTCAATCAACTGGAAGAAAAGTATCAGGAGGTGCTGATCAAGGAAGCGGAAAAGGTTCAGGAGGTGACGATCGTACGGCCAGCCTTCCTCTCTCCAAACCGCATCAATCCGGTACGCTCCATGCAGACAGCTATCGCTGGCTTTGTACTTGGTCTCGTGCTGGGCCTGATTATCTCGCTGCTCATGGAAGCGATGGATACCTCTGTAGGTACGATTGAAGAGGTGGAAAGCTTCCTTGAGGTGCCAGTCATGGGCTTTGTCCCGCATCTGTCACATGAAGAGGCGCATGAGCTATTTTCCGGTGAGCCGGGGCTTGCCACAAGTGGCTCCAAGCTGGAGCGGCAAATGCGCCTGATTACGCACTTCTCACCACCGGCAACGATATCGGAAGCCTATCGCAGCCTGAGAACCAATCTGCTGTTTTCCCAGTCGGGAGAGCATCAGGCGATTATGGTGACCAGCGCCACAGTGAAGGAAGGCAAGAGTACGATAGCGGCAAACCTTGCCATTGTTGTTGCCCAGCAGGGGGCGCGCGTATTGCTGGTAGACGCCGATCTTCGCAAGCCCTCACTACACAAGGCCTTTGGTCTGCCGCGTGAGCCCGGGCTTGTGGAGTACCTGCTTGGCCAGTATTCATGGCAGGATGTGACGAGGCGGTTCTCTGATGTGATGCTGGGTGAAATGGGAGTGGATGAAGCCTTGCTTACCCCGGGACTGGATCAGCTGGACATGATTACGTGCGGACATGAGACAGCGAATCCGCCCGATTTACTAAGTGGCGAGGCAATGGACCGCCTGATTGAAGAGACTCGCCAGGAATATGATCTCGTGATTTTTGATACGCCCCCGATGTTGCATACAACGGATGCAACCGTACTCGCATCAAAAGTGGATGGGGCGTTGCTTGTCTACCATATTGGCGCCGTAGTGCGTGGCGCGCTGAAACGTGTCAAAAGTGGGATTGAAAGCGTGAATGGTCGGGTCATCGGTCTTGTTTTGAATGGCGTGCGTGGTGAGCTTTCACCAGACTTTACGAAATACAAGATGGACCGCTACTATGCATACACGTATGGCTCGGAGAAGGAGTCCACGAGGCCATCGGGTGTGGTTGGGCAGCTCACCATGCTGGCAAAAGACGCGATAGGTAATATTGGTGAATCCATGAAGACAATGCTGCGGCGAGGGAAAGGCTCTGATGCGGCGTGATGCAAATCGTGTTCACAGGCGGCTGCACCGCCGCCGGCAGATCAAAATTGTTATTGTGACTACCATGCTGGCTGCTGCTGCGCTGGTTGGCATGAAGGCTTGCTCGGATTATTTCGGTAGCCAGGGCCCACGTGTTGGCTCCATTCTGACGGATCATATGCGGGCCTGAGGCCCCAGTCGCCATGCCTGCAGCAACATTCAGAATACCTTTTCCACCGGCAGTGCTGGTTACATTGCTGGCGACAGCCATCATGTTGTCTGTTGTCTACCTGATTGCGCCGGAAATCGTCCAGAAAGCCGTGCTTGTTGTCGCCGCCCTGATGGTTGTCGCACTTGCTTTTACAAGCGTTGAGTTGACGTTATACCTGCTCATTCTTTCCACCCTTCTTGGCCCAGAGGCAATTGTTGGGGGCGCACCATCTGGACGAACCGGCACGACGGAGTCCAGGGGTGTGACACTCCGACTGGATGACATCCTGATGCTGCTGATTGGCTTCACCTGGCTTTTCCGCATGGCCCTGACCAAGGAACTGGGAAGGCTAAAGACTCCGATCAATCAGCCTGTCATCGTGTATCTGATCATGACATTGCTGGCAACCATGGTGGGCTATGCAGCCGGTCGGGTTGAGCCGTTCGGCTTTTTCTTCGTGCTTAAATACTTCCAGTACTTTGTTCTGTTTTACATGATTGTCGGTCATGTCGAGGATGAGGCTGCTATTAAACGCTATCTGGGTATGATGGTGTTTACCTGTTTTGCTGCCAGTCTGTACGGGCTTGCCCAGATTCCCGGCGGTGGCCGTGTCTCGGCACCATTTGAGGGCGAAACCCTGGAACCGAACACGTTTGGTGGCTATCTATTATTAATGTTTTCCGTTGTACTGGGCATGCTGCTTCACATCGAGCGGGGACGGACGCGCTTAATACTCATCATGATGATTCCACTGATTCTGGTAACACTGGCATTTACGGAATCTCGCTCTTCTTATTTGGGCATCACCGCCGCTACAATTCTGTTCTTCATTTTTTCCGAGCGAAAGCAGCTCTTGGTACTGGGCGCACTTGCTGCCATGGCACTGTTTCCTGTTGTGATTCCACAGAATGTAATCGATCGTGTCTTCTACACATTTACCCAGCCGGTTCAACAGGGCCAGCTAAAAATCGGTGGGGTGCGTCTTGATACCTCCACTTCAGCGCGTATTGAGTCGTGGAAACGGGCGATTGAGAGAAATTTTGTTCGGAGCCCTATCCTTGGTGTGGGTGTGACCGGTGGCGGATTCATGGATGCGCAATATCCCCGTGTGCTGGCTGAAACCGGTGCGCTTGGCTTTCTGGCCTTTGCCTGGCTCTTACGCCGGATCTGGGTGACGTTGCGACGAAGTTATTATGCGCTTACCAACCCTGTGCTTCGAGGGGCTGCACTTGGCACTCTTTGCGGCTTTGGTGGACTGCTCGTGCATGCTGTGGGTACGAATACCTTTATTATCGTGCGCATCATGGAGCCGCTCATGATTCTTGTTGGCCTGATTCTCGCTGCCTATATGCTGCAGCAGTCAAGGGAAATGGAGACCGTAGCTCCACCACCAGAACGTGCCAAGTTTGCCAGGAGGCTGGTGTAAGTTCCCGTTCCGGTAGGTATATGCAGCCAATTTCGTCATGCTTCAAATATGTGACAGGGACTTGCCTGTCAGTACTGGTCCTGTGTCTTTTCCCCTCGTGGGAAGCTGATGCCGCAACTACCATTCTGGATACGCGTCTGTGGTCTGCACCTGATCATACTCGCCTGGTGTTTGATCTCTCCGGTCCCGTCAGATACCGGGTCTTTACCTTGTCTTCTCCGGAACGAGTCGTGATTGACATACAGCATGCTGGGCTGCGTAAGCCTATCAGACCACTGACTGGCACGGACGCAGTTGTCGCCTCTGTTCGTTCCGGCCAGCCCGCGAAGGGTACATACCGTATAGTTCTGGACGTCAAAGAAACGGTACAGCCACGGAGCTTCCTGCTCAGGCCCATGCATGGCAAACCTTACCGGCTGGTTATTGACCTGATGCGGAAGGCAAAGCCTGAACGCATTACAGCCCGACAGATACGCCACCAAGTTGTGATAGCCGTGGATGCCGGGCATGGCGGTGAAGATCCTGGTGCAATTGGCCGATATGGCTTACAGGAAAAGGCTGTTACGTTGGCGATTGCCAAGGCATTGGCACGTGCGATCAATGCGCGTAAGGGGATGCACGCCGTGCTGATTCGAAAGGGTGATTATTTCGTTCCATTGCGCAAGCGTGTCCTCCTTGCGCGCAGAGCAAAAGCCAATGTCATGATCAGCATTCATGCCGATGCCATCAGAAATCGCAAGGTGGCTGGCGCCAGCGTGTATACGCTTTCCGAGAAGGCGTCGGATAAGGTTGCGGCCCAGTTGGCACGAAAGGAAAATGCTGCCGATGCCGTGGGCGGGGTGATGCCGGGGGAAGTCTATGATCCCATGGTGAACAGGATTCTGGTCGATCTGATTACCACGGACAGCCTGAATAGCGCGCAGTCATTGGCTGAACAGGTACTGGCAAAGCTTGGTCGGGTTGGCCCTGTCAAGTACGCAAGGCCCAAGAGCGCCCGGTTTGCGGTACTGAAGGCAGCCGAGATTCCAAGTATTCTGGTTGAGGTCGACTATATTTCGAATCCCAAGCGCGAACGCCTGCTGAAAAGCCGTAGGCACCAGGCCCGGCTTGCTGAGGCCCTGTTGGAGGCCAGTATCACTTTTTTGCAGCAGCAGGGCATGCTCAATACGCCAAAGGCCACACGAACACATGTAGTCAGGCGAGGGGAAAGCCTGTGGAGTATCGCCAGGCACTATGGCATCAGCCTTGACCTTCTGCGCAAGGCCAACAGTATGGAGCACGTTCAGAAGCTGCACATAGGTCAGCGGCTTTTCCTGCCACCGTCCTGATGTAGACTGGAGTTGATCTCAAGCCGATGCCGAATCTACCCTCGACTTTTTATTTTCTTCCCCACATGAAGCAATGACACGGCTGTATTTGAGGCTGCTCGGCTTTTTACGTCCGTATCAAGGCCGCATTGCCATTGCCATGTGCTGCATGATCGTGCTCGCAGCATGTACAGCTGCACTCGCATGGATGCTGAAACCTGCTGTGGATGGAGCACTTTCAGGCCGTGACACACACATGATTTACATGATTCCACTGTTTATCGTTGGCCTGTATGCGGTCAAGGGCGCGGCTTATTATGGCCAGGCCTATCTGATGGGCTATGTTGGCCAAAAGGTAATTTTTGATCTGCGCAACAGCCTGTATGCACATCTGGTTAATCAGTCACTAAGCTTTTTTGCTCACCGTAAGACAGGTGAACTTCTGGCACGCATCAGCTATGACGCAACGCTCGTACAGTCATCGGTCAGTACGGCGGTAACTGCCCTGATGCGGGATGCCGTGACCATTGTCTTCCTGCTTATGGTGGTGTTGGCACAGGACTGGCTGCTTGCATTGCTTGCCATGACAGTATTTCCTGCCGTCGTTTATCCGATTGTTCGATTTGGTCGTAAAATGCGACATGCCAGCAAAGATGGGCAAATGTCGATGGGTGCGCTCTCCAGCCTGGTGGAGGAAACTGTCGGTGGCATGCGGGTGGTCAAAGCCTTTTGCATGGAGGACTACGAGAAAAGTCGCTTCGAGAAACTGACTGGAGACTTTTTCAGACATCAGATGCGTATTTTTCGGGTTCATGCGTTGTCATTCCCGATCATGGAGATGCTTGCCGGTCTCGGTATTGCCGGTGTGCTGCTGTACGGGGGGTTGCGTGTAGCTGCCGGTGAATCTACGCCGGGTACTCTGATGTCCTTTCTGGCGGCACTCATCATGCTCTATGAGCCGGTGAAGCGGCTCTCCCGTGCAAACAATGAAATTCAACAGGGACTGTCAGCCGCTGAACGCGTTTTTCACGTACTGGATGAACCGCCAATGGTGACGGACCGTGAAGGGGCTGTTGAACTGCCCGGGTTTCATCAGGCCATTCGTTTTGAACATGTCTGTCTTTGTTATCCCAGGGCGGAGAAGGATGTTTTGCATGATATTGATCTGGATGTTCCTGCCGGGGAAGTGGTGGCGTTGGTTGGGAAGAGCGGGGCGGGGAAAAGCTCGCTGGCGAATCTTGTGCCGCGTTTTATGGATGTGACAGGTGGCAGATTGACGATTGATGGCCTGGACGTACGAGATATAACTCAGGCCTCCCTGCGCCGGCAAATTGCGCTGGTGACGCAGGAGGTCATCCTGTTTAACGACACGGTATTCAATAATATCGCCTATGGCCAGCGGTCAGCCGACAAAGCGGCGGTGATAAGGGCGGCGGAGGCGGCGAATGCACATGAGTTCATTGAGAAGCTGCCACAGGGCTATGATACGCTGGTTGGTGAACGTGGTGTGATTCTGTCCGGTGGGCAGCGCCAGCGCCTGTCGCTGGCACGGGCCCTGCTGAAAAATGCGCCCATCCTGATTCTTGATGAGGCGACCAGCAGCCTTGATACCGAATCCGAGCGGCTCGTACAGCAGGCTATCGATCGCCTGATGCAGGGGCGTACGGTCATCGTCATTGCGCACCGCTTGTCTACCATCCGGCATGCAAACCGTATTGTTGTGTTGGATGCCGGCCGGATTGTCGAACAGGGAAGCCACCAGGATCTGCTTGTGCAAGATGGCCTGTACGCCGAACTCTATCATATGCAGTTTGAAGACCAGAAGGCATGAAGCAGTACCTGGCTACCTGGCTGGTGCCTCGTCTGATTACATTGTTTTATTATTTGCTTGCCTACAGCACCCGGTGGGTGTGGGTAGATTCTCCTGTGCTTGCAGGGACCAAACGTCAGGCTATCGTGTGTTTCTGGCACGCGCGCATGCTGATGATACCGAAGTCCATCCCGGACTGGGATGGTTATATGCTGATTTCCAGCCATCGTGATGGGGCCTTCATTGCAGATACCATGCATCTGATCGGAATCAAGACTGTGCGCGGATCAACCACCCGCGGCGGTGCCAGAGCCATGCTGGAAATGATACGCAAGGCACGTCAGCTGGGCTGTGATCTCGGCATTACGCCGGATGGCCCCCGGGGGCCGCGGGAAGTGGTTCAGGCAGGCACCGTGCAACTGGCGATGAAAACCGGCCTGCCTCTGTTGCCCATTTGCTATGCCACCAAACGCCACTGGCGTGCCAGTTCATGGGACCGCTTCTATATCCCATCACCCTTTACGCGCGGGGTTTTCATGTTTGGTGATTACGTCTTTATCGATAGGCATGAAGACTTGGAAGCGGCACGGTTGCGTGCGCAGGCGGCCATGGATGAGACCCAGCGCCGTGCGGACATGTATTTTGACGATTAGGGCCTGTTCACATATATGGTCCGCCCCGCCTTGCAAGGGTTGAAGGTT
>CAZROR010000025.1:0-21970 GCA_964601765.1 uncultured Zetaproteobacteria bacterium
CGTTAAGCGAATCAGGAATAGGAGATACCAATGAAAGCTGAATTTACAGCAATTATAGAGAAAGCCCCTGAAGGTGGTTATTGGGCAATCTGCCCGGAAATACCAGGCGCAAATGGTCAAGGCGATACAATCGAAGAGGCCAAGGCTAATCTAAAAGAGGCTATCGAGTTGATTCTCGAAGATCGTCGAGATGATATCTTGCGGGGTTTGCCTGACGATGTGATACATGACAAGGTCCAGGTTGCATGAAGCGTCGTGATTTGGAGAGGAAACTCCGTATAGCAGGGTGTTATCTGAAAAGAGAGGGAGGATCACACTCTCTCTGGATAAATCCGAAGAGCGGGGTTATTGAAGCAGTGCCGCGACATAAGGAAATAAAGGAGCCGTTGGCGAGAAAAATCCTGAAGAATCTGGGTGCGGAATAAACGCCCAACACATATGAGGCCCTGGTCTGTCAATAGGCGCAAGTAAGTGACGCCGACGGATAGCTCATCGGCGCTTATTGGCTTCCGGCATTGCAAGGGGACTGCCTTTCAATTCAAGGACAGGTTCTGCCCTGAACACATATAGAGAGTCATTGGCAGCCTGCTTGAGGCTGTCGATCCAGAATTGATTCAAGCTCTCCTCATGCCGGCTCACTCATGGTTTACAAGGGCTTGACCGTGTGCCGGGGGCCTGGCCTTGCAATCCGTGTTTCGTGACAGCTGCCCTGGTGTGATGGAGTGATTGCGGCTTGGCGCTGCCGCATGCTTTCAGGGTAGGCTAGGGCCATGAAGCTTTCCGATCCGTTGCAGCCCGGTGAGGTGGCGCTTGTGGGCGCGGGGCCGGGCGACCCGGACCTGCTGACCGTCGCCGCGCGGATACTGCTCGTGGGCTGCGATGTCATCGTGCACGATGCCCTGGTATCCGGGGACGTGCTCGACCTTGGGGCGGAAGGTGCGGAGCGCATCTTCGCGGGCAAGCGTGGCGGCCGGCCTTCGGCACGCCAGACGGATATCAGCGAAACCCTGATCACGCTCGCCCGGCAGGGGAAACGCGTGGTGCGGCTGAAAGGCGGCGACCCGTTCGTGTTTGGCCGCGGCGGCGAGGAAATCCGCGCGCTCGCCGCCGCAGGTATCCGCTTTCGCATCATCCCCGGCATCACGGCGGGCATCGCGGCGCCCGCCATGGCGGGTATTCCCCTGACGGATCGCACCGTGAACAGCTCGCTCGCGTTTCTCACCGGGCATGAGGTAAGTGAAGACAGCCGCATCGACTGGGCAGCGCTCGTGGCCGCGTTTCCGGTCATCGTGCTGTACATGGGCGCCCGTTCCATGCCGCGCATTGCCGCCAGGCTGCTCGATGCCGGTCTGGCGCCCGATACGCCTGTGGCCGTAATCCACGCCGCGACCCTGCCCGATGAGGAGATCTCCGTCGGCACGCTGGCCGATGCGGCTGCACTCAGGCTGACGGCGAGGTCACCCTCCGTCGTCGTGATCGGCGATGTCGTGGCCGCCCGCAGGATCTGGCGGGGCGCCGGCCCGAGCTGACGGACAAGGTGCTGGACGAAGTTCGCCCACAGCAGGCTGATGCCCAGCATTTCCAGAAATTCCTCGGTGAGCGAGCCAAAGTGCCAGACGGTATAGTCCGTGCGGTAATCGAGGCCGAATTGCACGCTGATCCAGGTATACAGGTTCCATGCGTGCTCATCCTCAAGCCCTTCGATGAAATCCAGCACCACGGCCAGCGCCATGCAGGCGATGGCCAGGCACAGACGCAGCCTCGCCCCCGGGCCGCGCAGCCTGCGCCACAAAAAAAACAGCATGAACAGGCCGAGCGCGCCGAATACGGGCATGAACAGCAGCTGCCATGGATAACTCGGGAAAATACTGACGACCCCGCCGCCGCTTTTGGTCGCAAGCTCAAAGGCCGTTCCCAGGCGTTCGTGAATCATGGCGCCATCATCGACGGCCATATAGGTAAAAAAGGCGGCCAGCACGCCCCAGCCGATGCGGCCCGGTCGGGCTTCTCCCCGCATTCCGGCCAGCACGAAGATGGCCCACAATGTGATGCCCGCCATGAAGGTCTGCATGACCTGAAACCACGTGGCCAGGCCGTTTTCCACGGACATATCGAACAGCTCCCGAACCGGGGCAAGTGAAATCCAGCCGCCATAGGTGATAAACCCGTCGGCACAGGCCAGCAGGAACTCGGTGATGATGCAGGTCAGCAGCAGACGGCGCATCACCCTGTCCGGCCGGATGCCGACGGCACACGTCATGCCGGACGCGGATGTCTTGCTGCCGGACATGGTTCTGCCGCCTCCTTCCTGTGTCTCAGGCCGGGCGCGTCACTGCGCCAGGCGTGAGGCCTGGTTCACCAGAATCTCATAGACGGGGAAGACGATGACACGGCCCGGAAAAATATCCAGTACCGGTGTGGCGGCCAGCAATGCGATGGGCGGAACAGGCCAGGCATCCATGCGTTGCCGGAGCCGGCCCGGCGGCATCATGGGCAGCAGCCATTCGCCAGCCAGCATGCCCGGCAGCGGCAGCAGGTGCAGGCAGGCCATGCAGAGGTTGAAAAACATCAGCACCTTGGCCCACCACTGGTGCAGGGGCGGCAGCCCCATTGCCGGTGCGTGGGCAAGCGCCAGCGCATAGAGCAGCCAGCCAGCCAGGCAAAGCCCGATGTGCGCGGCCAGGCGGTACAGGGCGGGAACAGGCCCGTCGGCGCCCGGCCTCGGCGGGGCGATGATGACGGCCCGGCCGAACAGGATGGATGCCGCAAACGGCAGCCACGTACCCTTCCAGGCCGGGCCATGCACGTGATTCGCGCCATCCCCTTTCCGGGACAGGAAGGCTGCTTCAAGCATGCCGGTGACGGAAAGCGTGACCACGACAGGCAGGCTGTACAGGATGACCTGGCGTGTGATGATGGTCAGCCACGCTTCCATCAGCGTGTCTCCGTAAGCCTCAGCGTCAATGCGGGCCTGAACCAGCGGTGTTGCAGATTGAGATAAATGTGCCCGTCCGGGTCGCTTTCAAGCCCTGTCAGCTCGCTGCTCTTGTGCCAGGCAATGCGGTGCAGGGCTTTTGTATCCCAGGCCCATACCTGTGACGGCCTGTTGTCATCGGTCATCCACAGCCAGCCGCGCTGCGCATCCCATTCCAGGTTGTCCGGATGTACAATCCGCCGGTCCTGAAGAAAGGTGGCAACACGCGGTGTCGCATAGCGGTCGTCAAGGACGAGAATGCGCCCCGCATCCGTTTCAGCCATCAGAATGCGCCCGTCCGGCAGGCGTTCCATGTCCTCGATACGATTGAATATCTGTCCGTGCAGCCTTTCTGCCTGGATACGGGCATCGTTCGGATTGACGATATCGAGCCAGCCTTCTGTGGGATGCAGCACCTGCAGTCGCCTGTCGCGGAGCCACAGACGATAGACACAGCCCTCCTTCCACTCGTCCGTCAGATAGGCAACACGCCCATCCGCCGAAAAGACCATGCCTTCGTGCGCAAACCGGCCGGCCATGATAACGGGTTGGATCCGGGTACTGCTGCTCGCCAGTCGCTTTCGATCCGCGCGTTGCCCGGGCACCAGGCTGGCGGGGCCTGCTATCTGCCAGATGCGGCCGTCCGCGGCCTCCTCACCGACCCAGAGGCCGCCGCCCGGCTTCATCCTGAGCCCGTCCGCCCGGTGCAGGCCATACAGCAGGATATCACGCTGACCGGTAGCAAGGTTGATGCGCGCAAGCGAGGGCGTCAGCAGATTCGCCTTGCCCTCGCAGCTCTGATACAGGAAATGGCCATCAGCCGACAACACCTGCATGTCGGGACGATCATCGCCGCACTCGGCAACCGTTTCCGCCCGCCAGCCGGGGGCCAGTCCGATGCCGCCATTCTCCGCCTCGCAGGCGGCAAGCAACAGCAAGAGACACAGCATGCAGAGGGAAAGGCCGTGACGTGGCATGGGGCAACTGTTACGCATGGGCTTGTCACCCGCAAGAGATAGGCCACTATGTCCGCCTATGGTTTCGACGGCATCGCTGCATCATATCCGGCTGTTTTATGCCGCCTATTTCGGCGCCATGGGCCTGATTCTTCCATATTTTCCCGTATACCTCGCGGCCCGCGGGCTGGATGTGGCGGCCATCGGCCTGGCCACCGGCCTGCTTGCCCTGACCCGGGTTTTTTCACCGCCCCTTGTCGGCCAGATACTGGACCGTTGCCACGGCACTGCTGCCTTCATCGTCGTCGCCTCGCTGCTTGCGGCCATGTTTGCGCTGCTGCTGCCATGGGCGCCGGCATTCTGGCCCATGGCGATGATCGTGTTCGCCTTCGGCTTTTTGTGGTCGGCTGTACTTCCCCTGACCGATGGCATCTCCATTCACGTTTCCGAAGCGGCCTGGGCCGATTACGGCAGCCTGCGTCTCTGGGGCTCCATCGGCTTTGTGCTGGCCTCGCTGGCAGGGGGGCTTTGGCTGGCAGATGCGGATATCACGCGCTTTCCCTACTGGCTGTCCCTGCTGCTCGTAGTCACGGGGCTTGCCGCTATCGGCTTTCCGGCCGACATCGACCAGCCCACGCACGCCTCCACAACCCGGGAAAAGTTTCCTGTTACCTTTTTTGCCCTGCTGGCCACAAGCTTTCTCATGCAGGCATCACACGGCGCCTACTACGGGTTTTACAGCCTGTATCTGGTGGCACAGGGGTTCCAGGGCTGGGAGGTTGGGGCATTCTGGGTGCTCGGTGTCATTGCCGAGATTGTGCTGATGTGGCGGGGCTCCCGCTTCCTGCAACGGGCCGCTCCCGCAGCGGTGCTCGGAGGCTGCCTGCTGCTGGCGGCGCTGCGCTGGCTGGGGACGGGGCTGGCAACGCAATGGTGGCTGCTGGCGCTGCTGCAACTCCTTCACGCGGCGACATTCGCGGCCTTCCACATCTCAGCCGTCATCTGGGCAAAACGGCTTGCGCCGCCTCAGCGACAGGCGGCAGCGCAGGGATGGTATTCCGCCTGCGGCTTCGGGCTGGGCTCAACACTCGGCATCATGGCCTGTGGCTGGATTACGGCACAATGGGGATATGCAGGAGCCTTTTTTGCCTGTACTGCCGTGGCACTGCTGGGCCTTCTGCCGGTGAGTTGGTTGCCGCGACGGGTATAGCCCGGAGCTCATTCCGAAGGGATAAGGCCCGCCTCCTGCAAGACGCTCCATGCCTGGCTCACATCACCGTAACGGAGCCCGAACACGGGCAGCGCCGGCGGCAGGCGCTCGTGCAGCAATTGAATGGCCTGCCTGCCCGCGCCAAGCTGATGGATCTCATGCGCCAGAATCATGATCGCCTGGCTGCGATGCAACGGGTGCAGATCAGCGGACACGCACTGCCGGCTGAAGCGGGGCAGCACAAGGGCGTGGATGGCCTGCGGCTGCCGGACAACGCGTTGCGGCAGCCATAGCAGCGAACGGATGCACGTCCCCTCACGGCTCGGGAAGCTGTAGCCGGTCTTTCGAAACAGGCCGCTTGCCAGCAACTGCCCGTGCCGAAAGGCCGGGTGTCTGGTCTTGCCCCATTGCAGCGGCCTGGGGAAAGGATGCACCAGGCTATCCGTATCCAGCAGGGCAAACTCGTCTGAAAGATAGCCCATGCCGGTCAGCAGCCCCTGCGTGGCAAGGCTGCTCTTGCCGGCACCGGATGTGCCGGCAAACAATATGGCACGTCCCCCGGTAGCCAGTGCGGAGGCATGCAGGGAAACAAAATACTCTGCAAGCATCCGGGCAACATGGCAATACAGGTGGTATTCGAAGGCCGCGGCAATTTCACCGGCATCATGACCTCGCCACAGCATCCTGCCATTGCAGTCAAGCCGGATAGCGCCGCCCTCATTGCTGATCAGAAAGTGCAGCACCGGTGACGGGCCATCAGTACGTTCATACAGGGCACAAAGGCTGTTGATGGCGGCCCGGCAGGCAGGGACCTGGCATTCGACGGCAATGTTCAGGTCGGCAATGCGCATATGCAACATGTCTACAGTCGCCGGGGTGGCCGGTGGATGGAGGTGATCAGGTGCTGGCAATAAAGCCGCATGCGGCGAACTGGTCGAGAATGGCCGCAACATCCTTGCGCACACGCGCCATGTCGCCGCCGGTGGTCTCAGCGATCATACGGCTGATATCCTCAAGACTGTGCCTGCCGTCGCACAGCTCCAGCACCGCCTGCGCCGTCAGGTTCAGGGCAAGGCTGGAGGTACTCAGAGGGTCCATGCAGATAACCTCATCGAGGCCGGACAGCTCCGTGAATTCCAGGCCTTCGATACTTCGCGGGTACTCAGGCAACGCCATATGCCGGCTCCTCTCCCAGGGTATAGGCGATAATCTGACAGTCCCGACAGCTGAGCGACTGACGGCAGCGGTGCCAGCGCCTGGCTGACGGACCCGGCAGTGTGCGCTGATCCAGCCGCTGCATGATGGCCTGCAGGCTGTCCTCGCACACATTGCCGAGCCGTGTCTGCCTGGCAAAGATGCATGGATAGACGCTGCCATCGGCAGCGATGCACAGCTTGCCCTGTCGTTGCGGCATCCTGCCCACCCTGGATGCTGCGCGCCGCTGTGTGCCCGTGCGTCCGTGGTGGCCCGTGCCTTCACGTGTGGCGGGGGACAACGCAGAACCGCGGCCAACGGCCTTCATGCGGGCCACGTGAATACGCGAAGGCGGCAGGCCGAGTTCACCCTCGATAAAGCGGCGGATTTCCACCTCAAGGTCTATATTTTCCGGCATCAGGGTAACGCCGATGCGTACATCCAGGCCGGCTGCCCGGGCGCGGCGAACAGCCGCCACCGTACGGGAGAAGCTGCCCGGCACGTGGGTGATGCGATCGTGGATGCCTGCTTCATGGGCATACAGGGAAAAGGCAAACCTGGGAGAAAATCCGGCGAGCTGCGCCAGCATGCGACTGCTCAGCAACAGGCCGTTTGTGTAAATCTCGACATCCGCGTACCCCAGCTCGCGTGCCAGCTTCACGGCAGCAACGATATCCGGATGAATCAGCGGATCTCCACCTGTAAACTGGATGGTGGGGCGCCCCCATGCCCTGGCCTGGGCCAACACGTCGCGGATGATCCCGAAGGGCAAGGCCTCGCTGCGCTCCGGCCCGGACTCGGCATAGCAGTGCCGACAGCGCTCGTTGCACCGGGCCGTCATTTCGATGAAAAGCATACCCAGCCCCTGACCACACAGGAATGCCGAGTTTTGCCGCGGGCTGCTGGATGCGTGCGCAATGCCTTTCAGCCAGGCATGCCGACGGCCGAGCTGTTCCAACATGGCAATGTGATGGTGGTCCGCGTGGTCACTTAGCAGACTGTCCAGGGCAGCAGCAAACCGGCCACTCAGCAGAAGCGTATCATCACCCGCAATCCGGCTGCACAACAGGCCATCTCCGGATGGCTGAATCATGAGCACCTCACCTGCTGGCAGGAAAGCAAGCCGTGGCGCCGTGTCAGTGGACAGGGTGTGGTGTTGGGCGTGCATGGGCCTGGCTATCCGTGGGAAAGCTCCCCGGCAGAACGCTTCACAAAATCTGTCGCCGGTACCCCACGCCGTTAATCATCAAGATTGGCGTTCCAGGCCCCGCTGGTGTTTGTATTGCTACCGGTATTGGTGTTGGAGCCGGAATTCGTATTGCTGTTACTGTTTCCGTTGCTGTTATTGCTGTTGTTGGCATTACCGCACGGAGCACAGCCCTGGGGGCAGCAGGATGGCTCTTCGCCACCGCTGTTACCATTTCCGTTGTCGTTGTTGCTGTTGCCACCACTGTTGCTATTGCCGCCGCTGTTCGAGTTGCCACCACTGTTGCTGTTGCCATCTTCAGCAAATGCCTGGCCTGTCTGCCCAATGATGGCCATACCAAGAATGGCCGGTGGCACATAGGCGCCAAGCTTCAGCAGGCGGCGGCGTGCCTGCTGCTCGGGAGAAAGCGTTGGTTCGGTGGTCTCGGTCTGTTTTGGCATGACTGTTTCCTCCGGCACCGCAAAATGCGACAACTGACTGAGGCGAATATAGCATGCCCTCATGCCAATCACCAAGTCAGCGTGCGAGGCCAGAGAGTCTATCCTGAAGGTGCTGTGCAATGAGGTGACGGCAGTCACCCCCGAAAACCCGGATGCCTTCTGGTCGGCGGCAGCACGTGAGGGCGTGCTGGCTCTCCTCTGGCACCGACTGGAAGCCACTGCAACGAACGAGGACAGGCAAAGAATCGCACCGCAGCTACGAAGACAGGCCGCCCGCTTCATGCAATGCAGGCAGGTGACCCGTGAGGCACTGGCAGCTGCGCACCACCGCAATATCCCCGTGATCTGCCTGCGTGGACAGGCGCTGGCCGAAGGCCTGTATACACCCTCCTCGCTCAGGCCGCAGTCAGATGTTGATATCCTCGTTGCCCCGCCCGATATGGAGCGGCTGTCCGGCGCTCTCCGGGAGGGTCGGTTTCTGCCAGTACCCTCATGCCCGATGCTGTTCAGGCGCGGCCAGATGCTGCTGGACGCACATGTAGATCCTATTGGCATCGCACGCATTGCTGCCCGTGCACATATGACGAGCCTCCGGGCAGAAGACTTTTTCCAGCATGCCACAGCCGGCGCAATCTGCGGGCAACCGGTACTGGTTCCCACATCCAGGGTCATGCTGCCCTATCTGTGCCTGCACGCATTGAAGCACTCTTTCAACAGGCTTATCTGGCTCTGGGATATCGCGCTGCTGGCGCGGCAGATCACACGGGAAAACGGCTGGGAGGCAGTGGCTGAGGGCATCGCGGCATATCGGCTACAGCGGCCCTGCTTCTATGCCCTTTCCTACGTCCGTCAGCATATGGCCGCGCCCGTTCCGGATACCGTGCTGACAGCCACACACCCCCCCATGGGCAGGCGTGAACGCAGCCTGTATGCGCGCTTCATGGCACACGATATCCCGCCCTATCTGGCGGAGCGCACCTTTGCCCGCATGATTCCGCAAATGGACAGACGGCTTGATTTCTGGCGTGAAACGATATTTCCGGCTGGCGGGGTCCGGCGCCAGTTTGCCGGCACGACAGATTGCCCTAACTGCAACTTTATCCGTGACCGCCTGCGCCGCCTGCTCGGCCTGGCGGCGTTGATCTGGCGGGAGGCGCTTGCACTGCTGCGCTACGGATAAATGATCGGGGTGCGTCCGGGCTTTCCACGAAGCCGCAAATGGGTGGGAACAATCAGGGCTCAGTTTCGTCGATCAGGCTTTCGATCAGTGTCATCAGGAGAATCAGGTTCATGCGGTCTTCACTTTCCTTGATGGCGGCATGAAGCTGTTGAATCTGCTCCCAGTGGCGGTGTCCGGACCATAATGCCTGGCCAACCGGTACCAGGTCATGGGCGGCAGCCCGCAGCAGAATGCGCGTTGCCCGCTCCACCAGCCGTGTCAGGCGGTGCAGCCATTCCTTGCGCAGCTCATATTCGGTATCCCGTCCCCAGTCCGGCATGCGCAGCAGCCAGTCCACATCCGAGAACGGCAGCAGCTGCATGGCGGCCTGACAGGCGCGCAGACAGCTTTTGAGTGGCGGGAAGCGGGCACTCAGATGAACAGCGATGCCCATGAAGGCCAGCTCCGGCAAGGCGGCGAAATGCCGGGCTGGTGCAGCACCCAGCCCTGCGGCCTCGGCCTCACAGAGGATGCGACGGAAGCGGCTCTGCGCATCCCGGTGCGCACCTTCAACCTCACGTGAAGAACGGAATGCGCGCAGCTGATGCCGGTGTTTGTGCATCCAGTCGAGCTCCAGCCTGTGGACGGGACACAGCCGCAACAGATGCTCGGCAAAGCGGGATACAAGCTCCTGCGCCTGCCGCAGCATTTCCTCGGCCCGCTGCCGCTCACCCACCTGCTGCCAGATAGCCTGCCGAAGCCCCTCCGTTTCCAGCAGGGCATCGGCCATGAGCAGGGCATGGACAACATCCTCCACCGAGGCATCCAGCAACTCCTGGAGCAGGTGCACGCGGGTCAGGCCAAGCTGGTTCAGTACCTGGTTCGTCGCAACCGTGGCAATGATTTCCTCAGTCAGCGGGTTTTTGGTGATGGCCTGTCCAAAACGTCTGTGCAGGCGCGTGGGAAAGTACGCCTGCGCCAGTTGCTGCCGAAACGGGCTTGTTTCCGTAAAGGGGCTGCTCACAAGACCGGCGTGCACGCGGTTTTTTTCATGCCCGAGCAGCACAGCAAGCTGTGGACGCAGCCAGCGATCTCCGTTATCGACACCCGGAACAAGCCTGTCCTCGGCGATCAGGGTGTCGCGCAAGCGGGCAAAGCGGTACGGGAAATGCTCCGCCTCGCGAAAG
The DNA here is from genome assembly GCA_964601765.1 of uncultured Zetaproteobacteria bacterium. Classification (GTDB taxonomy): domain Bacteria; phylum Pseudomonadota; class Zetaproteobacteria; order Mariprofundales; family Mariprofundaceae; genus SZUA-181. The sequence goes on from CAZROR010000025.1 coordinate 10,328, forward strand.
GCGAGGGCCAGACAGCGGGACTGGTCAAGGCTGTTGCCCAGACACTGCTCCGTGACGGCACCGGCCAAGGCATGCAGCAGTTTGTTGCGCGCTGGCCGGGAAAGTGGCGGCCTGGCCGCCGCCAGCATGATTTTCAGGTTTACCTCGTGGTCGGACATATCCACACCGGCCGAGTTGTCAATCGCATCCGTATTGATGAGGCCGCCACGGGCGGCGAACTCAATGCGTGCGGCCTGGGTAAACCCGAGGTTGCCGCCCTCACCCACCACCTTGCAGCGCAGCTGACTCGCATTGACGCGCACGCTCGTGTTGGCGGGATCGCGCACCTCAGCATGACGCTCGTAGCTCGCCTTGGCATAGGTGCCAATGCCTCCGTTGTAGAGCAGGTCCACAGGAGCGCATAACATGGCCTGAATCAGTGCCTCACCACTGAGTCGGGTATCGCTGATATCCAGCAGCTTTCGCAGGCGTGCGGACACCGGGATGCTTTTGGCAAAGCGGCTGAAAACGCCGCCTCCCCGGCTGATCAGGGTGGTGTCGTATTGGTCCCAGCCGCCCCGCGCCTTGAAAAGGCGCCTGCGCTCGGCAAAAGCGGCCTTTGTATCCGGTGCCGGATCAACAAAGATGTGGCGGTGATTGAAGGCGCCGACCAAGCGCAGATTCGGACTCAGCAGCATGCCGTTGCCAAACACGTCGCCACTCATGTCTCCGATGCCGATGACGGAAATCGGGTCCTGATACGCATCGACGCCAAGGCCGGCAAAGTGCTCAGCCACACAAACCCAGGTGCCCCTCGCCGTGATCCCGATGGCCTTGTGGTCATAACCATGCTCGCCGCCACTGGCAAAGGCGTCATCAAGCCAGAAGCCGGCAGCTTTCGCTTCAGCATTGGCAAGATCGGAAAAGGTGGCTGTGCCCTTGTCCGCGGCCACAACAAGATAGGAATCACCATGATCCTCGGGTTGCACGCGGATGTTGCCGGGCCGCTTCACACCGCGAGCCGACCGGTTGTCGGTCAGCTCCAGAAGCGTACGAATGAATATGCGGTACTGTGTCTGAACAAATGTCGCACCTTCACCACCGCGTGTGACAAAGCCTCCCTTTGCCCCGGTGGGGACAATCTGGCCATTCTTTTCCACCTGGGTTGCCATCAGTTCCAGCACCTCGGTGCGAAAATCAGCCGGCCTGTCCGAATAGCGAATGCCGCCACGCGCGATGGGCCCGGCACGCAGATGCACGCCCTCCACATGGACACCATGCACAAAAATCTCGCGATAAGGCAGTGGCCGGGGAGCAAAGGAAAGTCGTGTGGGTGCAATTTTGATGCCCACAGGGCAGCCAGCCTCCCGTACATATGCATTGCTGCGCAGGCTGGCCTGAACAAGCTCTGCCAGGGCACGGAACCAGCGGTCATCAGCAAGGTTGAGCACCCTGGTCATGGCCTGCTCAAAGCTGATACGGGCGCGTGTTTCGCGCTCGGCCGAGGCTGCCGGATCGTGCCTGGCGGCAAACAGCTCGTAGAGCCTGCGGGAAACATCGGGATAACGGTTGAGCATCTGGGTAAGCGCCAGGGGTGCTGCGTCCGGCATGAGCTGAATCAGATGATTGCGCAGCGTGATCAGTATCGTCACCTGCTCAATGGTAAGCCCGGCAGAAAGAATCAGGGCATTGGCCGCATCGTCGTCCGCCTGCCCGTTAAGTATGTACTCCAGCCCATCACTCAAATGCGTATCGACATGACTCCCTATGGGATGCGTGGTTGCACAGCGTATGCTGATAAGATGAACGCGCTCATCATCACGTTCGAGGTCGACGACGGCCTCCTGTTGCGCAATCAGCCCCAGGTTCTGCACGATGGCAACAAGCCGGCCGAGTGGAAGCGCGGACAGTGTGAAAATATGGAGTTCGACATGGCCATCATATTCATGGATGTGAACACGGGTACGCCGGTTGGCCAGCACCCAGTCGCGTGCCTGCATATCCACAAGAAACTGCTCGGGCGGGAACAGGTCCTGGTATAGCGGCGGAATCTGCTCGAGATCGGCAAGTGCCTGTGGTACGGCCAGATGGGCTGCGTGCCTCAGAATTTCCTGTTTCGCGGCATCCTTCCAGAACATCACGCTGTCCTGGACAATCTCGGCCAGCCTGGCCCTGGAAGGTGTTGTCTTGCAGGCACAGGTCAGCAGCAACAGGCGGTGCGGTCCGACACCAAAGGACAGATGTGCATGCGTTTCTACGCCTGCCTCATGCAGCCTGCGTATGATGTTGTTGCGGACATTGGGACCAAAACGGTCGACAGGAATTGCAGCCATAAGCAGATGCACATTGCCCGGGCTTGGTGCAAAAATGGCAGTATGGGTTTGTGTTGGCCCTGTCAGATCAATCATGGCCTTCAGCGGTTGCAGCAGCTCCGTACCCGGGATGGCTAGTAGCAGTGGCTTGGGCAAGCGGTCGTACAGCGTTCGCACCTCACGCATGTAGAAGGCGGAATGCGTCAGCAGCGGCGAAGCAGTGAGTTGCTGCCAGCGCTGACGCAACAGCGGCATCTGGCTGCTGTTTGTATGGCGGGCACTGCGAGAGAAATGCCCCAGGATGATGGCAGTAGACAGGCTGTCACCGTGCCCTACGGCAATGCGCACGACCTCCAGGCTGGCCATGCTGTAGGTATAGTGCTGACTGGAGACAAGATGCAGCCACTCAAGACCAGGCTTTACCGGTGGTGAAAGATGCGCGAGCTCTTCCTTCAGCCCCTGTGCAACACGGGCGAGCACACGGCAATTCCGCAGCAAGCCGAGCCGACGACCGTTGATTTGCATACCAAAGAAAAGGTACTTGTCCCTGCACATCCAGCGTAATAGCTCTGTTGCCTCCGGCATCACGGCCTCAAGCTGCACCGCACAATGCTCGGTGGCATCCAGCATGGCGGTAAAATCACGCACCGAGAGATCAACAGCCTGCAAAACCGCCCTGAGATCCCGAATCAGCCCGGCACCATCAGGCACCAGCGTGGCCGAGATGTGCAGGGCGATGAACATGAGGTTGTCATGCTCATCCCGGCCGGGCTGCCGGATAGCAAGCGTGCAACCCCCTTCATCACATTCAATCCGGGCCACCATCATCTGCTGCTCGAGCGGCTGGATATTGTGGCGCAGGAAGTAGCCCTTGATAGCATCGAGATAAAAGGCCTGGTCCGGACAGCGGATGGAGATGACATGGCGGTGCAGGTGGCCGTGGCTGACCAGGCGCCAGCAGACAGCTACATGCCGATCAGAAGGCTCCAGTAGCAGGGTGTAGAAGTCCTCTTCCAGGACCGTTGCCAGCTGTTTTGGCAGGGCGGCAAGATTTTGCTGCCGGCGGGAGTCGTTGAACAGCTTGATGAGCTGCTTATGCAAACTACGCATACAGGCAAGTGTAGACCGCGCGAGATACAATTACACCATTACGCAGGTTTTACATCACACGGTCATCTTGCCACAGTTTGCTCCATGCCAGTGCATGGAGAACTGATGAGCCCCGCCGGTACAGACAGGAATGATTGATATCGAGAGCATCAAAGGCCACCGTGAACGGTTGCGTGCCCGCTTCGCCCGAAGCGGCTTCGACGGATTCCATGATTACGAGGTCATCGAGCTGTTATTGACCTATGCCCTGCCGCGTATCGATGTGAAGCCGCTGGCCAAACGGCTGCTGAAGACATTTGGCACGCTGGCCGGCGTCTTCGATGCCCCGGCGGCAGAGCTCGCCAGCGTACCGGGAATCGGTGAAAAAACAGCCGTATTCCTGGCCCTCATTCGCCAGGTTGAACTCAGGTATCTCGCCTCGGACCTTCCCGGTAAATCCGTGTTCGACCGGCCGGACAAGGTCAAGGCCCATTTGCGCCTGCTTGTGCAGGGCCGCGGCATGGAATGTTTCGGGGCCATTTTTGCCGATCAGCAGCACCGGCATATCGCCACGCAGATCATGTTTGAAGGCTCGGTGGACAGGACAGCCGTCTATCCGCGCAATCTGATGAAACGCGCCCTGGAGCTTGATGCCAAGGGCCTGATCCTGTTCCACAACCATCCGGGGGGCGCACCATATGCCAGCCAGGAGGATATGCAGCTCACGCGGCTGATGGTCGAGGCCTGCCGGCCGCTGGACATCAAGGTGCTGGACCACTTCCTTCTGGCCGGCAAGGATGTGATTTCATTCAAGGAACGGGGATGGTTTTAGGCGTTCCGTCTGACGTAGTATCCACATCCCACCACGAGGCAAATGAACATCTGGAGCAGACATTGGCATCTTTTTTCTCAAGGTTAAGCAAGGGCCTGAGCCGCAGCCGCACACAGCTGACAAAGCTGTTGCCGGTGCAAAGCGGCGAATCGCTGGGCGAGGATGAGTGGCAGGATATTGAGGATGGCCTGATCATGGCAGACTGCGGAGCCGACCTGGCCATGCAGATGGTCGCCGAGGCGCGCAGGGACAGGCGTGCGCCGCTGGCGGCGCTCAGGCAGGCCATGCGTGGCAGGCTTATTGCCCCGGGACCGGTGAACTGGCCGGCACAAGGCCCGTTTGTCCTGCTCATCGTGGGCGTGAACGGCACCGGCAAGACCACGACCATCGGCAAGCTTGCCATGATGTTCCGGCAGGAAGGGAAAAGGGTGATTATCGGCGCGGCCGACACCTTTCGCGCTGCCGCCGTTGAACAGCTGGCGACATGGGCCGAGCGGGCTGGCGCTGATCTCGTGCGTCAGCATGCAGGGGCTGACCCGGCCGCCGTGGCCTTTGATGCCGTACAGCGCGGCAAGGCCCGTGACTACGATGTGGCTATCATCGATACGGCCGGGCGCGTACAGACTGACCGCGGCCTGATGGACGAGCTTGCCAAGGTGTACCGCGTTGTCGGCCGCAGCCTGGAGGGCGCACCGCACGAGGTGTGGCAGGTGGTTGACGGCGGTACCGGACAGAATGCCATTGCGCAGGTGGATAAATTCAGAGAGATATGTGACACAACGGGCCTGATTGTGACCAAGCTCGATGGCACGGCCAAGGGAGGTATCGTGCTACAGCTTTCACATCGCTTCTCCATGCCCGTGCGCTATATCGGCGTGGGAGAATCTCTGGAAGATCTGCTTACGTTTGACGCGGAGGCGTTTGTGAACAGCCTGTTGCCCGACAGGCCCTAGCTCGGCTCTCGCCCGCCCGGCCGGGTGGCTACTTGTGCGGGGGTACCAACCGGCTGCATGTGCGCCCTGAGGGAAGGCATAAAACCCAGGCGCTGTTCATAGATGACCGTATAGGCCAGCACACGCTGCAGGTAGCGGCGCGTTTCGTTAAAGGGAATGGTTTCAACCCACAGATCGGCCGGCATGGCACCCTCATAGGGCAGCCACCGTTGCACCCGGTTTGGCCCCGCATTGTAGGCAGCTGTCGCAAGCACCCGGTTTGCCTTCATTCGATCCAGCATCAGGCGCAAATAGGCTGTCCCCAGGCGGATATTCGTTTTTGGTGAAAGCAGCTTGCGGCGAAGCTGGGCACGCAGGCCAATATGGGGCGCCAGCCGCCTGGCCGTCGCAGGCATAAGCTGCATCAGCCCCAGCGCGCCGGCCGGAGAGCGTGCGTCCCGCGTGAAGGCACTCTCTTGCCGGATGACGGCGTACACCCACGAAAGATCAAGACCATTTTTTGCCGCATTGTCAAAAACCGCCTGTCGGTAGGCGATGGGAAAACGCAGCTCCAGGTCATCCCATGCCCTGGCCAGGGCGGCTGTGGCAATGCCGCGGTCGTGCCAGCCCCATTCCTGTGCGAGCTTGGCTGCAAGTTCCAGCTGATCCGCATGCATTGTGCTTGCCGCATAGGCCCATTCACGGCGTGCCTGGGCGATCCGACCGAGGCGGAAGAGCTCCCTGGCGCGCTGGATGGCCGGTACGGCCTGCAGGGATTGCCTGTCGGCAGGTGTCAACGTAATAGGATGGTTTGCAAAGCGGTAGGGTGCACTGATGTGATCCGCAGCCAGAAAACCATAATAGCCGCGCGTCTGGCTCAGTGCCGTATAAATCCGGCGGGCACGCGTTTTCTCGCCAGTCATCTCAAGTCCACGAGCCAACCAGTATTGCCAGACATCAGCATGCCGCTCCCTGGCGGGAAGCGTCTCGATCCAGGCCACAGCCGTTGCCCATGCTCCCAGGCGCATCGCCACCCGGATACGCCAGGCCCGCAGCCTGTGGTCCGTATGGTTCATCAGGCGAGGTTTTGCCAGCCAGGTCAGCGCCAGAGGGTGTGCCTGTATGGCGAGATTCAGGCCAATGCCGGACTCGGCCTTCAGCACCTGGCTTTCAGTGAAGGCGTGGCGCTCCTGCAACGTGTTCCAGGTACGCATGGCAGCATCGGCATCGCCTGCAGCCATGCGCAGCAGGCCATGCAGAACGATCTGACGCGTCCGAATAGTATCATGTTGCAACTGGCGGATATGAAGTATATCTGCCGGATGACGATATACCCGGCGCCAGATGCGCACCCATTTCTGCTCGTGCATGGGAAGAAACCGGGCCAGATACAGCGCCAGGCTGAGCCTGTTGTTCTCCATGGCCAGTTCAATACGCCGCCAGACAAGTGCAGGAGTAAGCAGGCCGGCCTTGCGCCAGGCCGCAAACAGCGGGTCACAGGCCCGTGGCCGGGATTTTCCCACCAGCCACAGGTAGCGAGCGCCTTCGAACGCCTCTGCTGTTTGCCCAAGCTTCAGCCGGGCATAGTAATATCGGCATTGCATGGCGGTACTGATATCCGGCTGATAATGGTCAACGAATGCCTGCCAGCGGTGTCTTCGAGCCAGGTTCTCCAGCCAGTTACGCCGAAGGCTCCATGCCAGTGGCGTACCTGCGTACTCGCGGAGAAAGGCCTGCATATCCACCGCTGGTGTATGGGAGATGTAACGGCTTAATTCGGCGTAGCGCAGATAGGGGTAAAGCGGATAGTCACGCAGGTCGGCCAGCAGGTGATGAAAATGTGTACGCTGACCCCGTTTCAGCGCATGTTCCGCTGCCAGAAATGTACGCTGCTGAATGCTCAGTGTCTGGCGCTCCGTTGCCAGGGCAGATGCAGCGGGAAGGCCAACGACCCAGATTAATGCGCCCGCCAACCATGGACGGAACGTTTCTAACATCCCCGGCACGTCCCCCATGACCACAGTATAGGGTTGTAATCCTCACGGAAACAACAACATATCGTGGTCTGTGTGTCAGTTTGCGGCATGTGCTCCCTCACACCGAGGCCCGGCAGGCAGCCTGCTCCAGTGCCAGCACATCGGCAGCGATGGCATCGGCCAGCATGATGCCCTTCCCGGTAAGTCGGAGATATAACGGTGTTGTTTCCAGATATCCCCGCTGCTGCCAGAGGGCAATGACAGGACCGAACATCACCCGCACATCACGGCCGAAGCGGGCCTGGAACCCTTTCCTGTCAATGCCGTGCCTTCGTCTCAGTCCCAGCCATACGGCCTCGGCTGCCGCTTTCCAGCGTGACAGGGTTTCATGCTCTGCAACACCTGTACCGCACCGGGCCACCGCTTCCATATAATCCTCAGGCCGGCGAAGCCCCACATGACGCACAATGCCCCTGTCAGGCATATCCCACTTGCCACACGCACCGGCGCCCACGCCGATGTAATCGTGATAGCGCCAGTAGCCGTCATTATGTCGACATATCCGGCCGGGCCTTGCGAAGTTGGAAATTTCGTAGGAATCGTAGCCAGCCCCGGCCAGCCTTTCTCGCGTGGCATGGAAAAAGTGAACGGATGCTTCCTCATCCGGGAACGGCAGGTGGCGGCGAGCGTGCCGCCGGGCAAGGCCGGTGTGCGGCTCTACAGTCAGCTGGTAACAGGAGAGGTGTTCGGGAGCAAGCCGGATGGCAGTGTCCAGACTCGCTATCCAGCCGGATAGCGCCTGGCCTGGCAGGCCATACATCAAGTCCACGCTGATATTGTCGAATCCGGCATCGCGGGCGGCGTGAACGGCATGGATGGCATCACGGGCCGTGTGAATGCGCTCCAGCCATTGCAGCTCTGCATCATGAAAGCTCTGCACGCCGATGGACAGCCGATTGACACCCGCGGCGCGATAATCCACGAGGCTGCCATGTTCCGTTGTGCCGGGATTGGCCTCCATGCTTATTTCGGCATCCGGGGCAAGCGGGAAATGGTGGCGGACATGTGTGAGAAAACGGGCGAAGTATTCCGGAGGCATCAGGGATGGCGTACCACCACCGAAATAGATGCTTGTCAGCGTGCGCCCCGCAAACGGCGGGCGCTCAGCCCAGTGTGCCAGTTCACGCGCCAGTGCCTGCTGATACCGCTCCCAGGGCGGCGCGGTACGCACGTGCGAATTGAAATCGCAATAGGGGCACTTGTGCAGGCAGTACGGGATGTGCACGTACAGATGCAGCGGGGAGACCGGCGTCATATGGAAAGGCTCAGAGCAGGACGATTTCGTAGCGGTCGGGAGCCAGCTGGCTGTCGCTCTTCAGGCTGATTTCCTTGCCTGTGAACTTCTCCAGCCGTGCCACATCCTCACTTTCCTCGCCCAGCAACAGATCGATGAGCGACGGGTGCGCGATGATCATCAGCTTTTTGCACGGATAGGCGCGTGACTCCGCCACCACCTCGCGGAAAAGCTGATAGCAGAGCGAGGTATGGCTTTTCACGTGGCCAGTACCCCCGCAATGGGGGCATTCCTGCATCAGCGTGCGGCCAAGCGATTCCCGCGTGCGCTTCCGGGTCATCTCGACCAGGCCGAGATTGGAGAACTGGACGATGTTGCTCTTCGCCTTGTCGCGGGCCAGTGCCTCTTCCAGCATTTCCAGCAGCCGGTCGCGGTTTTCCTGCTCATGCATATCGATGAAATCCAGCACGATGATCCCGCCGAGATTACGCAGCCTGAGCTGGTGTACGATCTCGTGCACGGCCTCCAGGTTTGTCTTGAAGCTGGTTTCTTCAAGGTTGCGCGAACCGACAAAAGAGCCGGAATTCACATCAATGGCAATCAGTGCCTCGGTCTGGTCGATGATGATATGTCCGCCGGATTTCAGTGGTACGCGGCGTTTCAGCGCCCGCTCGATTTCCTCTTCCACGCCGTAAACATCGAAAATCGGCCGCTCGCCGGGATAATAATACAGCCTTCTGGCCACTTCGGGCATGAAGCGCCGCGCGAACTTCTTCATGCGTTCATAGGCCTCACGTGAATCGATGTGAATCTTCTCAACCTCGTCATCAACAAAGTCACGCATGGCGCGCAGGAACAGGTTCAGCTCCATGTGGATCAGGGCGCCGGCACGACTGTGCTGCATGCGCCGCTCGATATCCTTCCAGAGCCGCTGCAGAAACTTCAGGTCCTCCTGGATTTCAAAGAGATTGTGGCCTTCGGCGACCGTACGGATAATCACTCCGCCACCCTCGGGCTTGATGGCTTCGCCGATTTCGATCAGGCGTTGCCGCTCCTCTTCGGATTCGATACGCCGCGCGATACCGACGTGATCATAATTTGGCAGAAAAACCAGGTAGCGGCCAGCCAGGCTGATGAGGCTCGTCAGCCGCGGTCCCTTTGAAGCAATGGGATCCTTGGATACCTGTACGATAATCTCCTGCCCTTCACGAAGCAGGCTACTGATGGCCGGCACATTGCGACGGTTGGCTACTGTCGGGAGATCATCCTGCGTATCCTCATCATCCGTAGCAGGGACCTCATCCTGGGCAGGTGAGAGAAAGCCGTTGCCACTGATTCCAGCAATATCCCCGGCGTAAAGAAAGCCGGCCTTGTCCATGCCGATATCGACAAAGGCAGCCTGGATACCAGGCAGCACGCGCTGCACGCGGCCCTTGTAGATATTGCCGCGCAGGCCCCGTTCGCGCTCGCGCTCGATGTACACCTCTTCGGCCAGCCCGTTTTCAATGCGGGCGATGCGCGTCTCAAACGGCGCAACATTCACCAGAAGCTCCGTACTCATGCCGTGCCCAGTGTCTGCAACAGCGCAAGCGTGTGCCGTACCGGCAGGCCGATGACATTGTCGAGCGGGCCGTGAACAGCCTCAATGAAGCTGGCCGCACCGCCCTGAATGGCATAGGCGCCCGCCTTGTCCATGACCTCGTTGTGTTGCAGATAGGTGTCAATTTCATGTGTGTCAACGGAGCGAAAGGTCACCTCCGTACACACCGCGGTTTCACGCAGCTCTTTTCCCATGCGCACGCAGACACCGGTATATACCTGATGCGTGTGGCCGGCCAGGCTCTGAATCATGCGTGCAGCATCAGCGGCATCACGTGGCTGCCCGAAGGCCTCACCACGCAGAGCCACAAGCGTATCGGCAGCGATCACCGGAAGGCGCACCTCGCGGCAGGCCATGGCCTTGGCCCTGCTCAGCCTGCGCACCCGGGCCTCAACCGGTTCATTGGCAGAAGCGGATTCGTCCACATGCTGGGGGCGTACTTCGACCGCAAGGCCAGCGGCCTGCAGCAGCATACGCCGCCGTGGGGAAGCGGAGGCGAGAACAATTTCCATGCGATGATGGTAGCGTGTTACAGTACGCCTGTTGAGGGCTTTGCGTTTCTTGACGGCAGAGGCGGTGCACATACGATGCGTGTACGTGAACGAATCTGCAAAGACCCCCCTGATTCAGGCTGTTGAGCTCTGCCGCGCGGAGATGCGCGAGGTGGATGCGTGCGTCCGGCAGCACCTGGCTTCGGATGTCGGGATGATCCCGGCCATCGGCAACTACATCATCGGCAGCGGCGGCAAGCGGCTCAGGCCGCTGCTCTGCCTGCTTTCGGCGCGCCTGTTCGGCTACACGGGCAAAAGGCATATCCCGCTGGCTGTGGTGGTGGAGTTCCTGCACACGGCCTCGCTGCTGCACGATGATGTCGTGGACTCCTCCACGGAGCGTCGTGGCGCGCCATCGGCCAATGGCGTATGGGGAAACCAGGCTAGTGTGCTGGTCGGTGACTTCCTGTTCTCGCGTGCCCTTCAGGGCATGGTGGATGATGGCGACTGGCGCGTGATCCGCCTGCTGGCCGGCGTCACCAATGCCCTGGCCGAAGGTGAGGTGCTGCAGCTTGCGCAGACCTTCCACCTGGAAATGACCGAGTCCGAATGCCTGGAGGTCATCGAGCGCAAGACTGCCGTGCTGTTTTCCGCCGCGGCGGAAATCGGTGCCATCGTCAGCGGACAGGATGACATGGTCATCAGGCAGATGCATGAGTACGGTATGTGCCTCGGTGTGGCCTTTCAGCTCATGGATGATGCCCTGGACTACATGGCGGAGGCGCGGGAAATCGGTAAGCCGGTCGGCCATGACCTTGAGGAAGGAAAAATCACGCTGCCGCTGATTCATGCCATGCGGCAAGATGCCGCCCTGGCCGAAACCGTGCGCGCCATCGCCGAGCGGGGCGGCTATGCGGGTGAAGAACGGGATCAGGTACGCCATGCCGTGGATCGTACCGGTGGGGTGGAGCGGTGCCTGGAAACGGCCGCTGATTACGCTGCACGCGCGCGACGGGCGCTCCCACCCGAAGGTGACAGCGAGGTATTGAGGCTGCTTGGCGATCTGGCGGATTTTTCAGCCCAGCGACCCTATTAGCGCTCGATATACTGCCCGCCATCGCATGGCTCTCACGAAAAA
>CAZROR010000026.1:0-15065 GCA_964601765.1 uncultured Zetaproteobacteria bacterium
GGGTCTGTCTGGAAGCACCTGAACCGACAGGTATATCTGGGCGACGATGCATTCGTGGCACGCATCCAGTCGAGTCTTACCAGGGATGAAAGCCTGGCGGAGATCCCCAGAGTACAATGGAAACCGGCCGGGAAAAGCCTGAACGAATATGCAAAAGAGGAGAACCGGCACGTGGCAATGGCACTGGCCTATCTGGAAGGCGGATACCGCATGCGTGAGATTGCAGCATCATTTGGCGTTCACTATGCCACGGTGAGCCGCGCCGTCAGAAAATACGAGCGCCGGAATGCGTGATTGCAAGACCTGACCCCACCCATTTTTAGGGAATCAGCCCCTGACAAACCAGACGATCAGCCAACCGAGGGCAACGGCCACGATGCCCGTAGCACGCAGCGCCGCCGGGGGCACGCTGCGAAGCTGCTCCAGCGCCCGCAGCATCTTCTCCGGAAACAGCGCGTACAGCGCACCCTCGATGACCAGCACCAGCCCCAGCGCCGCCCACAGATCACGCATCGGCGATTGCTGCTATGAACCGCCTACTTGGTGGAGCGCTCAAAAAAGTGGAAAAACTCCGAATCAGGCGTAATCACGAGCTTTGTCCCCTTGCCGATAGCATCGCGATAGGCCTGCAGTGAGCGCGTGAAGGTGTAGAACTTCAGATCCTTGTTAAAGGCCTTGGCATAGATGCGCGCAATCTTGGCATCAGCCTTACCGCGAAGGATTTCGCTCTGTTTGTATGCATCGGCCAGCAGAATCTTGCGCTCCTTGTCCGCCTGGGCGCGTATCTCCTTGGCAGCCTCCTCACCCTGCGAACGGTACTGCTTGGCGATACGCTGTCGCTCCGCCTTCATGCGCTCAAACACAGCATCACTGTTTTCCTGCGGCAGATCGGCGCGCTTGATGCGCACATCCGCGATGCGAATGCCCATGTCGCGCACGTTATCGTCGGCGGCCTGTGTGATGTCCTGCATCAGCTTGGTCCTGAGCGTGGCATGTTCCCCGCCCGAGACAATTTCAAGCAGCGTATGGCGGCCCAGCACGTTGCGGATTTTACTGCGGATTACGTCCTCCATGCGCGCCGCCACGCCGGTTTCGCTGCGCGCCACCTGATAGACCTTCAGTGGATCAACAATGCGCCAGCGCGTATAGGCATCCACGAGAATTGTTTTCTTGTCCTTCGTGATGACCTCGTTCGGCGGCGCATCCTGCACGAGCAGCCGACGGTCGAACCGCTTCACGGACTGCCACGGCAGCTTGAAATGCAGGCCCGCATCACGCACTACCGCCTTCGGGTTTCCGAACTGCAGCACCAGCACCTGCTCGCGCTGGTCCACAACAAAGGCGGACATGGATACGACAACAACAACTGCGGCCAGGGAAACAATGACAAGATTTGACTTCAGGCTCATCACTTCACCTCCACCTTGCCGCGCATGCTGTCCAGCGGCAGAAATGGCAGCACACGGCCAGCCACGGATTTATCCACGATCACCTTGTCCACACTGGCCAGAATATCCTCCATCGCCTCCAGATACAGCCGCTTGCGTGTAACCTCGGGCGCATTCCGATAGGCCTCAAGCAGGCTGACAAAGCGCTTCGATTCACCCTCCGCCCGATCAACTACCGAGGCCGCATAGGCCTCCGCATCAAGCACCATCTTCTTGGCCTCGCCCCGGGCCTTCGGTACGATATCGTTGGCATAGGCCTGAGCGATGTTCTTGGCCCTTGCGCGGTCCTCGCGGGCGCTGGCAACATCCTTGAATTCCTTGATGACGCGCTCCGGCGGCTGCACGTTCTGCAGCTTCACGGCGCTGACGAGAATACCCGCCTTGTAGCCGTTCAGGATGGACTGGATCAGCTTCTCCACCTCAACTTCCACTGCCGCCTTCTTGGTTGTCAGCACATCGTCAATCATCGTACGTCCTATCACCTCGCGAATGGCAGACTCCGCCGCATCGCGTACTGCCTTCGTGATATGGGCGACGTTGAACACATAGTCCGCCACATCCCTGGCCTTGTATTGCACGATGAACGAAACATCCACGATGTTTTCGTCCTTGGTCAGCATCAGTGATTCCTGGCCGATTTCCCGCGTACGCCCGCCGGGCAGTGTGCGGAAGCCAACCTCAAGCCGCTGCACGCGCGTGACCGGCACCTTTTCCACCGTTTCAATCGGATAAGGGAGATGCCAGTTCAGGCCCGGGCCCTTCGTGGCCGCATGCTGGCCGAAGCGCAGCACGACAGCCTGCTCGTCTGCGGCCACAACGTAGATACCGGAGGCCAGCCAGATTACGGCCAGAACACCAAACAGCGCCGGCAGCAGAGACTTGTTGAACTGGAAGGTGCCGCCACCGCCCTTGCCACTGCCCTTGCCTCCAAACAGACCGGAGAGACGCTCCTGCAGGCGCCGGACAACTTCATCAATATCCGGCGGCGGCTGATTGGGACGCTTGCCCCATGGATTTTGCTGGTTCGGATCACTCCAGGGCATGAACTATCCTCCATACGATATCAGGCAGCCTTTGAGAGACTTGCGGCCGTGCAGTGTAGCGATAGCCGTGTGCGGATGCACGCACTGCTGATAGAATGGGCTCATGCCCACGCTGTTTCGCTGGATATTCTACGGCTGCCTGAGCCGTGCGCTGGGCCTCATGCTGGCACTGACGGGCATCTTTTTCATTATCGAGGCATTCGACAAAGCACGCTATCTGGGACACGGCCTGACTGCCGGACTGCTCATCGAATACATGCTGCTGAAAACGCCCTTCATGGTGACCGAGTTCATGCCCATCATTCTGCTGCTCGCAACTGCCGTCTATCTCACCGACCTGTCACGGCACAATGAAATCGTCGTCATGCGTGCCGCGGGCCTCGGTATTCCCAAGGTGCTGCTGCCGCTGCTTTTTATAGCCGGGCTTGCCGCTGTCGTCAGTTTCATGATCGGGGAATGGGTCACGCCTGTCACCAACAAGCGACTGGATGTTATCGAACGCATTCATATCCGGCATCAGGTCCCCAATCGCCAGGGCATCCAGTGGCTGAAAGAGGACAACCGGTTCTTTCGTTTGCAGCCGCTGGCAAACAATACCTTCCGGCTCATCATCCTGGAAACGGATGACCACGGCCGCTGGCTGAAGCGGACGGATGCAGCCCGCGCGCAATATGTGGATGGCAGGTGGCATCTTTCAGACGTGCATATTAGCCAGCCGGCCAGTGCATCGGGGATGCGCATGCAGCGCCTCGATGCGCTTGAAGTGCCCGCCAGCATCGGCCCGGACACGGCCGATCCGCCCAGGCCGCGCCACATGAATTTTCTCGAGCTGCGACAATACGCGAATGATCTCGCCCGCGCCGGCCTTGCCGCTGCAAGCTTCCGCTTCGCCCTGCATCGCAAGTTTGCCGCGCCCATGGCCTGCCTGGTCATGGTCATGCTGGCTACAGCACTTTGTACCCAGCTCAGCAGCCGGGGGACCTTTGCCTCCTGGGGCATCATCGCCAGTATTGGGCTGGGACTGTTATTCTATGTGATGGGAAACACGAGCAGTCTGCTGTCCGTCGGTGAGCGCCTGCCGGCAGCCTTTGCGGCCTGGCTGCCGAACATGATCTTTGGCGGCCTGGCCGGCTTTCTGCTGCTGCACCGGGAAGGGTATTAGGCCCTAGCGCCTCAGTCCTTCCCCACATCAACCAGGCGACGGAAGGTTTCATGCAGAATGCCGTTTGTGGCCAACACATCACCTTTTTCAAGTTCAACCGAGGCACCGCGCAGGTCCGTGGCCATGCCGCCGGCCTCCTGAATCAGAATCACCCCGGCCGCCACATCCCATGGGGCCAGCCCCTGCTCCCAATAGGCATCCAGCCGCCCGCAGGCGACATAGGCAAGGTCCAGGGCCGCTGAGCCCCCCTGCCGGTAGCCCTCGGCCACCGGCATGCAGGCCTGCATGCGCTGCATGTAGACAGGCAGAAGCTCCCGCCGGTACGGGGCAAGACCCGTCGCAAAAAGTGCCATGGCCGGATCCGAGCGCGTGGAAACGCGAAGCCTGCGGCGGTTCAAAAAGGCTCCGTTGCCGTTCTGCGCCTCGAAGGTTTCATTGCGAATCGGATCGTGAATCACGGCCAGCATGGGCCTGCCCCGGTTCCACACACCGATGGAAACGGCAAAGTGCGGATAGCCATGAATGAAATTCGTCGTGCCATCCAGTGGGTCGATATACCACTGAATCGGGGCATCGGAGTTTACGCGCCCGGATTCCTCAGCCACGATACCATGTGCCGGGTAGTGGCGCTGAATTTCGCGAATAATGCGAGCCTCAGCCTTGCGATCCGTTTCCGTCACAAAATCCCGATCATGCTTCTGCTGAATGGACAGGCCCTCGCGATGATCGAAGGCGCGCGCGATGATGTCGCCGGCCTGCCTGGCCGCCCGTACCGCTACATATAACAACGTGAAAACTCCGCAAGGAAAGTCCGGCCTGCTGGCCAGCGACGGAAGCCTAGCATGAAATCCGGGTCAGCCGTTACCGTCGCCGATATCACGGGATGAAAAACCATCATACACAGCCTCGGTAAAGTAAAGACCGTGTGCCGGCGCAGTCGCCGCGGCCTGACGACGATCTTTCGATGCCAACACCGCCACCATCGTCTCCACCGACCGGTTGCTCACACCGATTTCGACAAGGGTGCCGACGATATTGCGCACCATGTGATACAGAAAGGCATCGGCCCACATCTGGATGCACACTGCATAGCCGTTCCGCTCGATTTCAAGCCGCCTCAGCTCGCGCACTGCGCTTGCCGCCTGGCAGCCGCTGGCGCGAAAGGCGCTGAAATCATGCCGGCCAATAAGCACCCCGGCCGCCTCGCGCATACGCCCGATATCCAGATGGCGGGGCATCCACCAGTGCCGCCAGCGTGATAGGGCGGAGGCGGTGTTACGGTTCCAGATCTGGTAGCGGTAGGCGCGCTCACGGCAGTCAAAACGGGCATGAAACGTTGCATCTACCGCACGCACGCCAAGTACGCGTATCTGTTCGGGCAGGCCGCTGTTAACGCCGTGCACATAGGCAAGCGGAGCCCGATGGAAGCGGTCCGCATCCACATCCGCATGCACGGCCATGGCCTCGGCATGCACGCCGGCATCCGTTCTGCCGGCAGCCACACAGGCCACATGCCGGCCATCGATCTTCGTCAGGGCATCCTCGAGGTATTGCTGCACGGACAGCGCATTCGACTGACGCTGCCAGCCACACAGGCCATGGCCATCGAACTCCAGACAGATGGCAATCCGCTGTTTGTCGCTCATGTCATGTGTAACAGATAAGGGGCAGCCACCTGCTCACCGGAACAGGCGCTACGGCCTATTCCTTTGGCTGGGCGCTGACAAGCCGGTCATACCAGGCGCGCGCCTCATCGCTGAGCATGGGCTCGGCCTCGGCAAGCAGCTCCGCCGCCTTTGCGGTATCCCCGCGCTGCTGGGCAACCTCCGCAAGCCCCAGCCTGGCCTCGCATGCATGAGGGCCATCCAGTGTCGTCGTGAACGACTGCTCCGCCGCGTCCAGATCGCCTTCGGCCAGCTGGCTGCGGCCCATGTCCACGTGCAACGACTCGGGGCTCACACTGATGTCTTCATCATCCTTTGATGTCTCCTGCTTGCCCGTCTCCTGCTCAAGCTCGGCCAACAGCCCGTCCAGTTCCTGGCTGACATCGAAAGTCTGCTGCTCGGCCACATCCGCATCCAGCAGAGGCTCTTCCGCCTCGACCTCCCCTGTGTCCACGCCTTCCTCTTCCTGTTCGTCTGAGGTATCCGTCATCTTCCCAAGCTCGGCGGCAGCCTCGGTATCCACCTGCTTTTCCTTCAACATGGCCCGGACTTCCTCCGCCTCGGCCTCCTCCATATCCAGGGCCGAAACTGCCTCCATAAACTGTTCCAGCGCATCGCCATCCAGCGCTTCGGCCCCGCGCACGATCGCCTGCTCCAGCTCCTGCTGCCTGCCCTGACTGTAGAGCACCTGGACAAGCTTGCAGTGCGCTTCAGCATTTTGCTCATTTTCGCCGATCGCCAGCCGAAGCTGGCGTACCGCCTCATCATCCATGCCGTAGCGCAGGTGCGCCTCTGCCTCAGCCAGGTGATCCACCTTCATCGCGGGCTCCGCATGCAATGCCTCCGTATCCGCAGGCGCCTCTGCCTCCCCGGCAACAGCGCCGGCATCATCCGTAGCCGTCACAGTCTCAAGCTGATCAGCTGCCGGTTCAGTGTCGTCATCCCAGGCAATCTCCTCTTCCTCGGCATCGGCACCTTCCGTCGCCGGTGTGCCTTCATGCCCCGGAGCAGCCGCTTCCGGTGGGGCAGCCTCATCCCCCGTGGACCAGTTCAGATCACCAAGCTCAAGGTTCTCATCATGCTCCAGTTGCAAATCAGCCGTTTCCTGCGGGGTGTCGGCAGCCGCCTTTGGCTCCTCTGCAGGCATCGGCGGCAATTCATCCTCGGAAACAAGGGGCTCCTCCTCGCCTCCGGCCGCCTCAGCCGGTGGTGTCACGGTCTCCCGGGCATCAGGGGTCGCCTCAGGCGACCAGTCCAGCCCGCCTATTTCCAGGTTTTCATCATCCTCCAGGCGCAGGTCTGCTGCCGGCATATCCTGCTTCGCCCCGTCCCCGGCAACGGCCTTTTCTCCGGCATCGATTACCGGTTCGGCAGCCATATCCCTGCCTGCTTCACCCAGCTCAGGCTCTTCACCGGCTGTTTCCGGTGTCCAGTCCAGGCTCCCGAGCTCCAGGTTTTCATCGCCTTCCAGCTTCAGGCTGTCCGCCACACCGGCAGACGGAGTCGCTGCGGGCGCATCTTCTGCAGCCGGTGACACCTCGCGTTCCTCACCAGCCACGTATTCCTTAGTCGGCAGCATCTTGATTTCCGCGGCCTCTGCATCCTCCAGGTCCAGCGATGCCACTGCCGCCTCAAACAGTGCCAGATCCTCGCCACTCAGCGCCTTCGCCCCATGGGCAATGGCTGCCTCCAGGGCGGCCCTGTCCCCTTGTGCGTACAACACCTGTACCAGCTTGCTGTGCGCATCCGCGTTGGCCTCATTCTGGCGAATGGCCATGCGCAGCTGCTGAATTGCCTCCTCATCCATACCATAGCGCAGATACACGTCGGCTTCAGCCACATAATCGATATTCGGGCCCGGCCGCTCATCCTCAGGGGTGCCCCCCACGGCCTCCTCGGCTGCCTCCACAGGTGGCGGCGCCTCGCTATCAGTTAGCGCTGGCTCATCGGTCGGCTCCTCAACCAACGGCTCCTCTGGTTCATCGGGAAACGGCTCAGCCGGCGCAGCTTCCGCAGGTGGTGGCGGTGCCACTGGTGCAGGTGCGGGTTCCGATGCCGGGGTTACCGCAGCCCGCTGCCGGTCGCGTCGTATCAGGTAGGCCAGGGCGATCAGCAGCAGCACAACGGAGCCCGCCAGCACATTGTTGAGCCAGTCCATCTGCCGGTTGTTATCTCGGCTGGCGTCCTCACGTGCCTTCTCAAGCTCCGCCTGCAGGCGTGCCAGCCGTAATTCCAGCTTCTTGATGCGTTCGCTTGCCGCCAGCACCTCCGCATCCGGTGGCAGCCCTGATTTCAGCCGGGAAACCGTGCGCTCGGATGCGCGCAGCTGCTTCTTCAGCCTTTCATTTTTCTGCCGTAGCGCTGCCAGGGCGCTATCTGCGGGCGTACTCGCCGCGCCAGCGCCGGCCCGGCCTGCTGCACCCATATCCGTCCCCTTGCCAGCCGGAGAGTGCGCCGGCGAACCGGCCTCACCAATAGCCCTGCGGCCAATGCGCACGCGCTTGCTGTAGCGATGCTTCTGCGCCTCATCCACCACCGCATAGCGCGGTAGCTGCTTCAGCTTGCGCCAGCGCCGCGCGTGCTCCGCAAGCATGGCCTTGGCCTGACCAGGTGAAATGGCCTCCACCTCGGCTGCCGTAGGCACATCCAGATAGGTGCCGGCCTCGATCATGTTCATGTTGTGTTCGATAAACTTGTCGCTGTTCTTGACATACAGCGCCGCCATCACCTGCTGCTCCGTATAGCGATCATCGAGCCGCAATCTGCGCGCCACCGTACTCAGCGTGTCGCCAAATACCATTGGTCCATAGCGCGCGATGCGCGCCCAGCCATCGAAGGGCCTGAACTCTGGCGTAGCGGCCGGCTGACTGACCGGTGCCTGCGGTGCAACAGGCTGAGTGGCAGGGGAAGGTGCCGGCGCGGGTGCCGGCTTGGGTGTGGCAGGGACCGGTGGAGAGGCAGGCGTAATCGGCTTGACCGGGGCACGCACCTCGATCCCGGGCAGCTCAAGAAAGACAGGATAGCGCTTGAACTGCGTGGCGTGCCCGCGCCGCACTTTCAAAACAAGATTGAAAAAAGGTGCCTCGACAGGCTGATCGGAACGGATGCTGATGCGGTCGCCACGGGAATCGTGGACGATATCAACGCGCAGCTTCTGCACGGCCGGATCACGGTACAGCTCGAGCACGCGGTAGTCGGCCGGGCTGGCCAGACCCACACTTAGCTTGGCCAGCTTCTCTCCGCCCGCAAGCGTAAGCGTCACCTCAGCAAAAAAGGGCTCTCCCAGATGGCTGGTGACGCTGATCCTGCCAAGGGCGGCAGCCCATGCCTGCCCCAGGAAGCCGGGGCACAGAATAAGGGCAGCCAGCACACCGGCCAGATAACGTCTACTTACGTGCATCCCCTTCTCGCAAGGCCTTTTGCCACTCCTGTCAGATGCCGCATCAAATCAGCAATTCCGCGATCTGAACGGCATTTAGTGCCGCACCCTTACGGACATTATCGGCAACCACCCACAGGTGCAAGCTGTTGGGGCAGGAGGCATCATCACGGATCCGGCCAACCCAGACCGCATCCGTGCCGCCAGCCTCCATCGGCATCGGATAATCCTCACTGGCGGGATCATCAACCACGGCCACGCCCTCGGCACCGGCCAGAATCTCGCGCGCCTGCTCGGCCGGCAGGGGAGCTTCAAATGTGACATTCACGGCCTCGGAGTGCCCGTAGAACACGGGTACACGCACCGTCGTCGCCGTCACGGCAATGTCGGCCGCCAGGATCTTGCGCGTCTCGTCGATCATCTTGCGCTCTTCCTTTGTGTAGCCATCCGCCATGAACACATCGATATGGGGAATCACGTTGAAGGCGATGCGTGCCGGCAGCACATCCACCTCGGCATCCTTGCCGTTCAGCAGGTTGCGTGTCTGTGCTGCGAGCTCTTCGATGGCACGGCCACCGGCCCCGCTGACAGCCTGATAGGTAGATACGACAACGCGCCGGATCGGCACTGCATCGTGCAAAGGCTTGAGCGCCACGACCATCTGGATCGTCGAGCAGTTCGGATTGGCAATAATGCGGTTGGTACGCGCCATGGCCAGCGCATCAGGGTTTACCTCCGGCACAACCAGCGCCACATCCGCATGCATGCGCCATGCACTGGAATTGTCGATCACATAGCAACCCGCCTCGGCAAAGCGCGGGGCGTGCTGCTTCGAGGTGCTCCCACCGGCTGAAAACAGGGCGATATCAAGCCCGGCCGGATCAAACGATGCCAGTTCCCGCACGACAAGCGACTCACCCTTGAATTCGATGCGCGAACCCGCACTGCGTGCCGAGGCAAGCGGCACCAGCCACCGCACCGGAAAGTTTCTCTCTTCGAGAATCTCGAGCATCGTGCGGCCCACCGCACCGGTGGCACCCACCACGGCCACGTCATAGCCATCCTTCTGCGGCAGGAATCCGGACATCACTCCACCTCCAGGCGTGCGCAAACGGCATCGCCCATTTCCGAGCAGGACACGGCCTGCGCGCCCGCCGCGGCCAGATCCGCCGTGCGCAGGCCATCTGCAAGCACCTGCTCCACCGCCTGCTCCACTTGCTCTGCCAGGTCGGCACGTTTCAGCGAATAGCGCAGCATCATGGCCAGCGACAGAATCGTTGCCAGTGGATTGGCCCTGTTCTGGCCGGCAATATCCGGCGCCGAGCCGTGAATCGGCTCATACATTGCGTAATGCTCACCGATCGAGGCCGAGGGAAGCATGCCGATCGAGCCGGTCAGCATCGATGCCTCATCGGACAGGATGTCGCCGAACATGTTCGTCGTCACCATGACATCGAACTGCCTCGGATTGCGGATGAGCTGCATGGCAGCGTTATCGACATACATGTGGCTCAGTTCAATATCGCTGAACTCCGCCGCATGCACGCGCGTCACGACCTCGCGCCACAGTTCCGTACACTCCAGCACATTGGCCTTGTCCACCGAACACACGCGGCCGACCCGCTGACGCGCCGCCTCAAAGGCTGTGCGTGCGATGCGCTCAATCTCATGCGTCGTATACACCAGGCTGTTGATACCACGCTGCTGCCCATCCGGCAGATGTTCCACACCGCGCGGCTCGCCAAAGTAAATACCGCCGACAAGCTCGCGCACAACAAGGATATCCACACCCTCGACCACCTCCGGCTTCAGGGTGGAGGAAGCCAGAAGCTCGGCATGTACCTTGGCCGGCCGCAGATTGGCGAACAGTCCCAGTTCGGCACGCAGGCCGAGCAGCGCCCGCTCGGGCCGCACGCTGAAATCGAGCGGCTCCCATTTCGGGCCGCCAACGGCACCGAGCAGCACTGCATCGGCTCGCCGTGCCAGCGTAAGCGTCTCCTCCGGCAGCGGCGCACCGCACAGGTCGTAGGCTGTGCCACCAACCGGAGCCTCTTCCCACGTTATATTGAAATCCGCGTGCAGCCGGCCCAGGGCATCAAGCACCTTGACGGCCTCGCGCACGATCTCCGGGCCAATGCCGTCACCGGGAAGCACCGCTATGTTCAATGTCATGTCCTCCTGTCCCTACCGCCGACGGCACTCTGCACGGCCGCCAGAAATTCATCGACGTCCTTGAACTCCCGGTACACGGAAGCAAAGCGCACATAGGCCACGCCATCCAGCTGCTGCAGCTGCTGCATCACAAAACTACCGATGGTCGTGGAAGGGATTTCGGGCTCTCCCATTTCCTGTACGGCCCGCACCACGGCCTCAACTCCCTGGTTCAGCTGCTCGGCCGACACGGGCCGCTTTTCGAGTGCTGTCTGCATGCCCCCGCGCACTTTCTCGACATCAAAAGTCTGACGCGTGCCATCCTTCTTGATGACAAGTGGCAAACGCAGCTGCATGCGCTCGAATGTTGAAAAACGCTTGCCACATGCCTCGCATTCGCGGCGGCGGCGCACAGCCGCGCCGTCTTCAACCTCACGCGAATCAATGACGCGCGTATCGGTATGCCGGCAGAATGGACAAAACATATGACTGTGAATTACCCGTAGACGGGGAAGCGATCCGTCAGCTGGCGCACCTCTGCCGCCACAGCGGCACGCACCGCCTCGTCCTCGGGCGCGGCCAGTACGCGCAGGATCATCTTCCCGATCTGCACGGCTTCATCCGTGCCCATGCCGCGCGAGGTGATCGCCGCCGTACCAATACGGATGCCACTGGTGACAAACGGAGACTCCGGATCAAACGGAATCGTATTCTTGTTTACGGTGATACCGGCCGCCTCCAGCGCCGCCTCGCCCTGCTTGCCCGTGATGCCGTCCGGCCTGAGATCAACGCGGAACATGTGGCAGTCCGTGCCGCCAGAGACAATCCGCAGCCCGCCATCGGCAAGCGTCCGCGCCATGGCACGCGCGCTCTCGATCGTTTGCACCTGGTCGTGGCGGAAGCCCTCCTGCAGTGCCTCGCCAAAGGCCACGGCCTTGGCCGCAATCACATGCATCAGTGGCCCACCCTGAATACCGGGGAAGATGCGGCTGTTGATTTTCTTGGCCAGTTCGTCGTCGTCCGTCATGATCATGCCGCCACGCGGGCCGCGCAGCGTCTTGTGCGTGGTCGTTGTCATTACGTGTGCGTAGCCCTTCGGGGATGGATACACTCCCGCAGCAATCAGGCCGGCATAGTGGGCGATGTCCACCATCAGTATGGCGTCCACGCTGTCCGCAATCTCGCGCATGCGGGCAAAGTCGATCTCACGTTCGTAGGCCGAGGCGCCGCCGATAATAATTTTCGGATGATGCTCCTGCGCCAACGCCTGCATAGCATCGTAATCGATCAGTTCATCGGATTCGCGCACGCCATAGGCCACTACGTTGTACAGACAGCCAGAGAAATTGACTGGCGAGCCATGCGTCAGATGGCCGCCATGTGACAGATCCATGCCCATGATCGTGTCGCCGGGCGACAGCGCGGCCATATACACGGCCATGTTGGCCTGTGAACCGGAGTGTGGCTGCACGTTGACGTGCCGAACGCCAAAGAGCGCCTGTGCACGCTCCTGGGCCAGCCGTTCAACCACGTCCACATGCTCGCAGCCGCCGTAATAGCGCCGGCCCGGATAGCCCTCGGCATACTTGTTTGTCATGATCGAGCCCTGCGCCTCGAGCACCGCCCTGGAGACGATGTTCTCGCTTGCGATCAGCTCAAGCGTGTGCTGTTGCCGGCCGAGTTCGGCGGCAATCGCATCCTTCACCGCCTGATCGGCCAGCGGCGCATTGAAAAAATCGGAACGGTTGATCATGAAATCCTCTCCCGGCCTGGTGCCCTGATCTGCTTGCGGGGCGCATTATGGTCAAAGCAGCTCGTAAGCGAAAGTAAAACCGGCATGCACAATGCAATGAGGGCCCCGCGCAGGGGCCCTCATCCAAAGCATTCGGCGACCGGTGCCGGCCGCTACACGCTCAGACGCGGCGCTCGCGGATGCGGGCGGCCTTGCCTCTGAGATTGCGCAGATAATAAAGCTTGGCGCGACGCACACGGCCCCGGCGTACGAGCTTGATGGACTCCACCATCGGCGAGTGCAGCGGGAAGATGCGCTCCACGCCGATGCCGCCGGAAATCTTGCGCACGGTGAAGGTGCTGGAAATGCCGTTGTTATGGCGCGCAATAACCACGCCCTCAAAGGCCTGCAAGCGCTCACGTTTGCCGATCTTGCCGCCCTTCAGCTCCTTGTAGTCCACCACACGAACGTTCACGCGCACGGTGTCGCCTTCGCGGAACTCGGGGATGTCCGTTTTGATCTGATCCTGCGTAATTGCATCCAGAGCACGCATGTCCTGCCTCCAACTATTGGCGGGCGCGAAGCCTGTCCAGGTAAATGGCCAGGGCCGCCCGCACGGAAAGGTGGCGAACCATACCGATCCCGGCTATGGGTGACAACCATCCCGTTGGCGCCGGCAGCTGGCGCGCATCCAGGCCCCAGCCGGTGCCAAAAACGATCAGATGCCTGCCCGGCATTCCGGCAAGTTCCTCGACCGGCTTTGTGTGCTCTACAGGCGGATTGGCCGAGGTATACCAGACCCGGGCATCGACCTCGCGGATGACGTCTTCAAGGCTGCCGGCCAGACGAAGCTGAGACAGTGCCTGCCGCCGGCCCGGATTACGCCGGCCGCCCGCGCCTTCCAGCCAGTAGCCTGCAATATCGCGTACGAGTGCGTGCATGTCCGGCGATGGATGCACGAAATATACCGGCGCCACATCAAACATCGCCGCACTGCGGGCAAAGTCATGCACGTCCGTCGAGGTCACGGCTGTCGTGACCGTTTCACCTTTCCGGTTCAGCACCGGATGGTGCACAAGGGCAACGGCAAAACCGTTGTCAGCCATGCCCTCAGGCCCTCTTTTTACTGCGTTTAACCGCCTGTGCGCGCCGCCATTTTTCGATTTCGGCATGGTTACCGGATAGCAGCACGGCCGGAACCCGCTTTCCCTCGAACACTTCCGGACGCGTGTAATGCGGCCAGTCCAGCAGGCCGGACTCGGAAAAGGAATCCTGGGCTGCGGATTCGGCATCACCGAGCACACCGGGCAGCAGCCGGATCACGGCATCGAGCACGCACATGGCCGCCGGCTCCCCGCCGGACAGCACATACGGGCCAACCGAGAGCTGTTCATCCGCATATCCGGTCACGCGCTCGTCAATGCCTTCATAACGGCCACACAGCAACGTGATACCGGGCAGCGTTGCATATTCCCTGGCCTTTGCCTGGTCGAACACCGGCCCCGCCGGCGTCAGCATGACAACCCGCGTTTCAGGCTGCCGCTCTCTGGCGTGACGGATGGCCGCCACCACGGGCTCCGGCTTCATGACCATGCCGGGGCCACCGCCATACGGCACATCATCCACGCGGTGATGCCGGTCCAGGGCGAAGTCACGAATCTGGATGCAGTCCACCTGCACAAGCCGGGAGCCGATGGCCCGTGCCGGAATCGAGCAGGCGAGCGGTGAGTCAAAAAATTCAGGGAACAGTGTCAGGATCTGGGCGTGAAACATGCATCCATTCCTTCGGGAAGACGCACGGCAATCCGCCGCGCATCCAGATCAACATCACACACGACATCCCGGACAAATGGCAGCATCCATTCCCCGTCCGGTGTGCGTATGGTGAAAATGTCCTGTGCTCCATATTCCTGAAGGCCGGTCACAGTACCGAGCAACCGCATGGAGTCCACATCCTGCACCTCGCATCCGATGAGGTCCTGCCACAGATACTCGCCCTCCGCCAGCTCGACATCCGCCGCATCCACCCAGATTTTCCGTCCACGCAGAGCCTCGGCTGTATCAATGGAGGCCACCCCTTCCAGCTCGGCCAGCATACGGCGGCCATGTCGCCAGCAGCGCCGCACCCTGAAAGGCCGGGCCGACTCGGCAGAGTCTCCCAGCCACCAAAAAAAATACCCGGCGATGCCGATGGCAGGCCGGGTATGGGAATGAATAATCAGCGCCCCCTTCAGGCCGTGCGGCCCGCGAACAGCGCCAACTTCCAGCAAACGCTCAGGCTTCAGCCTTGTCTTCTTCCTTCTTGGCGGCAGCCTTCTTCGTTGACTTCGTCTTGGCGGGCGCTTCCTCGGCCTCGCCGGCATCTGCTGCTTTTGCAGCCGTCTTATCAGCCGCTTCCTCGGCCGCCTCCTCAGATGCGCTCTCCGCAGCAGCTTCAGCCTCGGCGGTCTCCGCAGCTGCCTTCTTTGCCTCTTCCTCCGCCTTCG
>CAZROR010000026.1:15165-19217 GCA_964601765.1 uncultured Zetaproteobacteria bacterium
GCTTCAGCCTCGGCGGTCTCCGCAGCTGCCTTCTTTGCCTCTTCCTCCGCCTTCGCGGCCTGGGCCTTGGCCTCCGCGGCAGCCTTCTTTTCCGCCGCCTTTGCCTTTGCCTGCTCCATGGCTTCCGGGCCTGCCTCAGCCTTGCGCATCAGGCTGGCAACACGCGGCGAGGCCTGCGCGCCGAGATCAATCCAGTGCTTTGCGCGTGCCTGGTCGAGCTCGATAACTTCCGGGCTCTTGCACGGATCAAAATAACCAAGCTTTTCGATAAACGCGCCATCACGCCGCTTGCGGCTGTCCAGCACGACGATGTTGTAAAACGGGCGTTTCTTGCGGCCGCCCCGCTGCAGGCGAATCACGGTTGCCATAAAGTCATTACCTCCGGAAAATCAGGCGGCGCACTATAGTGATGCAAGGGGCGTGGGGCAAGGAATACAGCAACATTTCCCCGTCATCACATCTTCGGCATGCCGGGCATGCCGCCAAAGCGGCCGGCAAGCTGGGCCATCATGCGCCTTCCCTTCGCACCCTTCATCTTTTTCATCATCTTCTGCATCTGCGCGAACTGCTTCAGCATGCGGTTGACCTCCTGCACCGTGGTGCCGGAGCCCGCTGCAATGCGGCGCTTGCGACTCCCGTTGATCAGCTTGGGATATCGCCGTTCCTTCGGTGTCATGGAATAGACCATCGCCTGTATGCGGCGAATCGGCCTGTCGTCCACCTGCTCAAGGGTCGAATCAGGCGGCTTCATTCCCGGCAGCATCTTCATCATCGCCCCCATGCCACCCATCTTCTGCACCTGCCCGAGCTGCTCGGCAAAGTCCATCAGATCAAAGCCGCCCTTTTTGGCCCTGGCGGCCAGCTTTTCCGCCTGCTCCTGATCTACCTGTGCCTGGATTTTCTCAACCAGGCCAACGACATCACCCTGGCCCAGAATGCGGCCTGCCATGCGTCCCGGATCAAACAGCTCAAAGGCATCAATCTTTTCGCCGGTGCCGACATAGCGCAGCGGCACACCCGTGGCATAGGCAACGGAAAGCGCCGCGCCTCCGCGCACATCGGCGTCCGTCTTTGTCATGATGCAGCCGGACAGATCAACCCTGGCATGGAAGCTTTCAGCAACCTCCAGCGCCATCTGTCCCGTCATGGCATCGAGCACAAGCAGCCGCTCGTTGGCGGAAACGGCCTGCGCAACCCCGTGAATTTCGTCCATCAGTGCGTCATCCACGACCTGGCGCCCGGCCGTATCCAGAATCAGGACATGCAGGCCTTCCTTCCTGGCCTGGTCCAGCGCCTGCCTGGCCATGCGCGCAGCCGTGTTGCCGGCACCTTCCAGATAAGGCACATCAATCTGATGCGCAAGCACCTTAAGCTGCTCACGGGCCGCGGGCCGGGTGACATCCACACTCGTCACCGCCACCTTTTTCCCCTGGGCCGCCAGCATCCTTGCCAGCTTGCCGGCTGTCGTCGTCTTGCCTGCGCCCTGCAGGCCGCAAAGCATAATGACCGAGGGGATACTCGTGGTATCCAGCTCACGCCGCTGACCGCCGAGCACTTCGGTGAGCACATCGTGCAGTATCTTGATGATGACCTGCCCCGGTTGCAGGCTCCTGGCCACCTCGGCCCCTTGCGCCCGCTCACGCAGCGTACTCATCAGGTGGCGCACGACAGGCAGCGCCACATCGGCCTCGAGCAGACCGACGCGCAGCTCACGCAAATGCTTGTCGAGATCGGCCTCGGTCACGCGCGCGGCGCCGCGCAACCGCTCCGTAAGCCTGCCAAACTGCTCGCTCAGTCGTTCAAACAATCCATATCCTCACTTGTCTTTTCCCACAAAGGCTCCACGAATGGCCACTTCCTGTGTCTTCATGTCTGCCCGCCCTGTTCCGCCAAACGCGCACAGGGGGCAGCGAAGCCTAGGAGCGATACCCCCCCGGTCAAGCAAGCTATGCCTCCAGCGCCCGGCTGACAGCCAGCCAGCGCTGGCGCCTGACGGCCACCGGAATTGCGGCATTGGCCGGGCTCGTGGACGGCAGTGTTGTATAGGCAAGTGCGGGCGCACCTTCAGGGAGATGAGGCATCACCAGCCGGTGATACAGCTCGGCCGCCTTCCGGCCGTTGAAAAAGACATGCCGGATATGCGGGCAGCGGCGATACAGCGCCGCAAAATCGTTCGGCGCCACGCTGGCCGTATCGATGGCGGCGTCCAGACTACCGGGACGAATGCAGCGATGCGCCACATCCCACAACGCCAGCCGATATGCCTTCAGCCGCTTGAGCCTTTCCACATATGGCAGACCGCGGCCGGCACCAAACATCTCTCCCATGAAGTCCCAGAACAGGTTTTTCGGATGTGCATAATACTGCTGCTGCCGGAGTGACTCGGCGCCCGGCATCGATCCCAGCACAAGCACCTGTGCATCTTCGCCGGCCACGGCTGCAAAGCTTTCAACATGGCTCATGGCTTCAGGAGCAAGAGCGAATTACAACACAATGAACAGTCAGGAAGACTATTCCCACTCGATCGTGGCCGGCGGCTTGCCGGAAATGTCATAGACCACGCGGTTGATGCCGTGCACCTCGTTGATGATACGGTTTGACACGCGGGCCAGCAGTGCGTGCGGCAGCTCGGCCCAGCGCGCGGTCATGAAGTCCTGAGTCTGCACCGCACGCAGGGCCACAACCCATTCATAGGTGCGGCCATCACCCATCACCCCCACGCTTTTCACGGGCAAAAAGACGACAAAGGCCTGGCTGGTTTTGTCATACCAGCCGACAGCGCGCAATTCTTCAATGAAGATCGCATCGGCCTGGCGAAGCAGGTCGGCATATTCCTTTCTCACCTCGCCCAGAATGCGCACGCCCAGGCCGGGCCCCGGAAACGGATGGCGATAGACCATCTCGCGCGGCAGGCCGAGCGCCACGCCCAGCTCGCGCACCTCATCCTTGAACAGATCGCGTAGCGGCTCCAGCAGCTTCAGGTGCAGGGTTTCCGGCAGTCCACCGACATTGTGATGGCTCTTGATCGTGTGTGCCTTGCCGGTTTTCGCGCCGGCCGACTCGATCACATCCGGATAAATCGTGCCCTGCGCCAGCCACTTCACATTCGGCATCTTCGCCGCCTCGGCCTGAAACACGTGCACGAATTCACGGCCGATGATGCGGCGTTTCTCTTCGGGGTCGGCAACGCCGGCAAGCCGGGTCATGAACACATCGCTCGCATCAACATGGTCCACGCGTACGCCGAGGTTATCCGCAAAAGTGGCCATCACCTGCTCGGCCTCTCCCAGTCTGAGCAGCCCGTTATCAACAAAGATGCAGATGAGCTGGTCACCAATGGCGCGATGCAGCAGAGCCGCGGCCACGGAAGAGTCCACACCGCCGGAAAGGCCAAGGATGACCTCATCTTCCCCCACCTGGCTGCGTATCCTGGCAATGGCCTCGTCGATATAGTGCGGCATAGTCCATTCGCGGCCACAACCACAGATATCATGTACAAAGCGCGAGAGAATTTCCCTGCCCTGATGCGTATGCGTCACCTCGGGGTGGAACTGCACGCCGTAGAAATGCCGCGCCTCATCCGCCATGCCCGCGATTGGCGTGGCCTCATTGCTGCATATCACATGAAAGCCGTCGGGCAGGCGCGTCACCTTGTCGCCGTGGCTCATCCACACCTCGAGCACGCCCCCCTCGCGATCCTCAAGGCCGCGCAGCAGGGGGGAATTGCCGCTGGTCAGAATCTCGGCAAAGCCGAACTCACGCACCTGACCCGTTTCAACCGCGCCACCAAGCTGTGCGGCCATCGTCTGCATGCCGTAACAGATGCCGAGCACCGGCACACCCAGATCGAACACGATATCCGGTGCCTTCGGTGTCTGTTCGCCATACACGGAGTTTGGCCCGCCGGACAGAATGATGCCCGCCGGGGCAAAGGCCCGGATGGCCTCTGCCGCCATATCCCAGGGATGCAGTTCGCTGTAGACGCCGGCTTCGCGCACACGACGGGCAATGAGTTGCGTGTACTGCGAGCCAAAATCCAGAATCAGGATTTT
>CAZROR010000026.1:19317-20984 GCA_964601765.1 uncultured Zetaproteobacteria bacterium
ATCCAGAATCAGGATTTTTTCCATGAACTCACCACAGAGTCAAAAAGGCGCAACGGGAAAACAGTCAGCGTCGTGCCCTTGCGGTTATCCATCAGCTCAGGAGTTCCGCTGATAATTCGGTGCTTCCTCGGTAATTGTCACATCGTGCACATGCGATTCGCGCAGGCCTGCCGCGGACATTTTCACAAAACGCGCCCGTGCATGCATGTCTGCAATCGTGGCACAGCCCGTGTACCCCATCGAGGCACGCAATCCGCCGACAAGCTGATGCAGGATGGCGGCCAGAGGCCCCTTGTAGGCCACGCGCCCCTCGATGCCCTCGGGTACAAGCTTCATGGCATCATCCTCGTCAGCCTGGAAATAGCGGTCCTTGCTGCCCTTCTTCATGGCACCCAGCGAACCCATACCGCGATAGGCCTTGTAGGTACGCCCCTGGTAGAGAATCGTATCCCCCGGCGCTTCATCCGTACCGGCGAACATCGAGCCAATCATCACCGTGCCCGCACCGGCCGCGATAGCCTTGGCCATGTCGCCGGAAAACTTGATGCCACCATCGGCAATGACAGGCACATCCGTATCACGCGCCGCCTCGGCACAGGCAACAATGGCCGAAAACTGCGGCACGCCGACGCCGGCTACGACGCGCGTCGTGCAGATGGAGCCTGGGCCGATGCCAACCTTCACCGCATCTGCGCCGGCGTCGATCAGGTCGTGCACGGCCTCGGCCGTAGCCACGTTGCCCGCTATCACCTGCACCTTATCGCCGTACTGCTGCTTGATATCGCGTACCTGCTCGATCACGCCCCTGGAATGGCCGTGGGCCGTATCCACGACAACAGCATCCACGCCCTCGGCACGCAGCACCTCGAAGCGCTCGAGTTCGTGCTCGCCCACGCCAATGGCCGCAGCCACGAGCAGGCGGCCAAGGCAGTCACGCACGGCATTCGGAAAGGCCGTGGCCTGCTCGATATCACGCACGGTCACCATGCCCTGAAGGCGAAAATCGCTGTCGACAACAGGAAGCTTTTCGATGCGATGCTTGCGGAACAGTGCCTTGCACTGCTCCGGGCTCGTGCCCGGCGCGACCGTAACCAGACGCGCGCGCGGCGTCATCACATCACGCACGCGGGTGTCCGGGGCGGATTCAAAACGCACATCGCGATGCGTCACGATGCCGCACAGGCGGCCATCGCCATTCAGTACCGGGAAGCCTGAAAAGCCATGCTCCCTCGACAGATTGCGCAGCTCCGCCAGCGTCATATCCGGGCTGACCGTGAACGGCTCCCGCACCACGCCGGCCTCATAGCGCTTGACGCGGCGCACCTCGGCAGCCTGATCGGCCGGCGACATGTTCTTGTGCAGCACGCCAATGCCGCCTTCCTGGGCCATGCAGATCGCAGTGCGTGATTCCGTCACCGTATCCATGGCAGAAGAAAGGATCGGGATGTTCAGCCGGATGGTGCGCGTCAGCTGTGAGGATGTATCGGCCTGTCTGGGCAGTACAGAGCTCGCCTGGGGCACCAGCATGACATCGTCAAACGTGAGACCTTCGCCCTGTATCTGCATATCGCCTCCGAATCCAGAAGGCGGCGCATTGTATGCGCGCGGCCCCTGTTCCGTAAAGCAACGATTTACCGTTCATTACCGATCATGTGAGATATGTCACA
>CAZROR010000027.1:0-20718 GCA_964601765.1 uncultured Zetaproteobacteria bacterium
CAATCTTTGCAATCAGGGCATGCCATGCCATCATCCCGCGAACCTCTGCGGGGAGTAAACCTGAACGTGACACATCCAGCACCGGACAAACCCATGCGCATCCTATCCGGCATGCGCCCCACTGGCAGACTTCATCTGGGCCACCTCAAGGGCGTGCTCGAAAACTGGCTCGCACTCCAACACGATCACCACTGCTTTTTCTTCGCGGCGGACTGGCACGCACTGACAACCGATTATGCCCACCCGGAAATCGTTAAGGACACCATCTGGGACATGCTCGTGGACTGGCTGGCGACAGGGCTCGACCCTGAGAAAAGCGTGATATTCATTCAGTCCGAGGTGCCGGAACATGCGGAGCTACACCTGCTGTTTTCATTCATCACGCCGCTGCCCTGGCTGGAGCGCGTGCCCACCTACAAGGATCAGATCGAGCAGCTGCGCGAAAAAGACCTTGGCACCTATGGCTTTCTGGGTTACCCGCTCCTGCAGGCCGCGGACATCCTGATCTACCTGGCCGACGCCGTGCCGGTCGGCGAGGATCAGGTGCCGCATGTCGAGCTGACGCGGGAAGTGGCGCGACGCTTCAATTTCCTGTACCGCAAACCGGATCAGCCGCTGTTTCCGGAGCCCAAATCCCTGCTCATGCCAGCCGCCAGGCTGCCGGGCCTGGACGGGCGCAAAATGAGCAAGTCGTACAGCAACACCATCGAGATTGCCGAGGAGTGGAAACAGACCGAGAAGAAGGTCAAAACCATGCCCACTGACCCGGCACGCGTGCGACGCTATGACCCCGGCACACCGGAAAAGTGCCCGGTATGGGCCTTTCACAAGGTGTATTCGAGCGAGGAAGAACGTACAGAACTCCATGCCGGTTGCACCAGTGCCGCCATTGGCTGCCTGGACTGCAAGAAAGTGCTCCTGCGTCACCTTGAGGAAGAGCTGCAGCCCATCCGCGAGCGGCGCGCAGACATCACGGCGCACATGGACGTCGTGCGCGACATCGTGCGCGATGGCAATGAAAAGGCGCGCCGGGTTGCCGGGCGTACGATGGAAAAGGTGCGCAAAACCCTGAAGATGGGATACCGCGTGTAAGCCAATGAGCGACACGGACAGCAACAACCCCGAACAGATAGCCACTGCGGCATCCCTTCCCCCTGTCCGGCTGGATGCATTCGAGGGCCCGCTCGATGTTCTGTTGCATCTCATCCGCAACCAGGAAATGGACATCTTCGACATCCCCATCGCCACACTGACAGCGCAGTACCTGGACATCATCGAAGCACAGAAAAGTCTCGATCTTGAGGTGGCCGGCGACTATCTGGTCGTGGCCAGCAGCCTGATGCAGCTGAAAAGCCGCATGCTGCTGCCCAGGCCAGAGGTGGATGAGGAAGGTGAGGAAATCGACCCGCGGGCCGAGCTTGTCGCGCAACTGCTTGCCTACGAGCAATACCGCATGCTGGCCGAGGAACTCGACGAATATCCACGCGTTGGCCGCGATGTTGCCGTGCGTGGGGCCTTTCCTGAATCTGAGCTCGTCGAACGGCCGGAGCCCGAACCCGATCTCGATGCGCTGATACTGGCCTTCAGACGTGTCCTGACACGTGTGGGCGGCACTGTTCGGCACCACATTTTCATGGATACGATGAGCATCCGCGAACAGATGAGCCGTATTGTCGAGCGCCTTGCGCGCGGCGGCATCCAGCTTGATGAGTTCCTGCGCGACCAGCCGGGGCGCGAGGCGCTCGTCACCACCCTGATGGCCATCCTCGAGCTCTGGCGACAACACGCCATCACCATCGTGCAAACCGACTGTTACGGGCCCGTCAGCCTGCTGCCATGCGAAAAGGAGGCAGCATGAACCTTGCCTGCCGACTTGAGGCCCTGATCCTCGCCAGCGACGAACCGATCAACATCCAGAAGCTCAGGGAAATCCTCGATGAAGGAACATCCTCATCGGATATTCGCCAGGCGCTGGCAGAGCTGGAAACGCATTACAGTGAACGTGGCATCCGCCTGCAGCAGATCGCGGGAGGCTGGCAGTTCCGCACTGCGCCCGAATGTGCCCCCATCGTGCAAAAACTGTGGCAGACACGGCCTGCGCGGCTCTCGCGCTCAATGCTCGAAACGCTGGCGATCATCGCCTATCGCCAGCCCACAACCCGCGCGGAAATCGAGGCCCTGCGTGGTGTGAGAATATCGAGCGGCATGCTGGCCAGTCTGCAGGAGCGGGGCTGGGTGCGCGTACTGGGACGCAAGGAAGTGCCGGGCCGGCCACATCTGTACGGAACAGGCAAACAGTTCCTGATAGACTTCGGCCTGGACAGCCTCAGCGACCTGCCCGATTCCAGCCAGCTCATGGACGACGAGGAACTCATTGCCGCAGCACAACAGCAAACACACGACACTTCCCCGGCCACGGAAGAGCAGGAAACAGACGAAGGTGCAGAGGCCAAAAAGCCCGAGGGCGCCCGCGAGAAAGTCACCGGGTCCAAGGCAGGCGAACACACCTGAGCGCCTGAACAGGTATCTGGCCCACTGCGGCCTGTGCTCCCGCCGTGAGGCGGATCGCTGGATTCGCGACGGCCGCGTGGGCATCAACGGAACGCCTGTTACGGTGCTCGGCACGCAAGTTGCGCCCGGCGACCGCGTTACGGTTGATGGCAAGCCGGTTCGCCCCGTTCCCCGCCACACGTACATTCTGTATCACAAGCCGCGCGGCCTGATGTGCTCACGCCGGGACGATCGCGGCCGGCCACTGATCTACGATGCCATCAAGGTCGGCGCAAGCGTGCAGTCCGTCGGCAGGCTGGACATGGACAGCGAAGGGCTGCTTTTACTCACGGATGATGGCACCCTGGCCAAACGGCTCACACATCCAGCCACCGCCCTGCCCCGCACCTACCGCGTTCGCGTAGGAGGAAGGGTTGATCTGCAAACACTGGAAAGGCTCCACGCCGGTGGCGGCAATATCGGCCGGGGGGAAACCAGTGACCCGTGGGAGGTGACAGTTGAGGCCGAAAGCCGGGGGCATACCTGGCTGAAAATTACGCTGCATCGGGGTCGCTGGCGCGAAGTACGACGTACGCTTACGGCCTGCGGCCATCCGGTTCGCCGGCTCATTCGCACACACTTTGGCCCACTGGCTCTGGGTGCGCTGCCTGTCGGGCGATGGCGCAATCTCGGCCCGGATGAGGTGGCACGGCTAAAGGAGCTGTAGGAAGCCGTCGGCTTTACTTCTTTCAGGCGCCACGTAGATTCCCTTGGTTTTCCAGTCGGGATTTTACGGGAGAAGCCATGGCGCAGGGTGTGAAGGCCCGCCTCAGTCCATTGCAGATTTATCACGTGCTGCTATCCGCCTATGGGCCGCAGCACTGGTGGCCGGCTGACACGCCGTTCGAGGTCATGGTCGGGGCAATTCTCACCCAGAACACAAGCTGGACCAATGTCGAAAAGGCCATCACCAACCTTAAATTCGAAAACCTGATGGATGCCCGGCACATCCTTGACTGCGCGCCCGATCACCTTGCAGAGGTAATCCGGCCGACAGGATTCTACCGCCAGAAAGCCACCCGCCTGAATGCACTGTGCATGTTTTACCTGGAGCATGGCTGTGAACAGCAGCTCAGGCGCTGGCCAGCCACGAGTTTGAGGCAGCGCATGCTCAAGGTGCACGGCATCGGGCCGGAAACGGCGGACTCGATTCTGCTATATGCGCTGAACAAGCCGGTGTTTGTCATCGATGCCTACACAGCCCGTATTTTCTCGCGTCTGGGCATGCTTGAACGACAATCGGCTTATGCTGATACACAGGCATTTTTCCATGCCCGCCTGCCGCGAAGCATCCCGATTTTCCAGGAGTTTCACGCCCTGATCGTCGCCCATGCAAAGCGATTCTGTCGGAGCAGGCCGCTCTGTCCCGGCTGCCCGCTTGCCGCAAGCTGCGCCTATGCCTCCGCCGGAAACCAGGAGCACGACATGGCCCATGAGGCACAGCCCCGTGCCCAGGCGGAAAACACGACGGCCTGACCTTACAAAGATTGACTGCCGGCATCAGGAAAAACAACAGGTGGCTCCTGGCTTTGTGAAAAATCCTGGCTAGCCTTCTTCCGCCATGTGGATTCAGCCCCCGATAGACCTGAAGTGCCTGCCACAGGAACCCGGCATCTACCGTATGCTCGATGCTAGGCGCAAGGTGTTGTATATCGGCAAGGCGCGAAATCTGAGAAAACGCGTTTCCAGCTACTTCCGGCGCCAACCCGATTCACCGCGTACAGAGGCCATGGCCACGCAAGTGCGAGATGTAGATGTCACGGTCACGCCATCCGAGGCCGAAGCGCTGATCCTGGAGCACAATCTCATCAAGCAGCTGAAGCCGCGCTACAACATACTGCTCAGGGATGCAAAGTCATACCCGTATATTCTGCTCACTGATGAGGCTTATCCCCGCCTGCGCCTGTATCGCGGCGCCCGCAAACGGCCCGGAGAGTATTTCGGGCCATTCCCCAATGCCGGCGCCGTTCATACCACGCTACACGTGATGCAAAAGGCATTTCTGCTCAGGGATTGCGAGAACAGCGTGTTTGCCAACCGGTCACGGCCATGCATGCAGCATCAGATCGGCCGCTGCAGCGCGCCTTGTTGTGATGCTGTCTCTCGCCGTGAATACGAAATGCAGGTGGCACAGGCGCGCACCTTCCTCCAGGGAAAGGAGGCCGGGCTTATCAGGCAATGGGAGCGGGACATGCAGCGGGCTGCAGAACGCATGGCCTTCGAGGAAGCGGCGCTGTTGCGTGATCGCATCCGTGCGCTTCGTACTATCCTGGCCGGCAATGATACGCGCAGGCTGCCGGAGGATGCCGATGCGATTCAGATTCTTCGGCATGCAGGCGGTGTCATCGCCTGCATCGGCGTACGCCGGGCCGGCCGCGACCTTGGCATACACACGGTGCGGATAGAACAAGCACAGGATGCGGAGAACCTGGAAATCCTGCATCCGCTAGTGATCGAACGTTATCGTAATGAGGAAGTGCCGGCAGAGGTTCTCGTGGAGCTGCCCAAAACCGAGGCACAGATATTGCAGAAGCTGCTGTACCTGTTGAAACCGAACGGAAAGATGCGTGTTCAGGCGCCACAACGAGGCGACCGTCTGCAGTGGATGCAACGGGTTCGACATGCCGGAGAGCAGTCGCTGGCAGCGCGGGCCGCCACATCACAGCAGGCTGCCTTTGTCGCCCTGGCGGAATTGCTCGGCCTGCCGGATACGCCCCGCAGCCTTGCGGCCGTAGACAATGCACATCTTGGGGGCAGACAGACAGTAGCGGCCATCGTATATGCAGGATGGGATGGCCCGGACAAGGCACATTACCGTCGCTACAAACTTGATGACATACCAGGCGGCGACGACTACGCCGCCATGCAGGCCGTGCTGACGAGGTTTTTCCGGGCCATGAACGAAGAGACAATCCCCCGTCCCGACCTGATGCTGATCGATGGCGGACGCGGGCAGCTCTCGGTTGCCCTGCAGGCAGCCGCAGATGCAGGGCTCAGTGCGCTCCGGCTTGTCGGTGTTGCCAAGGGTGCTGTGCGCAAAACCGGAAATGAAACACTATGGCCGGGATGGCTGGGAGAGGCTCCAGGTATTGGTCGGCCGATCAGGCCCGGAATACATTCCCCCGCCCTGCTGCTGATTGCCCGAGTGCGCGATGAGGCGCACCGGTTTGCCGGTACCTACATGCGCAAACGTAAAAAAAAGAGCATGTTTACATCACAGCTGGATAGTATCCCCGGTATTGGCCCGGCCAGGCGCACGGCGTTGCTTCGTCACTTTGGCGGCATCGAAGGGGTCAAAAAAGCAAGCCGTGAACAGCTCGCCGCTGTCGATGGGTTCTCGGAGAAGCTGGCAGAGCGATTGTTCACCCAGCTCCACCGATAATACATCCGCGCCGGCATGAAAGCCGGCGCGGGAGAAAATTAGCGTAGGTGAGCAGGGAGCTTGTCGAGCAGGGCCTGGGCCTCCGCCTTTCTTCCCTTGGAGTAGACGGGCCGTTCTTCCACTGCTGGCAACGCAATCACCTTTTTCAGATAGGGTACTGCCTTCTTGTATTTCTTTTTCTCCACCCAGTAGTCGCCCATGAAGAAATTCGCATCCATATCATCCGGCGCAATCTCCAGCGCCTTGTTCAGGTATTCCAATGCCTTGTCATCATCCCCGAAGCCGATGGGCCAACCTGGGGTCATGTAGTAGAAGCTGCCCAGTGAAGTATAGATTGAACCATGCATGGCCTTGGGATCGATCTTTTCGGCCGCCAGCAGCAAATCGCGTGCTTCCTTCATCAGCGACAACGCTCCCAGCCCTCCCTTGGCTCCGGCATAGGTGGACTTGATAATCGCCTCCCAAATCAGGGGCTCAGCCTTGCCGGGGTTGGCGACACTCAATGCATGTGCACGTTCAGCCAGCGCGGCAAAGGCATCCTCCTGCTGGTCCTCAGGCATCTGATACTTGATCCTGGCCCATTCAAGCTGCAGGGCATGCACGTCGTCATCCAGTGTTCCTGCCGCCCAGGCGGATGGCAAGGCCAGCAGCAGTGCGGCAAACATCATGGGTGATAAAAGGCGTTTCAGCATCACGTTCTCCTTACTTCAGTGATTCAGTTTTCTTCGCCACGAGCAAAGCGCGCAGCGATACGATTCTGCCCGGCCAGTATACGGTCGACCAGACGTGGAAACATCACGTTGATGCGTACAAAAAGCGCTTCCGGAAAACCAAAATAAATATCCTTGCAGTCATTATCAATCGCATGGATAATCTTTTTGATGACATCTTCCGGTGAGTCCATGTTCATCCGTGTGGCCTTACCCATACGCATGACAGCATCAGTATTCATCGGTGTTTTCACCGCGCGCGGGGCGATATAGGTAACCTTGACACCGGTATCGCGCAATTCGCGGCGCAACGCCTCGGAAAAGCCACGCAGCCCGAATTTGCTGGCCGAATAGGCCGTAAAATAGGCAAATCCGATAGAGCCGAAAATCGAGCCAACATTCACGATGCGGCCGGCATTCCGGGCAAGCATCCCGGGCAACAAAGCCCGTGCCAGCCACATGGGTGCCAGCAGATTGACATGCATAAGCATTTCCAGCCGCTCGGGCGACTCATCTTCAAAGGCTGCAAAGCTATTGACCCCGGCCAGATTGATCAGCAGATCCACCCCGCCCAGCAGCCTGGTGCATTCTCTGGTGACAACTTCACAGCCTTTGGCAGAAGACAAATCACCGGTAACAGCATGTGCGTCTTTCACCCGTTTGGCGATTGCCTCCAGGGCCTCGGTGTTTGCATCCACCAGCGCCAGTTTCGCCCCCCGAGAGGCCAGCTCGCCGGCAAGAATACTGCCCATGCCACCGGCAGCGCCGGTAAGCACAACGCGCTTGTTTCTAAGCTCCATATCAGTTCCCCTCCTGTGGGATCATGGGCAGGGAGCGGAAAATGTCCCCGTATAGCTTGTAAAAAACCCGGGCACAATGGATGACAGCCTGTCGATCACCTTCATCCTCGAGCCGGTTAACCAGCTTCTCATAGAAGCCCACATGACCGACGTCCAGCGAACCATGCGAGTTCAAATAGCTGAAGGCCTGTTTGGGAAGCCCTAACTCGGACTGTAGTGCAGCGGCAGCCTTTGTGGCCAGCGCCACACTTGTTCCTTCCAGTACCAGCACCATACCAAAGAAACCGACCGGATTGCGACGATGTACCGTATCATAGGCATAGGCAACCATCACCTCGGTTGCCAGGCCGGGCTGCCCCTGCCTCACGGCTTCCTTGTCTCCACCACAGGCCGCAATATCGTTCAGCACCCATTCCTGATGACCCATTTCCTCTTCGATATACTCACCAACAGCCTCCCGCAGCCATTCCAGCCGCTCCGGCAAACGACTACCACAGGCCATCAGCAATGGTGTGGTGTGCTTTACATGGTGATAGGCCTGAGTAAGAAAGGCGATATAGCTTTCCAGCCCAAGCTTTCCAGCCACTCCCTGCTGAATAAAGGGAATCGACAACAGATCCGCGCGCGCATCTTCTGTCGCTGCAATTAATTGGTCATAAAAACTCATTCACGTCTCCTCATATAATGCCTGAATGGCATCAGCATAGGCCTGCGCAATTACCTGACGCCGCGGCCTTGCCGTGCCTGTCCATTGCCCGTTTGCGATGCTAAACGGCTCATCTGCACAGAGCCACCTGCCGATGCGGGCATAGTCCGGCAGGTGTGTATTAGCAGCCTCCACTGCCTGCTGCAATGCCTTTGCATCCGCCCCGGACCGAGGTACGAGTACAGCCACGTTAAACGGCTTTGCCTCTCCAAACACGACAGCCTGGGCAATGGCAGGTTGCATTAGAAGCTCGCGCTCCACCCACTCCGGCGACACGTTGCGACCAAAGGCCGTAATAAAAATATGTTTCTTGCGTCCGGTGATATGCAGAAAGCCATCCCCATCCAGATATCCCGTATCACCTGTAGCGTAAAAGCCATCCTGGAGTGGCGGCTCCCCCTCTCCCAGATAACCAGCAAACAGAGTCCCCGACACGAGAATCTCACCATCCGCCGCAAAATCCAAACGCACATGCGAAAGCGGCTTGCCCACGCTACCCGGCCTGTTTGCCTCGGGGCCGTTGACAGCCACGACACTGGCAGCCTCGGATAATCCATAGCCCTCATACACGGGCAGCGCCAATGCGGCAGCGGCATCCAGCAAAGCGATGGATACCGGCGCCCCCCCCACGGCGGCATACCTGAGTGTTGTAGGCCTTGGCCCACCCGCCCGGATGGCAGATATAAGCGCCAGCAACATTTGTGGAATCATGATGCATGTGCTCGCCCTGTGATCCACCAGCGCTTGCAGAAAACGTGCAGGATCAAGCCCAGCTGCCCCCTGCATGCCAACCCCGCCAAGCCCCGGCAGAACGCATGTCCCACCTGCCAGAAGAGGCACGTAAACACCGCCTATGTTTTCCAGCAGGGTCGCCAGTGGCAGGGCACACAGGTGTCGGTCATCAGCAGAGGCCTGGCAGGCCGCTGCCAGGGACACGGCCACTGTCTCCATGGCCTTCTGGGTCAAGCAAACCCCCTTGGGCTCCCCGGTTGTCCCGGATGTGTAGGTCACCTTGGCAATGCTGTCCGGAACCGAGCACGTGGCAGGATGCTCAACCTGGAACATGTGTACCCGGACACCGGCAATATCAACGGCGTCTTCATCTGAAATGGCGACGCCAATCTGTGCCAGCACCTGGCGCACTGGTCCTGGCTGAT
Source organism: uncultured Zetaproteobacteria bacterium (assembly GCA_964601765.1). GTDB lineage: Bacteria > Pseudomonadota > Zetaproteobacteria > Mariprofundales > Mariprofundaceae > SZUA-181. Next base: position 9,306 of record CAZROR010000027.1, read on the forward strand.
CAGTCAGAATCAGTTCCAGGCCAGCGCTTAGCACAAGGTGCCCGGTCTGCTCCGGTGAAAAAAACAGGGGCATGGGCACTATGGGATTCCAGGCCCTGATCGCCGCGAGATCAGCCACAACCCAAGCCGGTGTATTATCCATCATCAGGCCAATGGTACCAGGCTGGCGCTCGAGAAGGCTGGCCGCCAGTACTCCAACCTGCCGCTCAAGTTCACCATACGTCAGCGACGTAGGCACGCCCTCCAACGCTACTTTCTCCGGTGTTTTGTGGGCGTGGGCAGCGATCGCGGCCAGCACCCTGCTCATGCGGCCTTCCTCTTTTTTCGCTGGCGCATTCCCTCGAATAGCGCCCCCATCCACAGCGGCTGCAGCACTTCACGCGAAAATCGCAACAGCCAGTAGCCCTTCCGGATATCACCGGCCATCACCCTCGGGCCGGCACTGTAGTAGCGCCCCCACTCTCGCTGCGCCGCGGTCGTCAGGCGTGAGGCATCTGCCTCACCAATATCCACGGCCTGCATCCCCAGCCGCAAAAAGGCATTTCTCAGCTTGGTGACACCAGTGAACACCACCCACTCAAAGCCGGCACCATACAGATAGGCAGTCAGCGCTGTAATCGCCGCACGGGCGCCACCCGGACGCGCCTCGGCCAGATTACCGACCTCGACGATGGATGCACGCGGAACAATCTTGCCAACTTTCTTGCTGACGACACGCTCAATAGGCTCATCAAAATAGTTTTCCACAAACAGCTGGTGGCAGGCAGCATCCCGGTAGCCTGCATGGGCAATCAGCTCACCCTTGAAGGTTGTCAGCCGCACCAAATGTGGCATGTAGTGTCGAATGTTGGCATCGTACTCGATACTGAAACGATCATGAATAAACTGCTCAGCATCTTTACGCTCGGGATGATCTGGCTCAAGCACGGTAATGATCAACAGACATCCCCTTGATTCAATGTGCGCGGCAATGTAGCCGCAAGCCGTCACCAAACGGTGACATACATCACATATCCAACGTTTGTCGCCAGGGGAATCTCGGCATTCTATCCCCTGTATCCCACCCCGCTATGATGCGATATTCAGTCTCGCATCATCTGCTCACTTTCCGACAGCGATCGCACAAAGGCAGGACGCTCGAACAGGCGATCCATGTAGGCCTCGAGATTGTTCCAGGCTGCCGTGTTCACACCCTGGTGCGGGAGACGCCACAAGATGGGTGCCATAGCCACATCGGCCAGCGTGTACACCTCGCTGACAAACCAGGCCTGATGCGCAAAATAGCTGTCCAGTGTTTCCAGGTAGTCGCACAGCTTTTTTCTTGCCTCGGTTTTTTTCGTGGCCTTCTCCACATTGGCATACAGCGGATACAGCTCGCGCTCAATCCGCAATACGGAAAGCCTCATCTGCGCACGCTCAGCCGGCGAACCGGGTTTCAGCGGAGGATGCGGATAGCGCTCGTCCAGGTACTCACTGATTACCGATGGTTCAAACAGTACCGTATCTCGATCGACGACCGTGGGCAGGCTGCCGTAAGGGTTAAGCTGCAGCAGCTCAGGCGGTACCTCGCCGGTCTCCACGTCGATGATGTCAATGGGCAGCTCCTTCTCGGCGAGCACGATCCTTGTCCGGTGTGAATCCGGACATACGGGATTTGAATACAGCTTAATCATGAGTCCTCCAGTGCGGCCGGCATTGTAACGGCTCACCGTTAAAAATAAAGAACTTAATGATTTATCACTATGTGACAGTATGTTATGAAGAATAACTATTGTATTACATTATGATTGCCATATTTCAGGCTGATTTCTCCCCCCGACGAATGCCGAGCAACTGGGCATGAATAAAGGTATCAATATCCCCATCCAGGAAGGCCTGGGTGTTGCCCGTTTCCATGCCCGTACGCAAATCCTTGATGCGGGACTGGTCCAGCACATAAGAGCGAATCTGATGGCCCCAACCAATATCTGACTTTGCATCCTCGATAGCCTGCTTTTCCTGCCGGCGTTTCATAAGCTCATGCTCGTACAGGCGCGCCTTGAGCATCTTCCAGGCGGCCTCCCGGTTTTTATGCTGGCTTCGGTTATTCTGACATTGTACCACGATGCCAGTTGGAAGATGTGTCAGTCGCACGGCGGAGTCTGTTTTGTTGACATGCTGCCCACCGGCACCGGAGGCGCGGTAGGTATCCACCCGCACATCCCCTTCATCAATGTCCACTTCGATATCGCGCTCGATATCCGGATAAGCAAAAACGGATGCAAACGAGGTATGGCGTCGATTGCCCGAGTCAAAAGGCGATTTGCGGACAAGCCTGTGAATGCCGGTCTCCGCCTTGAGGAGCCCATAGGCATACTCGCCCTTGACGGAAAGTGTCGCAGATTTGATCCCCGCTTCCTCACCCGCCGTGCACTCCATCAGCTCGGTTTTGAAACCCCGCCGCTCCGCCCAGCGCAGGTACATTCGGAGCAGCATTTCCGCCCAGTCCTGGGCCTCAGTGCCTCCCGCTCCGGCATTAATATCCAAAAAGGCATTTTCGGCATCGTTTTCCCCTCCGAGCATGCGCGCCAGCTCAAGCTGTTCAACCGTGCGCTCCACCTCGTCCAGACCGCTGACAGCCTCCAGCTGGCTTTCCATGTCGCCCTCTTCGGCCCCCAGCTCAAACAGCGTCACCTGATCTTCAAGCTGGGCCTCAACCCCGGTAAAGCTGTCAACAAGGCGTTGCAGGCGCGTGCGCTCCTGCATCAGCTTCTGGGCTTCCTCCGGATCGGACCACAGGGACTGATCCTCGACCCGGCGGTTCAGCTCTTCGAGCTCCTCCTGTCGCGCTGTGATGTCAAAGAGACCTCCGGAGTGTGGAAATGCGGCCAGCGAGTGCCTCGGCCCGGCTTCGGAAACCGGCAATACGATCTTCACTGCTCATATTCAACCCCATGTCATGCAGAAATCAGTTGCACACAGCAACCATAGCGCCTACGGCCCTTCGAGCAAGGCAAGCGCCTGCTCAGGGTCGGTGATGGGCCTGTTGCAGTGGTAGTTTTCGCAGATGTAGGCCGTCACCTTGCCGTCAACGGCTGTCTGCTCCCGGGTGTATGGTGCAAGTCGTGCCAGCATCTTGCTCTGCCAGAGCACAACCTTGTTTGGAACAAAGTGCCCGTTGATGGCACGCAGCATGGCCCTGCCCTCGTCCGAGTCCCGATCCCCGGCCAGTACCACCTCATAGCTGCGCCTCTCCGCATACATGTAGGCAGACATCATATGTGCAAAGGCCGAAGGCATCCGCTCCACTTCTTCGGAAAACGCCCTGATGATTCCGGCCGCCTGTTTCTCCAGTTCGGTATTTCCGGTCATGCGGGCCAGCCGAATGAGGTTCATCATGGCAACGGAGTTTCCGGATGGAATGGCTCCGTCATCACCATCCTTCAGTCTTACAAGCAGTCCTTCCGCATCGTCAGCGGTAAAGTACAGCCCGCCGCCCGGTGCCCGGAAATGCGCAAGCATGGTGGCATTCAGGGCCAGCGCGGCTTGCAGATACTTCGCATCAAACCCGGTTTCGTAAAGCTCCAGAAGCCCCCACACAAGAAAGGCATAGTCATCAAGATGGGCATCCAGCCCGGCGCTGCCATCACGATACCTGTGCCACAGACGGCCATCATTTCTGCGCAGGTGTGTCAGAATGAAATCAGCCGCCTGGGCTGCCGCCTGCGCATATTCAGGCATGTGCAGGTCACGCGCGGCAATCGCCAGGGCAGCGATCATCATGCCATTCCAGTCAGTAAGAATCTTGTCATCACGAAACGGATGCACACGCCGTTCGCGGGCAGCCAGCAGCTTCCGTCGCACACGCACCAGCCGCTGCCTGTCGGTATCGGATACCGGTGCCGAGGCCAGATACAGCACATTGGTGCCGGTCCTCATTCCCGTGGCCTCGTCCCGGACATTGCCATCCCGGGTCAGGCCAAACACCCGGGTGGCAAAACGTGCGTCATCTCTGCCCAGGACGTCCTCGAACTCCTTTTCCGTCCAGACATAATACCTGCCTTCCTCCCCCTCGGAGTCCGCGTCCTTGGCCGAATAAAATGCACCAACCGGCGCACGCATATCACGCAGGACATAAGAGATGACCTCACGCACCGTCTCGCCATATGCCTGCTTGCCCGTAGCCTGAAACGCTTCCGCATACGCCGTGACAAGCATGGCCTGATCGTAGAGCATCTTTTCAAAGTGGGGCAGCAGCCAGCGAGCATCGGTGGAATAGCGGTGGAAACCGAAATCAAGCTGATCAAACACGCCGCCGACACGCATGGCAGTGAGCGTTTCCAGCACCATGTCAAGTGCTTCCTGCCTGCCCGTCTGATGCCAGTAACGCAGCAGAAACAGCAGCTTGTGAGGGCCTGGAAACTTTGGCGCCTGTCCAAAGCCGCCGTGTGCCCTGTCGTAGGCCCGGGACAGCTCTTCGAACGCACGGTCAGTGATGTTCGGGCTCAATTGTCCAGGCGCTGTGTCGGTGCCATCCAGTCGCTTTAATGCGGCCACAATCTGATCTGCCGGCTCAAGCAGGCGGGCACGGTCATGCATCCACAGCTCGTGTACGCGCCGGGCCAGCTCGATCAGGCCGATCCGGCCAAAGCGAGTGTGCCTGGGCAGATAGGTTGCCGCAAAGAAGGGTCGCTTGTCCGGTGTCATCAGAATGTTCAGCGGCCAGCCGGCAGTACCGGTCATCATCTGCGCAGCACGCATGTACACCTGATCGATATCGGGGCGTTCTTCACGGTCCACCTTGATGGCCACAAACATCTCGTTCAGTACACGGCCCACTTCCGCATCCGCATACGACTCCTCCTCCATCACGTGACACCAGTGACAGGTCGAATAGCCGATGGAGATCAGAATGGGCTTATCCTCGCGCCGGGCCTTTTCAAATGCCTCCTTGCCCCACGGATACCAGTCCACGGGATTATGCGCATGCTGACGCAGGTAAGGACTGGATTCGTGAATCAGGTGATTGGCAGACATGTGGCCCTCCATTGCCTCAGCATGACATGAAAATGCCATGGCCGTAACGCACAAAAGCAGGCAGGGACTTACCCGCTGCATACCGACATGAAAGGCCACAGCATCCCACATACACCTATACCTGTGGGTCGGATGGCATGACATCGTCAATGACAAACTGGATGGCGCCCCTGCCACGGAAGCGATCAAAACTCAAACGGCCGACAAGCCCCACCCGGTTCCCAGGCTGCAATGCTGTTTCCAGCCCGCCTGCCCGAAAGGCGATGGCATCTACCTGACCGTCAGCGGCCACATACCGAAGGCGTACAGCACCGGCACGCAAATCCTGCCGGTTTGCAATGCTCCCTCCCTCAAGCAGCCATACACACTCGGGGTTGCCCTGTCCACAGGGCTCAAAACGGCCCAGACGTTCAACGAGTCCCGCATGAATGGCAGATAGGGCCAGCACACCATCGATTTCGATTTTCCGCGCCTCTTCCGCATCGCCCGCCAGCTGTGTGCTGGCCAGACCAAAAGCCTGCCTGAACCCCTCCCAGTTCTCGGGCCTGATGCTGCCACCTCCCGCTCCCTGGTGACCGCCGAAGTGTTCCATGTGTTCCGAGCAGGCCTGGAGAATCTCGCCAACATGAAAACCCGGTGCCCCACGCAGTGATACGCGTATCACACCACCGGCCTCAACAAAGCCGATAGCTGCAGGACGGCCATGCCTGCGAGCCAGCTTTCCGGCAACAAGGCCGACCACGCCGGCATGCCACTCAGGATCATAGGCAGCCAGCACCTCATCCGAGGTGGCAGCCAGATGCGTTTCGACCCTTTTCAGGATTTCCCGCTCTACCCGTTGGCGGAGTCGATTGCATGCATCAAGGTCGGCGGCGAGCTTTTCCGCTTCGCCTGGATCGGATGCCATCAGCAGCCGCATGGCCTGCTCACCATGCTGCATGCGTCCGGCTGCGTTAATGCGTGGTGCAAGCTGAAAAGCGATATCCTGAACCGTCACCATACCCTTCACCCGGCCCGCCTGCATCAATGCAGCCACTCCGGCAGCGGGGTGCTCCCGCATTAGCCTGAGACCGTGATAAACAAGAATGCGATTCACGCCAGTCAGTGGCATCATGTCGGCTACCGTGGCAATCGCCACACGATCCAGCAGTTGCCTGAGATCAAAGGCAGGCGCAACTTCCCTTTCCCGCAACCGCCGCCATGCGGCCATCAGCAGAAAAAAGGCCACCCCTGTGCCACACAGTGCGCGCCCGGCAAAGCCACAATCTGCCCTGGCCGGATTCAGGACAGCAAAGGCCTCAGGCAACCTGGCCTCCGGCAGGTGGTGGTCGGTAACAATCAGGTCAAACCTGAGTGACTGCGCTTCCGTACAAGCCGCAAAGCATGTTGTGCCCGTGTCCACGCTGATCCCCAGCGTGCAGCCAGATGCATGCGCCTCCCGTACAGCCTCCACACCAATGCCGTGCCCGTCATCGGCACGGTGCGGGATCGAGGATGACACGGGCACACCCACCGCGCCGAGTGCCTCGGTGAGAATCGCCGTCCCGCTGACACCATCACAATCGAAATCCCCGAATACGTGGATGCGCTCTTTTGCCTCGATGGCACGAGCAAGCCTGTCCGCGGCCGGACTCATATCCCGCATGCCTTCCGGATCAGGAAGATCTCCCAGCCGGGGAGAAAAAAACGCATCAGATTCAGATAGCCCGCGTACGGCCAGAATTCCCTGCCAGGCCTGCAGTGGGTTCGCCGCATACAGGGGGCCATGCCGCCAACACAAGGCATTTCCCTTCAGCGTTGTGCCAACGTGCGCCTCGTCGCTCACGGCCAGGCCTGTCCGGGTAGTTGCGTAAGCGGCTCTGGGTTGCGGAGATACCAGCCCTGTCGCAAGAGGCGTGGTATCGGGGCACTCCGCAACAGCACGCAATGCCGCGGACCGGCAAGCACAATACGTGCGGGTAACCGCTTCTTGCACGTCCAGTGCTCCGCTGCTGTTTCCGCCCGCAGGATAGCCGCTTGTGCACGTGCGTCAGCAAACAGGCCTGAAAGGCTGGCATCATCGCTCACAATGCATCGTGATGCCGGTATTTCCACAGGCCATGGGCTTGCGCCCCAAAGCCACAGACCTGATACCGGCGGCTTCTCCCCGCGGGACAGGGGCTTCTGGGCCAGCAGCATCTGAATCTCTGCCTGCAGGCGTGAAAACCGGCCGGCATCCCTGCCCTCGGGCATCCGGTTCGGCAGCCGCCCTCCTGCGATCAGACCGAAACCGGGCGGAGAGATATCCCAGGCCCTGTCACATACGGCCAGCAGGGCCGTACCCGCGCACAGCAGCTGCATGCCTTCATCAGCCAGCAGGGGATTCAGCAATGCTGCGAGCTGCCGTGTGTCCTCCGGACTCCAGTCCAGCACCTTATCCGGTGCCACCTGCACATCATCACGGCCCACCACAGCATAGTACGGAGACGCTACCCAGCACTGCCTGGCCATCTTCGGCATATCCCTGACGCGTGCGGCCAGCCAGGCCGCCGGCGCACCCGGCAGAGCGCAAATCAGGCCATACCACTCCAGCGCAGTCATCGGTGCGCATGCGAACCATTTCCTGCGCCTCCTGGCCAGGTGTCCGTGCCATACCGACAAGGCCGGATGCAGCCCTGGTGCGGCCTCCCCCTCGATCAGGCCATCCATAACAACCATGAGCTGGAATGTGTCCGTCATGCAGTGTGATGGATTATGACTGCTCCAGCACCTTGCGGACCGCTGATTCACTGGCATCGATGGTGATGGGCGAGGCAACGCCCTTCATCGCCGTATCCGGATCCTTGAGGCCATTGCCGGTCAGCGTGCAGACAATACGTGCGCCCGGCTTGAAGTAGCCACGGGCATTCAGTTTGATCACACCGGCCACGGAAGCCGCACTTGCCGGCTCGCAAAAAACGCCTTCAAGGCTCGCCAGCATGTCATAGGCCTTCAGGATTTCTTCATCGCTGACAGCCTCAATCACGCCGCCGGACGCGTCACGCGCCTCCTCGGCCTGTCGCCACGAGGCAGGGTTGCCGATGCGTATGGCCGTAGCCACAGTTTCCGGGTTGGCCACCGGTTCCCCATGGACAATCGGAGCTGCGCCTTCGGCCTGAAAGCCAAGCATGGCGGGCAGGGTGTTGCTGATGCGCTTTTCATGATATTCCCGATATCCCATCCAGTAGGCCGTGATATTGCCGGCATTGCCCACTGGCAGGGCATGAAAATCCGGCGCGAAGCCCAGCTCGTCGATAATTTCAAAGGCTGCTGTTTTCTGTCCCTGCAGGCGATAAGGGTTGACGCTGTTCACGAGCGAAATGGCGCCATCGGCGGCAACCTCGCGCACGATCTGGAGGGCCTCATCGAAATTCCCCCTGATCTGGATGACCCGCGCGCCATGCCGCATGGCCTGCGAAAGCTTGCCCAGCGCGATCTTGCCATCGGGAATAAGCACATAGGCGGTCATGCCGCAGTTGGCCGCATAGGCAGCCGCAGAAGCGGAGGTATTCCCCGTGGAGGCGCAGATCACGGAGCGTGAACCGGCATTGTAGGCCTGGGTTACGGCCATGGTCATACCGCGATCCTTGAACGATCCGGTTGGATTCAGGCCCTCAAACTTCAGAAATATCTGCAAATCCGGATTGATGGCCAGCCGGAGATTGTGTGACTCGTGCAGTGGCGTGTTGCCCTCGTACAGCGTGATGATCGTATCATCCGCCGAGACCGGCAAAAATGCCCTGTATCGGTCTATAACGCCACCGTAATGCGTCATGCGCCACGCTCCATACGTAACAGCAACGGCTCTCCTTCCACAGACGCCAGCTGCATGATGCGGGATACCGCAGCCTGGAGATTTCCCTCCCGCGTGCGGTGCGTCAGCAGCACAAGCGGCACGGACTGCGTGGCATGGCGTTCTTTCTGCATCACAGCCTCCAGGCTGATGCGGTGATGGCCGAGGATATCGGCAACAGCTGCAAGTACACCGGGTTGATCTTTCACCATCAGCCTCAGATAGTACTCGCACTCGATATCAGCCATGGGCAGCGTGGCCAGGTTCTGACGTGCGGCCTGTGGGAAAGCCATGGGTGGTGCAAGATGCCCTGCGCCATCCGGCATGGCACGGGCAATATCCATCACATCCGCTACTACGGCGCTCGCTGTCGGGCGCTCTCCTGCACCGCGCCCGAAATACATCGTGTGTTCAATGAAATTCCCTGATATCTGCACGGCGTTGTAGGAATCCGAGACCTGTGCCAGCTGCGAGGCATGCGGCAATAGTGTCGGATGTACGCGCATTTCAATCCTGTCATCATGGGGCTTGGCAATACCGAGCAGCTTGATGCGATAGCCCAGTTCACCGGCCGAGGCAATGTCATCTGGCGTAATCCGGCTGATGCCCTCGGTATGCACATCATCAAAGCGAATGTGGCTGCCGAAGGCCATGGCCGCGAGGATGGCCAGCTTGTGTGCCGTATCCACACCTTCGATATCAAATGTCGGATCAGCCTCGGCATAACCCAGCGCCTGTGCCTGCGCAAGCACGGTATCAAAAGGCAGGCCCTCATGTTCCATCTTCGTCAGAATATAATTGCAGGTACCGTTCAGAATACCGTAAACGGACTCAATGCGGTTGGCAGCCAGCCCCTCACGCAGCGCCTTCAGGCACGGGATACCGCCACCCACTGCCGCTTCAAAGGCCATGACCACACCGTGCTGTTCGGCCAGTGTAAACAGGGCCTCACCATGCCGGGCGATCAGCGCCTTGTTGGCCGTCACAACATGCTTGTCATGCTCGAGGGCGGTAGTAACAAAGCTCCGTGCTGGCTCATACCCGCCGATAAGCTCAATAACGATATCAACATCATCGGCCTTGATGATGCGATCCACATCCGTTGTCAGGTCCACATCTCGCAGATCCAGGCCACGGTCAGTCTCGATATCCAGGTCACAGATGCGCACCAGATCCAGCCCGACGCCAAGCCGCGCCCGCAGAACATTGCTGTTCTCCAGCAGGATTCTGGCCACGCCCACGCCAATGGTCCCCAGCCCGAGGAGGCCGACACGCACCCGATTCATTTCACGCTCCCGCATTCAGAAAGTTCCGTATCCCACGCAAGGCCTGCCGCGTCCGGTGTTCATTTTCGATCAGGGCAATGCGTACATATTCATCACCATAGGCGCCAAAACCAATACCCGGACTTACAGCCACATGCGCCTCGGCAAGCATCTGCTTGGAAAACTCCAGTGAGCCCATGGCCCTGAACGGATCCGGAATTCTGGCCCAGATAAACATCGAGGCCTTGGGTGGCTCGGCCATCCAGCCCATGTGGTGCAGGCCCGTGATCATCGTATCGCGCCTGGACTGGTAGCGCCGACGGATTTCCTCAACACAGTCCTGCGGGCCGTTCAGCGCTGCACAGGCAGCAATTTGCAGTGGCTGAAAGGTGCCATAATCCAGGTAGGATTTCACCTTGGCCAGTGCAGCCACAATTTCTGCATTACCGACCATGAAGCCCATGCGCCAGCCGGGCATATTGTAGGTCTTGGACAGCGAATAGAACTCCACAGCCACGTCACGGGCACCCGGAACCTGTAAAATGGAAGGGCAGACATAGTCATCGAACGTAATCTCGGCATAGGCGATATCCGAAATGACGATAAGGTCTTCCTCGCGGGCGAAGTTCACCAGCTTTTTGTAAAAATCCAGACCAACAACCTGGGCTGTCGGATTGGATGGAAAATTGACAATCAGCGCTTTGGGCCTCGGCCAAGAATCGCGCACCGCATCAGTCACTTCCTGGAAGTAGTCACGATCGGGACCCATGGGCACATGCCGGATATCGGCTCCGGCGATGATGAATCCATACGGATGTATCGGATAGGCGGGATTCGGGCAAAGCACGAGATCACCTGGCGAGGTAATGGCAACAGCCAGATGGGCCAACCCTTCCTTGGAGCCAATCGTCACGATGGCCTCGCTCTCGGGATCAAGCTCGACATCAAACTTGCGCTTGTACCAGGCGCAGACGGCACGACGAAGGCCGGGAATGCCGCGGGAAAGCGAATAGCGATGATTGCGTCCGTCCTGGGCTGCCTCACACAGCTTGTCCACGATATGCTGCGGTGTCGGCTGGTCGGGATTACCCATGCCAAAATCGATAATGTCCTCGCCCGCGCGACGCATCTGCATCTTCAGATCGTTGACGACACTGAACACATACGGCGGCAGGCGCTTGATTTTCTCGAACTCACGCATGGCTGGATTGGCTCTCCCGGCGCGGATAGGGGTGGCTGAATCGCTGATTTCCTCAGTCCCTCAGGTCAAATGGAGTGTAGGCAACCGCTCCGAACGGGTCAAGAAACAGCCTTTTCCAAT